>DASUYO010000158.1:0-37224 GCA_036377375.1 Pyrinomonadaceae bacterium
ATCGATCGCCTGCGTCGTCAAACCCGTCTCCAGGAAAAACTCGAAGCTGATCCGGATTTCGCCTCCGAACCGATGGTCGAGCCGCCAGATCTGAACTTCGACGAAATCCCTGACGATCGTTTACGGCTGATCTTCACGTGCTGCCATCCAGCCCTATCTCTCGAAGCACAAGTCGGACTCACGCTCCGGACTTTAGGCGGTCTTCAAACCGATGAAATCGCGCGCGCATTTCTCGTCCCAACTGCAACGATGGCCCAGCGACTAGTGCGCGCCAAACGCAAAATCCGCGACGCCGGAATTCCCTTCAGTGTGCCTGACACAACGGAAATGCCGGCGCGGCTCGACGGTGTGTTAACAGCAATTTACCTGATCTTTACCGAAGGCTATGCCGCCACGCGCGGCAAGCCTCTCGTGAGAGCCGATCTTTGCGCTGAGGCTATTCGACTCGGACGTCTTCTCATTACGCTGCTCGGGCCCAGCCCTCACGCGGAAGCAACGGCGCTGCTCGCTCTCATGTTGTTACAAGACTCACGACGCGAGGCTCGACTGGATGACGACGGCGATCTCGTTGTGCTCGAAGAGCAGGACCGCACACTTTGGAACAGACCACAAATCCAGGAGGCACTCTCATTAGTCGCAGAGGCGCTAAACGGTGAGTCTGGTCCATTCGCACTAGAAGCCGCGATCGCAGCCGAGCATTGTAAAGCTGCGCGACCTGAAGACACGAACTGGCCTCAGATAGTTAAGCTCTATGATTTACTTGCAGAGCTGATGCCTTCTCCAATCGTGTCATTGAATCGTGCTGTGGCAATCGCGATGGCAAAAGGTCCGCAAGCCGGACTCGAACTGATCGAGGAGGTCGCAGCGTCAGGAGAGCTCGATGACTATCATCTCCTGTATGCCGCTCGCGCCGACATGCTGCGCCGCCTCGGATCGAATGACGAAGCAGCTGAGAGTTATGAATTGGCGCTTCGTTTAGCCACGAATGAGAGCGAGCGGCGCTTCCTCGAGCGCCGCTTGCGCGAAGTCCGATCTCTGCCGCAATAAGATTTTTGCCGCAAAGAAGCACACAAAACGATGAGAGAAACCTTATGTGCTTTTTGTGCCTCTTTGTGGCTGATCTTCTGTGGCTAGCCTCCGTGGCCACCGGCGGCCATTGCGGCCAGGCGCTTCTCGATCTCTTCCGAACTGACGTCTTCCTTGTGCGTGGCAACCGTCCAGACGTGACCGAAAGGATCCGTCAACGTACCGGAACGATCTCCGTAAAACTGATCCTGCAAAGGTTTGTGCTCAGTACCGCCGGCGGCGAGTGCCTGCGGATAGATCGTGTCGACGTCGTCAACGTAGATCATCAGACTTACCGGTGTGGCGCCCAGCGATTTTGGTGATTTGTACACTTCACCCGCATCCGCCAGCATGAACGGTGAGTCACCGATCTTCATCTCCGCATGACCGATCTTTCCGCCGTGCTCCATGCGAAACAGTTCGACAGCACCAAACGCCTTCTTGTAATACTCCATCGCCTCGGCTGCACCATCGATGATCAGATAAGGTGTTAAAGAGTGATATCCCTCCGGAATCGGTTTTACATCTGCCATAACCTGTTCCCCTTTCGTTTGATTGAGTTTGATTATTATGCTTCGCCCGGAATTCAAGTATAGTTCAGAGTTCAGCCTTTAGGCTGCTGCCTTGGACGTAAGAGCAAGCTAAAGCTTGAACTCTGAACTAAGCTTGAATTCCCCGGAGATCAGTGGCTGTTATTCTTGACGACTGCGAGTGTCATATCATCCGTGAGCGGGCGTGGCGCCGCAAAATCCTGCACTGCCGCCAACACTGAAAACAGCACTGCCTCTGCCGATCCTCCCTGCGCGCGACGCAATTCAGTCTGAAGCCGCATGTTGCCAAACTCCTGCTCCGCTTCGTTGAACGACTCGAGAATTCCATCTGAACACACCAACAGCAGATCGCCGCTGTTCAGTATCACGCTGCCACGATCAAACGGAGCTGTAGCAACTGCGCCAAGCACTGGTCCACCATCGGAAAGTAATTCAAGCCTTCCATCTTCACGCAGAAGCAGAGCAGGCGGATGCCCGGCGCTACAGTAGTCGAGTCTTCCTGAACGCGAATCCAATCGCGCTACAAAGAGAGTACTCAGTGGTTCAACGGACGTTAACCTTGCGATGTCGCGATTTATCCCTGCAACGATCGCTTCCGGATCGCTGCTAAAAGCAGTGTGCGTGCGAAGCAGACCGACAAGGTGCGTCACCCACATTCCAGCAGCGAGACCTTTGCCACCGATATCGCCAAGCGCCAGCACCAAACCTTCACGCGTCTCTTCGACACTGAAGAAATCTCCCGGCAAGTGGCGAACTGCAAAGATCTCACTCGCAACATCGAATGCACCATGGCGCACGAGACTCGGCGCACACAATCGACGATGCACTTGTGCCGCTTCGAAGATCGCAGTGTTCAGCTCCGCGTAATCCTGTTGAAGCCTTTCCAGCTTGAGCTGAATGTCAGTAAGCGGCGACGCAACTGTAGCAATTGTACCGGGGGAAGTTGAACCGATATCGAGTGCTGGGAGAGTCATGATGTCATCCTACAAACTTATATCCGCTACCATGAACAGTAAGTATGAAACGTGGTTCTTCGGGATTTGGTTCGAGCTTTTGTCTCAGATGAACGATGTGCGTATCAACTGTACGAGTGGTTGGATAATTTTCATAACCCCAGACCGCATCGAGCAAACGATCGCGGCTGAGTGTTTCCACCGGATGCGCAATGAAGTAAGCAAGCAGCGCAAACTCTTTCGCCGACAGATCCACCAAATCGCCATTGCGACGCACTTCGTTGCTGCGAATATTCACTTCGACATCACTGAATTTATACACCTCGGGCACGGGCGCGGGTGATGAGGCTCGCCGCAGCACTGCTTTCACGCGCGCCATCAGCTCGCGTATTGAAAACGGCTTCGTGACGTAATCGTCAGCACCTAATTCCAAACCAACAACTTTATCGATCTCCTGTCCGCGCGCGGTCAGCATGATGATCGGAACTGACGGTCGCTTCGCTTTCAACTGCTTGCAAACATCGAGTCCACTCATGCGCGGCATCATCACGTCGAGCACAACCAGATCGGGATTGTCAGACATTGCTTTATCGAGCCCGCTCACGCCGTCTTCAGCGCTGATCACGTCGTAACCTTCGTATTCGAAGTTGTCGCGCAAGCCGGCAACCATCGCGGGCTCATCTTCGACGATTAGGATTTTGGTCTTCATAACGCCCACCTTTTAGCCATAAAAGGCACAAAATGTCTTTTCATGTCGTTTGATTAACTAATGGCAGCGATAGCGTGAACTTGCTGCCGCGTCCGGGCGTGCTCTCAACCTCAACGTCGCCGCCATGCGCTTGCGTTATGTGACGCACAAGCGACAATCCGAGACCACTGCCTTTCGTATTATGGACCAGCGGATCGCAGGTGCGATAAAACTTCTCGAAGATTCTCGACTGCTCGTGCCGCTCAATGCCGATGCCACGATCGCTCACTTCAAGTTTGAGCACACTCTGATCCCGGTAAAGCTTCACGCCCAGGAATTTTTCGTTGTTGGAATATTTCAGTGCATTATTCACCAGATTTACAAGAGCGCGCGCGATGGCTTCGCGATCCACCTTCAACGGAGGAATGCCGGAATCGATGTGCTCCTCCAGCGCAAAGCCCTGCTGTTCGATCTGGTAACGATAGGAGTCGAGCGTGTTGCGTACGAGTTCGGCAATGTCAGTCTCTCTGAAGTCGTACTCTTTGCCACCTGCCTCAATGCGCGAGAAGTCGAGAATGTTGTTGATTAAAGCCGTCAACCGTTCACTCTCTTTACGAATGATGCTGTAGTACTCGTTCTTCTTCTCCTGCGTTGTGATGCGACCCAGCTCGAGTGTTTCTGCGTACAAGCGGATCAAAGCCAAAGGTGTTCGCAGCTCGTGTGAAACGTTGGAAACGAAGTCAGACTTCAAACGCGCCAGCGCGACCTGTTTGTTGACGCTGCGATATGTCAACACCAATCCGCCAATCATCAAAACCGACAACACTCCGAGGATCAGAAAACTCTGCCACACCCACCTGCGGCTAATTGCTTCGGCTGTTGTGCCCTGAAACTTGATGCCGAGTGCGAGGCCACGAAAAGGATCGTCGAGTTTGTAAGTAACTTCCGGTTTGCCGCTACCCCAACCGGTAGACAAAACCATTGGTCGATCGGGCTCCGACTTCAAAGCATCTGCCGGGTAGACCATGAAAGCGAGCTTTTGATCGGGATGCTCAATTGCTTCCTGGGGCATCAACTCATGAAAACCTTGAGCATTCGGACCCGTATCACTGGTGAAGGTTTGTGAAGTCAGCTGGTCCAGCAGCTCCGGAAAGAACGTTTGCTTCAGATATTTTGGATCAAAGCTTACACCGCCCAGCACCGTGTGATCGCGACCGAATTGAGGAAAGCTAAAGATCGCCGTACTCGCGTACACCGTGCCGCCGCTGGGCCGATCAGTTTCACCGGAGTACCAAATGATGGGCTTCGACTTTTTGCGCATCTGCTCGCACAAGTATGGGCCTTCGAGACTAAACCAGCCGGTGTACATCTTCGCCGACTCCGCCGCCTCTTTGTCGTCCATGCGATCGCGTTGCTGCTGGAGAATGATTCCTTTTTTGGAGTCGAAAAGAAAAACGTATGTGGCCCAGGGGTTCTGCGAGACGAGCAGATCGAGCTTCCTTCGTTTCTCATCGTCCGAATCAGTGTCAGCCGGGAAACCATCTCGCACTCGTTCGGTCATCTCATAGGCTCTGCTGGTGATCTTCTTGGCAGCGATCGTGAGCACGTATTGGAAGTCGCGATGAATCAGTGCCTCGACCTTCTTGTCACGCTGGATGGATTTGACGTGTTGGAAGTTAACGAAGATGAGCGTCAACGCCGGCAACACCACCGCCAGACCAAGCGTCAGAACCAAGCGGAAACGGGCGTTGCTTTCTCTTTTGGACTTCATTGCGGGCAGAGAATACGCCTGACCAGGCCGGGCTGTGTCAAGGCTAGGTAAAAATTTGTTAAGAGTTGTGAATTTAGCCGCCGATTCGGCTTATACTACTCCACCATGAAACATTTGACGATGCAGGAGCTGGAATCGGCGCTGGGCCACCTGCGAGAGGCACCGAAGGATGACGGCATTGTTCAGTTGATCGTGTGCCGTCCAAACATCGAGGAAAGAAAAGTTTTGGATGAGGCGGAGCTCGATCCGGTTAAAGGGTTGATTGGCGACAACTGGATCGTACGCGGAAGTTCCAAGACTCCTGATGGATCGGCACATCCTGAAATGCAGATCAACATCATGAATGCTCGCGTCACTGCTCTAGTGGCCCAGATGAAGGAACGTTGGGCACTCGCCGGCGATCAGCTCTACATCGACATGGATTTGAGCAGAGAGAACTTGCCGGCGGGCACACGACTGCAAGTCGGCTCAGCCGTGCTCGAGGTGAGTCCGCTGCCGCACACAGGCTGTCATAAATTCGTCTCGCGCTTTGGCGTGGAGGCGATGAAGTTTGTGAACTCAGAAGTTGGAAGACAACTCTGCCTCCGAGGCATCAATGCAAAAGTGATCGAGGGCGGAGTAGTAAAGCTCGGACAAACAGCTAAAAAGCTCTAACTGCAAAAAGGCACAAAAAGCACAAGATATCTTTTGCGCTTTTTGTGCCTCTTGTTGGCTAGCCTTGCTGGCTAACCTACGCGGCTCTCTGCCGCGAATGTCGACCTTCAGCAAATTCCTCGATCATCTTCTTATTGAACGCGGGTATATCGGCAGGCTTTCTGCTAGTTATTAAGCCGTTATCTACAACTACGTCTCGATCAACCCAACGTGCGCCTGCATTCATTAGATCCTTTTTCAATGATGGCCACGAAGTAATAGTCCTGCCTTTAACTACTTCCGAATCGATGAGCATCCACGGCGCATGACAAATTGCTGCGACGGGTTTACCAGTTACAAAAAATCCATCGACAAATTCAACCGCTCTCATCATCATTCTCAGTTGATCCGGATTTCTTACACCGCCCGGCAGTAATAGTGCGTCGTAATCATCAGAACGTGCCCGGCTCAACGGCATATCGACGGGAAACGCGTCCGCTTTCTCGTCGTGATTCCATCCCTGCACTTCATTATCGGCGGGGGAAACAATCTCAGTTATGGCTCCGGCCGCCTCCAGCGCCTTCTTCGGCTCAGTCAGCTCGACCTGCTCAAAGCCGTCGGCCACCAGTATTGCGACCTTTTTCCCCTTCAACTTCTTCTCCACGAGGTCCTCCTTGGCTCCACGCAAACTGCGCCGTGAGCTATTGGCCAATTGAAGGAGTGCGGCGACTCGTTCCGCTTAGGTCGGCGGATCCGAAGCTAGGCAAGTCGCCGCACGCCAACGTGCCCTGCTCTATCTGGCAAATGTCTCTTAAGCAACAAAGGTGCCGCCGGGTTGAATTTTCAAAAGTCTATGTATTGGAACGTACAGATACAGAGAAGGTGAGAAATCCCGCAAAAACCGTAGCAAAGTCGGGCAGGACTGTTCGAACGCGAACCATCCACAAACACTCACGAAATTCAACTGTAGGGGCGACCCTCCGTGGCTGCCCGTCGTCCAATCGGACGCATAACAAAACACCGGGCGGCCACGGAGGGCCGCCCCTACAGTTGAACCTCACCGATACAGAGTCAGACGACCCGCTGCTTCCAGCGACCCCGTCGAAAGACGGCCCCGCTCACGACTGCCAAGGTTGAGAACGCGATTGTCATGGAGACGAAAACACCCCGCGGCCCGAGCCCTGCCACGACACCCAGCACGTAAGCCAGCGGAATCTCCCACAACCAGAACACAAACAAGTTGATAATCGTGGGCGTCCACGTGTCACCGGCACCATTGAACGACTGCCCGAGTACCATGCCGTAAGCGTAAAACAAAAACCCATACGCCACGATCCGAAGACAATCGACACCATATTTCGCGACGTTCGGGTCGTCCGTGTAAAACCAGATGATCTGGGGCGCAAACAAGATAAACAAGATTCCTATAATCCCCAGAAAGATCATGTTGTAGAAGCCGGCTTTCCAAACGGCACGCTCGGCACGCTCAGGATCGCCAGCTCCGAGCGCCTGGCCAACCATCGTCGCGGCTGCGTTAGCCATTCCCCACGACGGTAACAGCGCGAAAAGAATCACTCGGATTCCAAACGTGTAACCTGCGACCGCATTGCTGCCGAAACTCGAAATGATGCGCACCAGTCCGATCCAGCTCGCCATTCCGATGAAGACCTGAAATGTGGCTGTGCCCGAGAGCCTGATGAGCCGGCTGATTATCGACGGTTCGATTCGAAGGTGACGGCGCTCGATATTGAATCGTCCGCCCGAACGAACGAGTTTGCTGAGTGCGAAGAGCGCTCCGGTGCCCCTGCCGATGTTCGTGGCAATGGCCGCGCCGACGATGCCCATCTTGGGGAAAGGTCCGAGCCCAAAGATCAAACATGGTCCAAGCAGGATGTTGATCCAGTTGGCCAGCCATAACGTCCGCATTGCAATCGCTGCATCACCCGCGCCGCGAAAGATGGCGTTGATCATGAAGAGCATCACCACTGTTACGTTTCCCGCGAGCATGATTCGCGTGAACGCGGAGCCATATTGAACCACCCACGGCGAGCCGCCCATCATCGCCATCAGCCTCGGAGCGAGCGGCGCACCCACGACACTCAGGATTGTCGACACGATCAATGCCAAAACAATTGCCTGGACTGCCGCGCGTGCAGCACCATCCGGATTCTGTTCGCCGATGCGTCGCGCAATCATTGCCATCGCGCCGATGCTCAGACCGATCGCGAGTGCGTAAATCAAAGTAAGCAATGACTCGGTGAGACCAACTGTGGCGGCAGCGTCAGTGCCGAGGTGCGACACCCAAAAAATATCTACTACTGCAAACACACTCTCCATGATCATCTCCAGGACCATGGGTATGGCGAGCAGTAAGATTGCGCGTCCGATCGGGCCGGTGGTGTAGTTTCGATGCGAGCCGCGGATGGATTCCTTAACCGCAGACCACAGGCTTTGTGAGTCTTCGGGAGAAGTAGTTGTCTCTGCTACAGACATATTGTGCTTTTTGTGCCTTGTGCCTTTTTGTGGCTCAACTTGCGCGCCCGTAATCATCTTCGAGGCGCACGATGTCGTCTTCGCCGAGATAATTTCCTCGCTGCACTTCAATGAATACCAAATCCGCATCGCCTGGGTTCTCGACGCGATGTGCCGCACCAATGGGTATGTCAATCGCTTCCCCTGCGCGAACCGTGATTTCCTGCCCGTCGAGAGTAACCTTGGCCGTTCCCTCTACTACGAACCAGTGCTCGGCGCGTTCCGAATGTTTTTGGTAACTGAGTCTCTTGCCCGGCAGAACTTCGATCCGCTTGACTTTGAAAGTGCGGTCCTCTTCGAGCACTGTGTAGCTTCCCCACGGCCGGCGATCAAACTCGCGCATATACGCTCCTCCCTGGAATTGTGGGAACGTACCATAACAGAACCGAGCGCGGTAGCGCCGGGTCACATCTTCCAAAACTGAAAAATCTGACCCGGCGCTACCGCGCTCGGTTCTGTTTGAGGCGTGGTTTACGAGCCGGGTTTCAATGTCAGGTAGATCACGTTGTTCCGTCTCTTCACCAAAACGAGGGCTGGCCTGGCGCCTGACTTCTGAATCGCAGCACTGAACTCCGTCACAGTTCGCACTGGCTGACGATTGACTTCCTGAATCAGATCACCTTGCCGGATACCTGCATTGGCCGCGCTGCCGTTCGGATCAACTCTCGTAACGAGCAATCCCTGATCATCAGCGTCGAGGCCGTTGCGGGAAGCCATTTCAGCAGTAAGAGGTTGAAGTGTTAGTCCAAACTTCTCATTGCCAATGGTTCCGGTGCTGCCGCTGTCATCGTCGCTGTCCGTCCGCGGCCGATCCGGCAATTCCGCAAGTGCGACCTCGAAGTTCTGATCGCGTCCATTGCGAAGCGCAGTCACCTCGGCGGTTGAGCCTGGAGGCAGGCTGGCAACCTGATTTCGCAGAGTGTTGTTGTCGACGACGGGCTGCTTGTTCACAGCGGTAATCACGTCGCCACGCTTGATTCCAGCTCTCTCAGCCGGACCACCAGGAGCGACAGAAGTAACAATCGCACCTCTCGCAGCAGGCAGATTCAAACTGGAAGCGAGATCCGCATCAACTGACTGAATCGTCACGCCAAGCATTCCGCGCCGCACTTTGCCAGTCTTCATCAACTGGTCCATGACGGCTTTGGCCATGTTCGAAGGAATCGCGAAGCCGATTCCGATGTTGCCGCCGGACGGCGACAAGATTTGCGAGTTGATACCAATCAGCTCGCCGTTTGTATTGACGAGAGCGCCGCCGGAATTACCCCGGTTGATCGCGGCGTCCGTCTGAAGAAAGTCTTCAAAACTGCCATCGCTCAGGCCAGTAGCCCGGCCTTTTGCACTCACGATGCCGGACGTCACTGTCTGGCCGATGCCCAACGGATTACCGACTGCCAGCACGAAATCGCCAACACGCACCTTGTCTGAATCGCCCAGCGAAAGCGTTGGTAAATCTTTCGCGTCGATCTTCAACACTGCCAGATCGCTCGGCGCGTCGGAACCAACCAGCTTGGCAGTGTACGTGCGGTTATCAGTCAACTCGACTTTGATCTCGAGCGCACCATCTACGACGTGATGATTAGTCAGGATGTAACCGTCGGAATTAACGATGACGCCCGAGCCGACACCCTGAACTCTCTGGGGTGTCTGCGGTTGCTGGGGAAAACGATCCCCGAAAAACTCGCGGAACGTCGGATCGTCCATGAACGGAAACTGCTGCGCTGCTCGCGCACGCTCCGTGGATCTGATGGTCACGACCGCCGGCGCGACCCTGCTTACCAGGTCGGCATAAGACGTCTGTACGCCGGCGACACTGGCAACCGGGGCCGTCGGCGCTGGTTGAGCCGACGCCAGGCTCATGATTTTGTTTTGTCCGCTGCATGACGCAAACGAGACCACAACGAACACAAGGCTTAGAATTATGTTTACTCGCGAAACTGCTCCTCTATAAATATTCATGTCTCTCATTCCTATTAATCTCCACTAGTGGGTGAATAAATACGAAAGTTTGATTCAAAGCGGCTGCGTACGGTTTCCCGCCGCCAGTTTGCGCTTTTTGTGCCTCTTTGCGGCGGTACTTGGTGTGTTATACTTCGCCGGTCAAACGTAAAACGCCAGTAAAATCCGCAGTCTGTAAACCGTTTCGCCCCCGGTTTTCCACCAAATTACGGCAGCAGTTCGAGGTAAAGCTCTGGTGCATGGAATAGACTCCAACGGCCACGAGGACAATTCCGTTCTTATCGTTAACGATGAGCCTGATCAACTGACCCTTATGGGGAGTCTGTTGCGGAAGGCCGGATACTCCATACTGACTGCCGGAGACGGTATCGAAGGCCTGTCTCTGGCGCGGCGGGAGCGTCCTGACCTGGTCATCAGCGACGTCTCGATGCCGCGGATGAACGGCCTGGCGTTCTGCCGGGAGATCCGCGACGACGCCGAGCTCAAAACTGTTCCGATTCTACTCGTCAGCGCCCTTCAGAAAGACACCGAAAGTGTCGTGGCCGGCCTCCGCGCGGGCGCCGACGACTATCTCGAATTCCCTTTTGATTCCGCGCGCCTGGTGGCAAAAGTATCGCGTTTGCTGGAACGGTCGCGGCTGGCGGCGAGTTATCGTGATCTTGTCGAGCAGGCCAGCGACATGATCTTCACACAGGATCTCTCCGGCAAACTCACCAGCATGAACATCGCGGGACAGAGGTTTCTCGGACGCAAGCCGGAAGAGATCATCGGCAACTCTTTCTTCGCCGTTTTCGGCATCATTCCTGAGAGCAACGGTTTCGCCGGTGGCCTTGCGGAGCCGCAGGAAACCACAGAATTCCGGCACCAGTTTGTGGCCCGCTCGGCTGGAGGCGACGATCACTGGCTCGACCTTATAATTTCTCCAATCAAGGACAGGTTGAACGAAACTGTCGGTTTTCGCGGACTCGCACGCGACATCACGGAACGAAAACGATTCGAACAAGCGTTACGCGACTCCGAAGAGCGTTACAAGCTCCTGTTTGAATCAACGCCGCAGCCAATCTGGGTCTACAACGAAGAGTCGCTCGCGTTTCTAGCCGTGAACGAAGCAGCAACGCGCATCTACGGATACAGTCGCGACGAATTCCTTTCCATGACTATCAACGATCTTCGTCCGCGCGAGAATATCCCCACCCTGCTGATCAAAAACGTCGCAGACCCAAATGATCTCGTGCTGTCCAGTCCGTGGCGTCACATGACTAAGTCAGGCAAGACCATCTACGTGGAGATGACTTCACACCCGGTCGTCTTCGACGGTAAGAACAGCAAACTGGTAATTGTGAACGACGTGACTGAGCGGAAGTTGCTCGACGAAAAGCAACAACGCCTCCACACGTCGCTCCAACAATCGGCGATGGAGTGGCGCCAGACTTTTAGCGCCATCGATTTTCCAGTGCTTATCGTCGATCTGGCAGGGAGCATCAAGCGATCCAATTTGGCCGCGGAACAGATCGCCGGTATCGAGGCGGAGCAGATTCTCGGTAAAAGCGTGAATGAGCTCGGCGAAAATCAGCCATGGAAAAAAGCTGCTGAACTCCTGGAGAATCTTCGCGAAAATCCCGCTCCCACAACTGAAGAAGTAAAAGACGAAGGTACAGGTAAGACGTGGGCCATCACGCTCTACCACATCAACGAATTCGGCTCGGCAGGCGAGCGCGCTATTCTGATCGCGCAGGACATCACCAAGCGGGCCGAGCTCGAAGCCTCACTGCGGCAAAGCGAAATGATGTCGCTGTTGGGCTCACTCGTGGCAGGCGTCGCACATGAAGTGAGAAATCCGCTTTTCGGAATCTCTTCAATCCTCGATGCGTTTGAAACGAGATTCAGCGATCGCACGGAGTACCTGCGCTATACGAACGTGTTGCGCGATGAGATCGGGCGCCTCACGATTTTGATGGAAGAACTGTTAGAGTACGGCAAACCGTTTCGGGGCGAGTTGTATCTGGTCTCGATCGAAGAGATGATTTCACGGTCCATACGCGCCTGCGTGCCGGCAGCAGAAGTGGCCCAGGTAAATCTCGCAAGCGAGGTTGAAGACTCATTACCGAAGATCCGGATCGACCGCCGCAGACTCTCAAAAGTCTTTGTGAACCTGATAGAAAATGCTATTCAACATTCGCCGCAGACGGGAACGGTCAATGTCGACGCCCGGAAGATCAACGATGGAAGCACCGAGTGGGTTGAGTGTGCGATCAGGGATTCAGGAAACGGCATTCTGGCGGAAGATCTACCCAAGATCTTCGAACCTTTCTTCTCAAAGCGACGTGGCGGCACCGGACTCGGTTTAGCTATCGCACAACGAATCATGCAGGAACACGGTGGAAAATTGATTGCGGGCAACAATCCCGAAGGAGGAGCTTGTATGATAGCGAGGTTCCCGATTCCATCTGAGGGAGACTCCTAATGTCCCGGAACAAGGTGCTCGTTGTTGATGATGAATCCGGCGTCAGATTCGGCATTCGTGATTTTCTGGAGCAGCACGGATACGAAATCGAAGAAGCGGAAAGCTGCGAGGATGCTCATCACCTGTTTCGCACCTCAAGGCCCGACATTGTCATTGCCGACTACATGCTCTCGGACGGCACCGCGCTCGATCTCATTCCACGCCTGAAGGAAATCGATGCCGGAATTCCTCTGCTCGTCCTGACGGCTCACGGCTCGATCGATCTGGCAGTGAGAGCAATCAAAGAAGGTGCTGAACAGTTTCTGACCAAGCCGCTGGAACTTCCGACACTGCTCGTCATTCTACAAAGACTCCTGCAAAAACAGCGCAACTATCATAAACAGCTCGCCAGCAAGTCGCGGCAAGTTCGCCAGGCAATCGATCCCTTCATCGGCACGAGCTCGGCAATCCGTACGCTCGCCGAGCAGGCGAGAAAGATTTTGTCAACTGAGAGTCCGGTGCTTATTCTCGGTGAAACTGGAACCGGTAAAGGCGTGCTCGCCCGCTGGCTACACGAAAACAGCCCGCGCGCCGATGAGGCCTTTGTCGATCTCAATTGCGCCGGACTGACAAGAGAACTTTTGGAAACCGAGCTTTTTGGTCACGAGAAAGGCGCCTTCACCAGTGCCACAGCTTCCAAGCAGGGACTGTTTGAAGTGGCCCATCGAGGCACGATTTTTCTCGACGAAGTCGGCGACGTGGACCTACAGATCCAACCCAAGCTGCTGAAAGTTCTGGAAGAGAAACGCTTCAGACGTTTGGGGGATGTCAGGGACCGCCAGGTGGACGTACGACTTATCGCAGCCACCCATCAGGATATCGGACAGCTCGTGAGAGAAAAACGTTTTCGCGATGACCTCTACTTCCGCATCAGCACGATTCCGTTGTCCTTCCCGTCACTGCGGGCAAGAATTGAAGACATTCCGACGTTGGCCCAATATCTTCTTGACAAGGTGGCGGCGGATCTGGGCCGTGGCGATTTAAGGTTGGACCAGGGCTGTATTCAGGCGTTACAGGCTTACTCATGGCCCGGCAACATTCGCGAACTGCGCAACGTAATCGAACGCGCTGTCTTACTGAGTGAACAGAAAGAAATCACGCTGAACGATCTCCACTTCGACGGACACACACAGGTCGGCGCACCATTTCTCGACTCTCGCCTCACACTTCTCGAGTTGGAGAAGCAACACATCGAGCGCGTTCTTCAAGAAGAAAAGGGACGTGTCGAGAAGGCCGCGAAGCGTCTCGGCATTCCTCGAAGCTCGCTTTATCAGAAGATTAAGAAGCATCAGATCTCGATGTCCAGAGTCTAGACTCTCGGTCTGAATACTAGACATCGTCAATCCGCAGGTTGGACCAGCCTCTGCATAATTCCGGTAAAAAGGTGAATTTTCGCCAACTATATGGGCCGGTTGATGTTGGCCCACCTTTTGCATAACGAAGGGCACGTGCCCAGTGTATTCACTCTCTCGCCCCGACACGAGAGGTTTGTCTGGCTGGTATTTTTGAGCGCGCACTTGCCCCGCTTCGCTCTCCTATACACGCCTCAATCGAAATCGATCCGTTTGCAGGGCTGCGGTCTGTGAGCGGCGTAATTGGCCTCAAGGAGACGTTAAATGCCCAGCTTTTCCATCCTCAAAAAACCTTTAATGGTTCTGGCTGTCTTGACAGTTCTGGGTTTGACCCACGCGACAGCTCGAGCCGATCAGGTGACGGTAAGCGGGAACTCTGATCCGAATCTGCAAGCGACCATCAACATTACATCGTTGACGAGTGGCTCAATCACCTTCTCAGTAACAAATGTGCTTGTTGCCGGTGTAACCTCGAGCATTACGGGAATTGGATTTGAACTTCCGGGCACTATCACCGCCAACACCCCAGGCGTGTGCAGCGGAAATTGCGGTAATTTTGGGCCCTCCCCGACTGTGACTAACAGCCCAGGCAACGTACCACAATTCAACTCTGCTGTTTTGGATTTCGCGGTGATTACAGGTCCAAGTTTCAGTGGTGGTAATCCTCCCGGAATCAATCAAGGCCAAACGGCAACATTTACGGTCACTGGAAACTTTGCTGGTCTAACTCAGGCACAGTTTCTGGCGGGCGTTTTTGTTCGATTCCAATCTGTTTCCGATCCGGCATTTCCAAATGTCGCCAGTGACGTGGCTCATAATCCGGCGGTTCCGGAACCGACCACGATGTTACTGCTGGGGAGCGGTTTGATTGGTGTAGCAGCACATTTTCGTAAACGACGGCGAAGTGCCTAACACGTATGTTCTCGGGTAGTTCACCGAGTTAATTCGGCTGGATTCATTGGAGCCTGCATTGCCTCGCATCGCTCTCTGATTCAAGCCTCCCACAATTCCCGTAAAAGCTCCCGTATTTTGGGAGTCAATCACAAGGAGTATCAAATGTCCCGCTTTGGGTCCCTAAACAGGTTGATACTTACGTTGGCGGTTTTTGCAATCCTCGGCGTAGCCGCAGGTACTGCAAAAGCCGACATTGTTGTCGTCACCGGCGTCAACAATCAAGGAACCGACAACGTTCTTCTCAACCCCGCAACAGATGTGCTCACTGTCACGGGTACCGTCGGCCAGAACAATCTTCTGGTCAACTTTACCTCGAACATTGGTGGCAGCCACCTGCTGAGCGCTAATCCATCCGGCCAGGCTACGGTCAGCGGAGGAACGGGCAACAGCCCCTTCACTCAACTGACCTTCGGCTTAGCCAACAATGGAACCTTTACGCGTGCAGTATTCAACATAAACGCAGGAACGGACGGCTCGGTGTTGATTCACGTCGAAGGTATCAACATCACCGGTGGGTTCTTTGAAGATGATTTCACGGTCGATGCCAACGGCCAGAACTTTTTCACAGTCACCGCGATCAACGGACAACTGATTCAATCGATCAGTTTAACGGCAATCAATGGTGCGGTCTTCGAAGATGTGAGACAGGTTCGACTTGGTGGCGGTGAGATCGTTTCGGCCGTTCCCGAGCCGGCGAGCATGCTTCTTCTCGGAACAGGTCTCGTAGGCGTTGCGGCTGGTTTCCGCCGTCGCTTCAAAAAGAAATAACTGCGAGGTTCCAGTTCTTTTGAAGGTTTGATGATATGTTCACACAGTCGCGCTTGTCCCGTGGCTGCGAGAGCATTAACGATTGGGTGCCGTAAGGCCAACGATTAGCGTTCCCTCTTTGAGGGCCACGTGCGGACGTACATCGAGGCGAAAATACAGGGGCGAGTGATTCTGGCACTCCTTCTCACCGGGCGAAAGGTCGGTGAGTCCCGATACGAGTGCCAGCTTGTCCTTAATTGATAACTTGTCCGGTTTAGAACAGTTAGTGCGGATCTGTCTCGGCCCCGGGTAAGGGAGGGAGAGTTTTGTGCAAACTTGCGCTGAACCGCTAATTCTTCCCCTGGATGCGAATGGTCAGATTTATGCGCTACAGGATGGAAAAGGTAACACCATTGGAACCGGCACGCGTGAGGTGTGCGAAGTTCTGCTGTACATCATCACCAAACCGGCCTCGCCGAGCATATCGGGCAGGATAAATGTTCCAGCTGCACAACGACCTAACGTGCGCGCTGCGATAGCAATATAGTTCGATCGAGCACGGCGAAACAGAATCGTAGCCTTAAATCTCGTCGTTTACTGTGCGGAGCGAGACGATGAGTTACCGCAAACTGCTCCAAGTCCACCCTCGCCACATTTTTTACGGCTTAATGGATATGTTGTCTTAGTGTGTCCCGTGAAGCAGAGTCGATTTGGAACACTCAAGAGAGTCTCAGGCAAATTGAGACAAATGTGGCTCGGCCGTGACGAGAAATCCTCAAAAGAATTACTCATGCCTCGCCTGTTGGTGGTCGACGATGAGGAGTCGATCTGTTTCTCGATGAGCGAATACTTCTCGCTACACGGTTTCAAAGTCGATACGGCCTGCGAAATTGAAGATGCGGAAAAACTGCTTAACGTCACGAATTACAAAGTCGTGATCCAGGATCTGCGCCTCACCATGACAAACAACCATAACGGCCTCGACATGATCCGGCTCATCAGGGAACACAATCCGCAAACACGAATCATTGTTTTAACGGCTTACGGTTCGGCTGAAATCGAAGACGAAGCGAGGCGTTGCGGCGCCGATGCGTTTCTCAGAAAACCGAAGCCGTTGTCGCAAGTGGCCCAGGTTGTTCAGGGCCTGCTGGAATCCCCACCCCGCCGCGCCGCCCGCTCCGCGTAGCTGCACCAAAACGATTAGCCACAAAAAGGCACAAAACCACAAAAGAATTGATAGAGGGAGCTCTGATTTCTTCAAAGCTTCTCTGAGAAATAATCATTTGCGCTTTTGTGCCTTTTTGTGGCTAATGCCTTTTGTGGCTTCAATGAAAGTCGTGCGAGGGCGCGGCAGTTACCGCGAACGACAGCGGCTGTACGTGGCTGGCTTTGACTGAAATAACATTATCCTGGTTTTGCAGCGCTCCCTCGATTAATAGAAACGGATTGCTTACCAGCTCGAGACGGTATTTGTCGAACAGTTGCGGCGTAACGATTATGTTGCTCACACCCGTCTCGTCCTCGAGAGTCAGGAACATAAACCCCTTCGCCGTACCGGGTCGCTGACGCACAATCACCCAGCCGGCGACTCGCACAAAACTTCCATTGCGTAACTTTCGAAGATCGATCGCTCTCAAGGCATTGAGCTTGTTCAACTCTCCGCGATGATAAGCCACGGGGTGTTTTCCGATCGTCATTCCGGTGCCACGGAAGTCCGCATCCACGCGTTCCATCAACGTCATTTGCTGTAGCGGTGAATTGCCGTCCTGTTCGAGTAGGCCTTCATACAACTCACCCGCGTCACGTGTTACACGTTCAACCTGCCACAGCGCATCGCGGCGAGAGGTGTCCTGGATAAAATTCAACGCTCCAACCGCCGCCAACTTTCGCAATTCATCTTTGCGCAACTCAGGCACGCGATTGCGCAAGTCGTCGATGCCCGCGAACTCGCGTATCGATCTCTCTCGAACAATTGCCTGCCCGGTTTGCTGGCTCAGACCTCTGACGTATCTGAAGCCGAGCCGCAATGCGAGAGTAGAGTCAGCCTGTTTCTCGAGCGTGCACAACCAATCGGAGCAAGTGATGTCGATCGGCAAAACCTTCAATCCATGTCGTTGCGCATCTTTAATGATAGTGAAAGGCTGGTAAAAACCCATCGGCTGGTTGTTGAGGATCGCGGCCGTGAACGCTGCCAGGTAATTACATTTCAGATAGGCACTGGCATAAGCAATCATCGCGAAACTTGCTGCATGCGACTCCGGAAAACCGTAAAGCGCAAACGAGCTGATCGAGAGCACGATGTCGTCCTGCGTCTTTCCGGTGATGCCGTTCGCCGCCAGGCCTTGCCGCAGTTTGATTTCAATAGCCTTCATGCGAGCTTCCGACCGTTTGAAGCCAAACGCTCGGCGCAATTCTTCCGCTTCGCCTCCGGAAAAATTGGCGCAGAGCATGGCCATGCGCAGGAGTTGCTCCTGAAATAACGGCACCCCCAGCGTCCGCTGCAAGACAGGCTCGAGCAACGGATGCGCATAAGTTACAACTTCTCTGCCCTGCCGGCGCTTGAGATAAGGGTGGACCATGTTTCCAACGATTGGACCAGGCCGAATAATCGCCACCTGAACCACGATGTCGTAAAACTTCGCCGGCCGCAGCCGCGGCAAACAAGACATTTGCGCGCGGCTTTCGACTTGAAACATTCCGATCGTATCGGCGTTTTGAAGTGCTTCGTAGACCTTCGGATCGTTTGGCGGAAGATGGGCCAGCTCGACCTCTTCACCATACGAGTCGCGAATGAGTTTCATCGAGTCTTCAATGACTGCCAGCATTCCCAGTCCAAGCAAGTCAACCTTGATCAATCCAAGATCAGCACAATCTTCCTTGTCCCATTGGACCACCACACGTCCGGGCATCGCGGCGGGCTCGAGTGGCACGATGGAATCGAGTTGTCCGCGGCAAATCACCATGCCGCCTGAATGTTGGCCCAGGTGACGCGGCAGATCCTGCACCAGTTGATAAAGGTGAAAGAACTTTTTAATGCGAGGCTGGTTCAGATCGAGTCCTGCATCACGAAACTGTCGCTCGCTCGAGTCTTTTGGATCTTTCCATTCCCACGTATGGACCAGGGCGGCGAGACGTGAGAGTGTCTCTTCGTCAAAATCCAGCACCTTGCCGACCTCGCGCGCTGCCGAGCGCCCGCGATAGGTGATGACATTCGCGGTCATGGCCGCTCCGAGTTTCCCGTAGCGCTCGTAAACGTACTGGATTGCCTGCTCGCGTTTATCTCCGCTCGGCAAATCGAGATCGATGTCGGGCCATTCGCCTCGTTCTTCACTCAGGAATCGCTCAAACAGCAAATCCATGCCAATCGGATCGACGGCGGTGATTGCCAGTGAATAACAGACCGCACTATTTGCCGCCGAGCCGCGGCCCTGGACGATAATGCCTGCCTCGCGACAAAACTTAACGATGTCCCAGACAATCAGAAAATAACCTTCGAGCTTGAGCTTTTCGATTAGCGTCAACTCGCGCTCGATCTGTCCGCGTGCTCTTTCATAAGTCGGCATGCCATTCGCGCCGGTGTAGCGCCACCGCGCACCTTCTTCCGTACGTTTGCGCAGGAAAGAGGCCATGGTTTCGCCGGACGGCACAGGATATTTCGGAAACTCGTAGCCGAGATCCTCGAGCGTAAACTTCAATCGCGATGAAAGCTCAGTAGTGTTTGCGATTGCTTCCGGCAAATCTGAAAAGAGCTTCTCCATTATCGCCGGCGACTTTAGATATCGTTCGGAGTTTTGGGCCAACAGGCGGCCGGCACTCTCGAGTTTGACGTGGTTGCGAATGCAGGTGAAGACATCAGACACTTCTCGACGTACTGCTATCGCATGACAGACACCGTTGGTTGCGAGCAGTGGCAAACGATTGCGCCGCGCAATCTCAATCACCAAATGATTGCGAGCTTCTTCCTCGCGATCTAAATGGCGCTGTAATTCCGCGTACACATTCTTTTTGCCGAATAGTTCTATCAGCCATTCGACCGTGCTCTGTGCTTTCCTGGTGTTCTCTGTGTCTCTGGGGTTGATAGCGGTTGCGATTGGTCCATCAAAGCCGCCGGTCAAACAGACCAGGCCCGCGGCGTGTGCTGCCAGCTCGTCGGAAGTGGCTACACATTCACCGGGTTTTGCGTGTTTCGGCACACGCAGTTTCATCAGCGTGATGAGTCGACAGAGGTTTTGGTAACCAGTGCGGTTACGCACCAGAACAGGTACGGAGCAAACGCTCGAACTCTCGCTGTTGCTTGCGGGTCTCTGAACACTTATTTCGGCGCCGATGTGAGCCTTGAGTCCATTTCGTTTTGCGGAGAGATGAAAGCGTGGCGCACCATAAACTCCATCGCGGTCCAGCAAAGCCATTGCCGGCATCTCCAATTCGAGACCCGCGGCAATCAATTCTTCAGGCAGAGAAGCGCCTTCCAAAAAACTGAAAGCCGACCGCGCATGTAGCTCAACGTACATTTTAGTTGCCACAAAAAGGCACAAAAAGCACAAAAAGAAAAACCAAGCTAAAGTTTGAACTCTAAACTCATTTTTGTGCCTTTTGTGCCTTTTTGTGGCTAGTCATAGTTTCCTTCTACGAACCAGTGCTCTGTATCGATCTCTTTATAGATCCGATATAGCGATTGCTGTCCCTGGCGCTCGAGCGTCACATCCCACTCGTCGCGCATCCACTGATCGTCGCGCCACCAATCGCCGCTGGTTCTCCATGGTCCAGCCAGGTTGACGACTTTTCCATAAACACTCCGCTGCTTACTCCAGGCGCTAATCTGCGTCGGACATCCCTGATCGACTTCAACGATCGCTCGCAACGGAGGACGAAACATACGAAAGCCAAGACATTGTTGATTACTGCTTACGACTTGCTGCTTGTTCTTCTTCCGGCGCTTGCGACCGCCGGTGTCGGTTTGCAGTGTGAAGCGTTTGATACTGAACGCATCCGGACGATGAGTATCGAGCAACGCGGGCGAACCAATGTTGTGCTCGCCGACGAGTTTTGCGAGTCTCGCGAGTGTCAGCTCCAGCTTGTCCGGAGCGGGCGCAAGCGGCACAAATAATCCGTTCTGCAACACGCGCGGCTTGACCGGATCACACGCAATCGAAACTGACTTCACCGCTGCCTGTGGCGGATGCATTTCCGTGTCGAGCAGCAACAGTTTCAAAAACACTTTGTGATCGCGCATTGGGTAAGGCAAAGACAAACGACGCTCGTGTGTCGTCTGATCTTCCAATTGCATACTCACACACACCTCGTTCGTAGCCAGCGCATATGCATTCAAAGCGGCGCAGAGCTGGTGCAGCAGGCGCGCGAAAATGAATGAGAGTGGCTCGAGTTCGCTGAGGGCGTGTCCGAGCTCGATTGAGTTTGCAAAAACAGGTGCAGGTTGTTTGACCTTCAACTGTCGCTCGGTTTTGCCGGCGGCGAGTTGCTGAAGTTTTATTCCCACTTGTCCCAAACGTTCGGAAACACCGGCGACTGGGAGGACGGCAAAATCAGCGAAGGAGCGAATGCCCCAGAGTTTCAGTGTTTCCAGGACCTCTTCAGCAACTTTTCCTTCGACATTGATGAGCGAGTAGTCCAGTCGATCGATGCGAAAGTCTCCCAGGCAAGTGAGTTCCTCGCCCGGCGAAATGAAGGTTATGCCTTTCAGGTAAGTGGCTGCGTGGATCGTAGCATCGGGATTTCCGGCTATGGCTACGCTGACCGTAGTTTCCAAACCACCCTGTGCGCGTGATTTCCCGGCTCGCTGCATCACTTCGTTCGCGAGCTCGTAAGCTGAGCCAAATAACAGCTCACACCCTTCGACATCGATTACAACCGTGCCCGGCCTGACTTCCTCCACGATAGGTGAAAAGCTGTAGGCAAACTCAGGTAAAGAGAAGTCTGCCGGCAGTTCAGGGGCATGAATACAGGCAAACATAATGATTCGAAGATTAGCGAAAATTAGCGAAGATTGTCAATCGGAGATCCGTCTAGAAACCGGATGCTCTGAATTGACTTTCCTGGGTCCATGGAGTGAGGGGGCGCTGACGGTTAACTTTTATCGAGTTGTGCCGCAGAAGATTTCCCTGTGCGACTCGCGTTGGCTGGACCAGCATGGGCTTTCTCATTGGGAGGACGTTCCTTTGAGCTGGCGCCTCTGTAGCACGCGACCATTCCGCCGTGCCTTTCAGCTCCAGGGCAAGGGCGGCGCACGATCGAGTACATGCCTCTTCTGAAATGACTGTCAGGACCGTTGGTTTATCTTCAACGGTCCGGCGAAAGCGATACCACCATGAGGAGATGATGCGGCGTGCATCTTTTCCCGGCACATCGCCCAAATCGAGAATCACCAAACCGAAACCACCTGCATGTAACAACAGATCCGTGGCCTTAAAAGCGTGCTCGAGATTTCCGTCACAACGAATCCAAAGCAAACGATCGAAATGGATGCCGGCGGCGATTGCAGCCGTCGGGGCAAACACATCATTTGTATCCACCAGCGCGCAGGTCTCCTCGTGCGCAGTTGCATAAGCGAGCATTGAATACATGAGGCTGGTGCGTCCTGAAGATGCCGGCCCAAAGAACTCACTGATGCCGCCGCGGGGCAAGCCACCGGTTAAAGCATCAATCTCGCTAACCCCCGTCGAAAGAGTCTCGACAACAGGCTTTTCGTGGATCTTGAATGCATCGCCAAAACGACTGGCGATATTAGCTTCGAGCTCAGCTTTTGAAAATGCAGCTTTCATGATTACGTTACGGTTTCTCACCGTAATTGCGATATAGGACCTATATGACCTATACGATCTATGCCTAAAAACAAAAACTTCGTCAGCCCGGCAGAGGCTTTAATTCCACCGCGACCAAGCCTCGCGTCTCTCAAAGACGCGGCTGCCGACTGCCAGGCCTGTGACCTCTGGAAAACAGGAACACAGACTGTCTTTGGCGAAGGGGTACGTCGCGTCAAAGTCATGTTTGTTGGCGAGCAGCCTGGCAATGAAGAAGATCTCTCAGGCAGACCCTTCGTCGGACCAGCCGGCCGTTTGCTGGACGATGCACTGGATGCCGCAGGGATCGAGCGCAAACAAACCTACGTCACCAATGTCGTCAAACATTTCAAATGGGAACCGCGCGGTAAGCGCCGTATCCACAAGAAACCAAACTCGCTCGAGATCGCTGCCTGTCGCCCATGGCTTGAAGCCGAGATCGCGCTCATCAAACCCGACGTAATCGTCGCCCTCGGCGCAACGGCCGCCCAGTCTCTGCTCGGACCGCAATTTCGAGTCACTAAGCAACGCGGCGAATTTATTCCTTCACCCCTTGCTCCCTACGTCATGGCTACTGTTCACCCCTCATCGATTCTTCGTGCTCCTGACGATGAAACGCGCCACCTTGAATTGCGACTTTTTATCGACGACCTCAAAAAACTCGCCAAGGTCATCAAGTAGCTCCTTCACGCCGTGGCTTTAGCCCGGTGGTAGTGTTCAATCGCCCAATCCAGAAGCGGTTCAAATCCGGATGATGAGGGGCAAACTGATCACCGGGCTAGAGTCACGGCGCGACCGGACCGAGACGCGGTAACGGTCTCCCCCGCGTTAGTCGCGCTCGGTCCCTTAAAAAACTACTTGACGTCGCGCGTTATGTGTTCGATAATCTTCGCTAGATTTTCGCTTGTCAACGAAAATTATACTGGGCGAGTCAAGAGGGAGAATGTGATGGCAGTAACAGCCAAACAAAGAAGGATTTTTGAGTTTATCCGGGGCTACATCGAGTCGAATCAGGAGCCACCCACCATGGTGGAAATTGGTCGCAAGTTTGAAATGAGGTCGTCAGCCAGTGTTCATGCAGTCCTCGTAGCCCTCGAGCGTGAGGGGCTGATTAAACGCACTCCGAACGTCAGCCGGGGAATTGAAATCGTGCAACAGAAGGAAAGCGGTGATGAAGGGGAAAATGAGATCGCCTTACTGGGGACGGTAGCCGCCGGCCAGCCAATCGAGGCAATTCTCAGCCACGACACCATCTCCGTGCCGAAAGATATGCAGGGACACGGACGCACCTTCGCTCTGCGCGTGCGTGGCGAATCGATGATTGACGAAAACATTCAGGATGGAGACATCATCATCGTCTCGTCACAAAAAACCGCCGACAACGGCCAGATGGTCGTCGCATTAATCGACGGCAACTATGCGACGGTGAAGAAGTTTTATCGCGAGCCTGACTTCATTCGACTCGAACCGGCCAACCCACAGTTCAAGCCGATCTTTATCAAGACTCCGGAAAGGATTCAGATTCAGGGTGTCGTGAAAGGCTTAATTCGCAGATATGATGCGCAATGATAGGCCACAGGAAAGCGCAAGGTTCGGTAATGAACGTGAAGTTGAGTTTCTGGGCTTTGCGCTGAGTGATTGTACTGTCAATCTCGATTCAGCTTCGGCGAAGTACTTGAGAGTGGTCCACGGAACCGCGCTGGAGCTTGCAGTGCACAATCAATTCGGCGCCGAGTTCGGTGGCTTCTGGTTGTTGTCACCACAGATCACTCAACTCCGTCGTTTGCCCGAATACTACTCACCAGACGAAGCCCCTCTGGTCGAGTTCGCCATCGAAGCCTATCTCGCCGCCCAAATCCGAGAATTTAAGCTTGATTCGATCTGACAATCTTTGCGAGACTTGCATGTAATTCTTAGGCTCGAATGGGCAGAAACTCACAGATCGAATGGACACATCACACCTTTAATCCGTGGTGGGGCTGTAAGAAAGTCTCTCCGGCTTGTGATAATTGTTATGCGGAGCTGTGGGCCAAGCGAATGGGCCATCGGTTATGGGAAAAAGATTCACCCCGGCGTTTTTTCACTGATGCTCATTGGCGCGAGCCATTAAAGTGGAACGACGAAGCTCGACTCGCAGGAGAGCGGCAACGCGTGTTTTGCGCAAGCATGGCCGATGTGTTTGAGCATCGTGCTGACTTGAATTCACAACGAGTTCGCTTATGGGAATTAATTGATAATACGCCGCACCTGGATTGGCTCCTTCTCACCAAACGACCTCAAAACGTCGCACGCATCGTGCCATGGATGGAGCGGTGGCCCCCGAATGTCTGGCTAGGAACAAGCGTCGAGAACCAGGCTCAAGCTGAAAAGCGCTTACCGTTTCTATTGAGGAATCCAGCCACGGTGAGATTTCTCTCGTGTGAACCATTACTTGGACCAGTCGACTTACGCGGTTGGTTTAGACGAGAGGGGTTTTATTCTATTGATTGGATTATCGCCGGAGGCGAGAGCGGTGCTGCTTCGCGCCCGATGCACCCTGATTGGATAAGCAGCCTGCTGCATCAGTGTATTGAGTTCGACGTGCCGTTCCATTTCAAGCAATGGGGCCAATGGGTACCGTCAGATCTCGCTCAAGAAGCAGTAAGGGCGAGGCTGATCGAACTTAACGACGAACGGCCTGTGGAGATGGTGAAGATGAGCAAGAAGCTCACCGGCCGTACATTGGAAGGAGCTACTTGGGATGGGGTGCCCCACACACCTCTGATTCATGCCTAAAGTCGACCTCACAAATTACACAGGACGCGAACAAGCGTATATAAAGCACCGCCTGCTGGAAGAGTATTTACCTGAATGGGCGTATAAGGTTGGCACCGCTTGGGACGAGTTGGTTTACGTTGATGGTTTTGCTGGTCCATGGCAGACGACGAATATCAATTACGCGGATACTTCATTTGGAATAGCTACACAGTTATTACGACAATGCCAGACAGGATTGCGTGAGGCGCGTAGCCGTGATCTTCGAATCGAGTGCATTCTGATCGAGCAGGATAAGAAAGCATTCGCACAGTTAAAAAGCTTCGCTAATGCCCAGAGCAGTTCGGGTTTTCGTGTTCATGCCCTTTTCGGCGAATTTGTGCAGAGAATCAGTGATGTCGACGCAATTATCAAGACTCACACGAAGAACGCGTTCCGTTTTATTTTCCTAGACCCTAAAGGCTGGGCAGATATCCCGATGAATAGGTTGCAGCCTTTTTTACGAGGACGTAGCTGTGAAGTACTCATCACGCTCATGACTCGGCATATCATTCGCTTTCTTGACGAACCTGATAGAGAGAACAGCTATATCAATCTGTTTGGGCGAAAAGAAGCCGTAGAAGATCTGAAGGATCCGCGCTTGAAAAATGAACCGCCTCACGCCCGTGCTGAGCACGCTGTTCGCGAATATGGTCAAAGTCTCAGACTCCTTTGCGGATTTAAGTATGTGTCAGCAGCGGTGATACTCGAGCCTGATCAGGAGTCAATTCGCTACTTCTTAGTCTATGCAACCAAGCATCCGCGAGGTGTAGAGGTATTCAAAGCTGCTGAAACGAAAGCGGCGAGAATTCAGGATCAGGTCCGTCACGACACTCACATCAGAAAAACCCGTCAACCTGGCTTCGTCTTTGATGATATGCCGCACAGTTCCAGAATCTCATCGAAGCTCAGGCAGTTCTATTCCGAAAAGGCTAGAAATAGAGTTCTGGAGATACTCTCGGCGTCAAGCTCAATCGCAGCACGACTATGCCGATCTTTTTTGCGAGACGATGACTTTTCCACTTGTTACCGCTGATGATCTAATCGGTTGGTTAAGTGATCTGGAGCCCCATGTAAAGCTAAAGCTTGCTGGATCTGGTCGACGACGAAAACCTTCTCCGCTTCAGGATGATAAAGTAATTATCATAGAACCACATTCACTTCACTGATGAAGCTGTAACCAATTCACGTTCGTTCTTTTTACCTTTACGCACGACGATCAGGGTGATGCCGAGCAGGATCATTACTCCGCCCGCGAGGGTGCGCCAGCCAATCTGTTCGTCAAGAACCATCATACCGAGGAGCACTGCGACGACAGGAGTAACTAATGCGATCAGCATTGATTTCGTCACGTCCATGTGGAGGATCAGCCAGTAGTAAAGTAAAAATGCGATCACTGATCCGACGATAGCCAAATACAACAACGCGATCACAGCCATTGCAGTCCAGTGGAAGCGCAAGGGATTCCCTTCGAATCCCATGCCGACCGCCAACAGCAACAGCAGACCAAAAAACATCTGACCCGCCGCCAGTATGGCCGGATTGAGTTTGTTACCGAAAGCCTTCACCAGCACATTCGAATAAGCGACGGCGATCGAGCTCAGAAGCAATGCCACACAACCAGCTAACGCCTGCTTACCCGCAACTGCGAGTTGATTCGAAAAAACCACACCCACGCCGCACACACCTAAAATCACGCCGCCGATCTTGGCCCAGCTCAAACGCTCACCGGGCAGATGGAAGTGCGCGAACACTAGTCCAAACGCGGGAGTAGTCGCTTGCAGCAACGCCGCGAGTCCTGAAGAGATGTACTGCTCTCCCCAAAACACGAGTCCATAGTTAAATCCGAACGAGAGAATTCCGGTGATTGCGAGCAGGATCCAGTCAGCACGAGCGCGTGGCAGCTCGATGCGACGAATGCGAATTATAGTGAAGATAATCGTTAAGGCGATGATGAATCGGATACCTGCAAAGGTGAATGGAGGCAGGTCAGCCAGACCCAGCTTGATAAACAGCCAGGTCGATCCCCAGATGCCGCAGAGTACAAGCCAGACGAGACGCGCTTTCATACTGCAAAATTTTTGACAGCCACGAAAAAGCACAAACAGCACAATTAATTTTATTTGCGCTGTTTGTGCTTCTTTGCGTTTATGCCTGCAACTAACTACTGCTCGGGATTATCCAGTTTGATGATCGCGAACGAAGCTCCCTGCGGATCGTTCAGGATGGCGAAACGTCCAACGCCCGGAATATCGTCCGCTGGTTTCATGACGCTTGCACCCAGCTCAGTTGCCTTTTGGACCTTCGCATCGCAATCGTCAACCGCGAAGTAGACAAGCCAGTGCGGCGGGATGGGGCCCATCTCAGGAGTGATTTGGTACATGCCGCCGGCGCCTCTGTCGCCGTTCTTGAACATCGTGTACTCCATTGGCCCAAAGTTCTGCGTGTTTTTGGTCCAACCAAATACGTTTACATAAAACTCGCCTGCTCGCTGCGTATCGTTGGTGCCGAGCTCATTCCAGCAGAACGAGTTTGGCACGTTGTAAATGCCGGCGCCTTTGTGATCTTTTGCCTGCCAAAGTGCGAACACAGCTCCAGTCGGGTCTTGTACGACAGCCATGCGACCGACTGTCATAACGTCGAAGGGTCCCTGGAGAACCGTTGCCCCTGCGGCTTTCGCCTTTTCTGCTGTTTCATCGACATTGCTGACGGAAATGTAACTAAGCCAGTGCGGCGGAATTCCCTGGGCTCTCATGTCGGGGTTCAATTCGTAAAGCGCACCGGCGTCTTTGCCGTTGAGCTTGAGCATGGTGTAAACGCCGCCTGGTCCCATCGGGTGATCGTCGTAATCCCAGCCGAACAGTTGCGTGTAAAAATTCTTGGCGGCTGCGCTATCAGTCGTTCCAAGCTCGACCCAACAAAACGTACCGGGTTTATATTCGGGCACTTCCTGCGTTCGTGCTTCACTCATCTGGATAAATCTCCTTATCTTTGGACAAATACACGGGGAGAAACTTTTTTGATTTTTGGAAGCGGGTAATCTAACAGAAAGCTGAGAATTGAGCCACAGATGAACACAGATGAAGAAGGAATTTAAAAACGAAATGCGCTACTCCCAGCAAGCTGAAAGCAGCGCAATCCGTTGTCCTATAAAAAGCCGAAGCTTTCTATAGGATGGCGACGAGAGCATGTACACACTCGAGTCGCCATTTGTATCCCGAGGACCAACTGGCGGTCAGATGATCTCCGGTCAGCACTCGAATCGTTTTCACAATCCTCGCGTTCCGAAGAACGCGGTGCCGTTAGGTTTTTGTTGTGGTGGCTTTTCCTCCACCGCCGGTTACGCTCCGGCAACGAAGCTCAACTTTCGTTGAGCCGCTTTGCTCCCTTCGGCGGGTCCTTGCCTCCGGGTGCCATTCGTTTTTATTCGAATGGCTCGAGAAAGTCTCGCAACTTTCTCTAGCTGAACCTTTCGGTTCCGACGTGGGCGTCACTAGAATCAACAGCCGCCTGCTTCATCTCTCGCTCGGATGTCACCACCCGATTGCCGTCCCTTTGTCGGTCTCGAAGGCCGCAACCTTCGTGACACGGGCTTTATACTCCTGTGCCTGTTTTAGATCAAATTTTTGTGTGTTTTATTTTTGGCTACTTGAGTTTCTTCAATGCAGCGCTAATTTTTTCGCGCACTTCCTGCATTTCTTCTTCGCCCTTGTATTTCGTTCGCGGCCAGAAAAAACCTTTCAATCCGTCTTTTCTGCGACGCGGCACCACGTGAACATGCAGATGAGGCACACTTTGACTAACGCGATTATTCATCGCGACGAAAGTTCCTTCAGCTTCCATCGCTGTTTCAACGGCACGAGCTAGTAGCTGCGCGGCTTCGAAGTAAGGTCCGACGAGTTCTACCGATAAATCGCCAAGCGTTTCCACGTGATCTTGCGGAATCAACAATGTATGCCCCGGAAAAAGTGGGCGATGATCGAGAAACGCTAGTGAATTCTCATCCTCGTAAACGATCACCGCCGGCAACTCGCCAGACACAATTCGACAAAATAGACAGTCAGCCATAGCCACCTTTTTAGCCGCAAAAAAGCACAAAAGTCACAAAGGATTATTCAAAAAAGTTTTGCGCTTTTTGTGCCTCTTTGTTGGCTACCCATCAAAGCCGGGACGGATGAAGTTCCGTGCTTCAGGAAAACTCTTCTCCAACTGCTGTTGCAGACGCGCGAGTTGCAAGATCAACGACACAATTGTTTCAGATCGGTCCGGCAACGATAATTGCATCCAGCGCCACGCCGCAATCGAGCGATCGATACCGATCAGCGCAACTTTCGCAGAGCCGTCGGAATCCTTCGGAAACTCCGCAATTTCGAAGTCTCCTTCGAGTTCCTCCTTTCGTCCCGAAAGGGCGCGCATCGTCTTCACCGCGATTTGATATTGATACCACTGGATCACTTCGCGCGCATCCTCGACGTGATCCGAATTCTCCATCGCATAATCAAACTCACGAAACCAATCACTTGCTGCATTCGCATACTTCTTACCCGCCCGCGTCAACGGATGATTGTCGACGAGCTGTCGTTTTCTCTTACATCGCGTGTCATCTTCGTGTGTTAGTTCAGTGCGGTCGGTGCCCGCATTCTCTGACCACTCGATGATCATTCCGCGTGCTTCCTGAAAGATTGAGTTGAGTTTTCGCCAGAATTCCTCGTTGAGAAGGTCTCGGCTCTTGGATGAATCGTAGTCTTCCTGTTCGGTGGCATACACCAAACAACGTGAAGTTAAAGGACACCGTTCACACCAACGATCGCAGTAGTTGTAAATGCCTGAGATCAGATCAGGATTATTGGCGAGCTCGGTGAGGGTTCTTCGTCGCATTGATTTGTCTCCTTGATGAGGATTAAGGTGGGCTCATTCTATGACACATCGATTCTCCGCGTCACGATCATTTTTAGTTGTTCTGCTTCTTGGCTGGACCACCATCATCTCGGCCCAGCAGTCTCTCAACTACGGCTTCGTCAGTCCAAATACTAAGACTGATTTGAAACTGGAGCAGGCAATCGTCGGTATGAGCTCACCGGAAGAGACGAAGCTGCTCAGGCAGGCCATCAATCTCGGCTGTGTTGTGCGAACACGAATCAGAGCGTTTCGCGCACTGGGCGCCTGGAGTGACGGTGCGGAGCATTCAGTCTTGTTGCGCGTCAAAGGCGATGAGGCAACACTGCGTTATGTTATTTCGCGAATGGGGCGTGACGCGCAGCAGAAGTATGTAATCTACTTTCATCCGAAAGTTGCGGGTCCGGTTGACCTTTACACGTTGCGGCCACGAACACGTATGGGAAGTCTCGTCGCGCTTTCAAATAAGCTGGAGCGCGCCGGAATTCCTTTTCGCACGATGGTCCCAACCGGCCGAACCACGGCTGTGTATATCATCGATTTAGATCGCAACTTGCGGCAGAAGATTATGGCCGCGGCGCGTAGTCTGCGCGCGCGAGTCAATTCCGAGCCCGGCGATGCTCAGTTATTTGGCGACGACGATCGAGATAAAGCGAAAGCGAAGTTCGACCAGGAAATCAAAAACTACGAAGCGGCGAATCCTAACCTGCCACCCACCTGTGACGCGCAAAAGGTAAAGCAAAGATGAGGAAGGCGGGGACGCGGATTAACGCGGATTTTTTTCGCGGATTGCCGCTATAAAGTTAAGCGGGCTTGACAGCCTTTTGAAAAGCAGCGGTGGAGAGGGTATTGAGAACTTCTTTACGTGTGACCCAGCCGCGGCGAGCCATCGCGACGCCGTACTTCACATTGTTCATCGCTTTCACTGAATGAGCATCGGTTGAGACTACAAACTTGATCTTTCGCTTGCGGGCCTCGCGTACCCAACGTGGCTCCAGATCGAGACGATACGGATCTCCATTAATCTCGATCGCTGCGCGTGACTCCGCAATCACGTCGAGTATTCGCTCGACGTCACACTCAAACGGCGGTCGTCTTTGCAGCAATCGGCCGAGCCCGTGTCCCCAAATCTTGAACACCGGCTGGCGCATTGCGGTTGTGATTCGCTCCGTCATCTTCGCCGAGTCCATTTTGTAACGCGCGTGAATACTCGCGACGATCACGTCCATCTTCTCGAGCACCGCATCAGGATAGTCGAGCTCGCCGCTCGCAATAATGTCTGACTCGGTGCCACGCAGGATTTTGATCAACACCTTTTCCTGGACCTCGTCGATTTCATCCCACTGTCGTTTCAATCGGTCCAGCTTCAACCCGTTTGCATAAACCGCCGTCGGTGAATGATCGGTGATGGTGATGTACTTCATGCCCATCTCCTCTGCGCCGCGCACCATTGCTTCGAGCGTGTGTATGCCATCGGAGTAAGTCGTGTGGCAATGGACCATGCCTTTGATGTCTGCCTCAGTGACAAGATCTTCAGGAAGTTTTTTCGCGAGTGCCGCTTCAATCTCGCCTTGGTCTTCGCGCAGCTCCGGCGGGATGTAAGCCATGCCGAGACGACTGTAAATCTGCTCTTCCGTGCGCGGCAGTCGCGCGAAACTGACCTTTTTTCGTTCCGCGTACTTCTGAATCTTCTCGATGTGCGCTTGTGATCCGGTTTTGACAAAAAGCGTAAGCGCGAACTCCTTCGGCGGCACCGCAGTAAGCCAAACCTGCGCACCGTCAGCAAAATACGCCACGCAAGTGTTTGGACCATCCGTCTGGCTCGATAGAATCAGCGGAAACTCGCGAAACTTCTCGACGAGGGCCGCCGGATCTTCCGCACTTGCCACAATGTCGATCACGCCGACAGTTTCTTCCCAGCGACGCAACGAGCCGGCAACGCTGACGTCAACAACACCATCGATCGCTTTCAGATATTCAACAGCCTGATCCGCGGTGCTCCACGCGTGATGCAGGTGCAGTCGGCGTTTCGGCTTCTGTACCGGCTGAGAGATTTGTGCGAGCAGGCGTTGCTCTGTCTTTGGTCCAAATCCTTTCAGCTTCTTCAACTGCCCCGCTTCAGCAGCGGCTTTCAGTTCTGCGATCGAAGTGATTCCCAGTTCGTCGTGAAGTTGTCTGATCTTTTCGACACTTAATCCGGGAACGGATGAAAGCTCGACGATGCCGGTCGGAAATTCTTTTCGAAGTCCGTTCAAAACTGAAGATTCGCCGGTGAGGTAGAGTTGTTTAATTTGCGAGGCGAGTGCGTCGCCGATGCGCGGGAGTGTCGTAAGTTGATCTTCTCTGACTAATTGATCGAGATTGGCGACGCCCTGGATCGCGCGCGCGCCCGCGTTGTAGGCCTTCGCCTTGAAGCGATACTGGCCGCCTTTGAGATCCATCAACTGCGCGATCTCTTGTAGCGCGGCAGCGATTCCGAAGCGATCGAGTTTTGGTTTTTCAGGCATCAAATGCAAATTATACAGAACCGAGCGCGGTAGCGCCGGGTCAAATCGTCCAATCACGCTCGATGGTAGACGTGACCCGGCGCTACCGCGCTCGGTTCTGTATAATTCGGACATGCCAATAGCTTCAATCAATCCTACAACGGGTGAAACTCTGCAAACATTCACTGCGCTGACCGCCGCGCAGATCGAAGACAAACTCCAACTCGCCGCCGACACGTTTCGCACTTGTCACCGGACGTCATTCGCCGAACGCGCGCGCATGATGGGGCGTGCCGCCGAAATCCTCGAGGCCGAGAAACGCGAACTCGGGAAGATGATGACGCTCGAAATGGGCAAACCCATCAAGGCAGCTATCGCTGAAGCCGAGAAGTGCTCCTGGGTGTGTCGCTACTACGCCGAAAACGCCGAGCATCATCTTGCCGATCAAATCGTTGAAACCAACGCGCGAAAAAGCTACGTGCGCTTTCAGCCGCTTGGTCCAGTGCTCGCTGTGATGCCCTGGAACTTTCCTTTCTGGCAAGTCTTTCGCTTCGCCGCTCCGGCACTGATGGCCGGCAACGTTGGCCTGCTCAAACACGCGTCAAATGTGCCGCAGTGTGCACTCGCTATCGAAGACATCTTCGCGCGCGCCGGATTTCCAAAAGGCGCGTTTCAGACTTTGTTGATTGGCTCAGATGCCGTTGAAGGGATACTGAAAGATCCTCGCGTGCTGGCGGCCACACTGACAGGCAGTGAGTCTGCGGGCAGCAGCGTCGCGTCGATTGCCGGAAAGCAGATTAAGAAGACAGTGCTCGAGCTGGGCGGTAGCGATCCGTTCATCGTCATGCCCTCTGCAAATCTCGACGAAGCAGTAACAACTGCCGTTAAGGCGCGCACCATCAACAACGGTCAGTCATGCATCGCAGCGAAGCGTTTCATCGTTGCGGCTGAGATCTATGACGAGTTTGAACGACGGTGCGTTAGCGAGATGCAGGAGTTGAGGATCGGTGATCCGCTTGAAGAGTCGACTGATATTGGACCACTGGCGACGCCGCAGATCGTCAACGATCTCGACGAGCAGGTGAAGAAGGCACTCGATTCCGGCGCGCGCGTGTTGACCGGCGGGAAGAAGATCGATCGTGCGGGAAATTTTTTCGAGCCGACTGTGCTGGTCGATGTAGATATCAATGCGCCGGTGTCTTGCGAAGAGATCTTTGGTCCAGTGGCGATGCTGTTTCGTGTGTCGAATATTGACGAAGCAATTCGAATCGCGAACGCGACGACGTTTGGTCTCGGATCTGCCGCGTGGACCAATGATGCACAGGAACAAGAGCGGTTTATCGACGAGCTCGAAGCGGGATCGGTTTTTATTAATGGAATGGTAGCGTCAGATCCGAGACTGCCGTTTGGTGGCGTGAAGCATTCGGGCTACGGCCGTGAACTCGCGGAATTTGGGATCCGCGAGTTCGTGAATATCAAGACCGTTTGGATCGGCGAATCCAATCAGAATAAAAGTGAGACTGAGTAGGATTACGGATAGTTCAGAGTTCAAGCTTTAGCTTGCATGCGTGGGAGTCGGAGCCTGCAAGCTAAAGCTTGAACTCTAAACTTTTACCGATGACACTGCAACGATCGAATTGGGACAGATGAGGAGTAAGCCTTCGGGTGTTTCACTCGAATGCACCACGCCGGATTCGGCCCAACGAAAAATAGTGCGCGAGTTGACGCGCGCAAAGATCGCGGCGTCATCAACATTCAACATCTCAACACAGCGTGAGCAAGAAGAGCACCAGGCAGTTCGCCGGCTCCTCTGGATCACCACCAATCTGTCCATCTCGACAGTAATCTCCGTTCGTGTTTTCATGACGCTTCCAGAACCTGCTTCTTCACTCGTTCGCGCGTCGGACGCTCAACACTTCGCGACGTCGGCTTGAAAGCCTGGAGCAACACTCTAAACAGAACGCCAGGCCGGAACAGCGCAGAAGGCGGCACCATCAGATTGAACACACGCATCAAAGTGCTCCGCACTGCGATCGATCGAGTCGCGAGTTGAATGACGTGGTCCATGTAGCGGTGCATAAACCTCGTCATCCAATTCGCACTTCCACCCGTGGTCTCGCGATAACGATAATCCTCGCTTGTAGCCATCATCCATGGCGCCGTGATCACCTTTGCGAGTTGCTTTTGAAAACGGTGAGATAGACCACGCAAGCTTCCATTTTGTTCAAGTAAATTTCTCTGCAATGTTACGGCACCAAGTGCGGCCGTGGTCATGCCCTGCCCATAGACAGGATTGAAAGCACAAACCGCATCACCGAGGAGCAGGAAGTTGTGCGGCAATTCTTTAACGCGATCGTACCGCCTCAAACGATTCTGCGTGGCGCGATGAGTTTTGATCGGAGTGAGCGGCTCCGCGACACGAACGGCATCGTAAATGGTGGAAACGCCTAAACTCCGCACAAACTGCAGAAATCCAAGCTCGTCGCTGGGCGGATGATCGCCACCGCCTCCGGTAAGCGTCACCAGCCAACGGTTACCTTCAACCGCGAACAGGATTGCACCACGCTTTCGTTCCGGAGGCGCAGACTGCATGTAAGCGCATTTCCACTCGCCATGGAAGTTTTCAGGGATGCGATACAGCCGGCTCGCATAACCAATATTCGCATCAACAACGATCTCTTCAGGTGACTCGTATCCGAGATCGCGGAGCCAACGCGGCGCGCGCGACGCGCGACCGGTCGCATCAACGATCAGATCGGCGCGCAATTCTTTTGCCAGTCTGCGATCCGCATGCGAAATGCGTTGGCAGATGAGCACGCCTGCGAGTTGATTCGGCGCGTAATCAGGAATCAGACGCAACACATCCGTATTGTCCAGTATTTCAATGTTCGGACGATCGGCGAGTCGCCGGCGCACGTGTAAGTCGAGCAGCGGTCGAGTGAAAGCCAGCACTTGAAACTCAGATGGGAACCTGACTCCCCAACCCGCGCGCGTGAACCACGCTATCTCATTCGCCATGTCAACCACCGGGCCTCCGGCGGCGATCATCTCGTCCTGCAAGCCTGGGAAAAGTTCTTCAAGGATCTCGCGTCCGCGTACCAACAAGCCATGGACGTGATTAGCTTGCGGAATTCCCTTACGCGTTTCGCACGTTTCAGGGTAAGCATCGCGTTCGACCAGCGTTACGCGATCGAAGTGATCTGACAAAACTCGCGCTGCCAACAGTCCGGCGAGACTTCCTCCGAGCACCACGGCATGACGGCGTTCGTTCTCAACCTGGCGCTTCGCTCTTGTATTCACTGCAATACCTCCTAAATAATCTGGGTCAAACGATGTCGGGCACCGTATGAGTGTGCGTGGAAGATACGGCGCACAGCGTCGTCTCGTATTTAGAGAACGCTGAATTGCTGCTGAAATTGTTTTCAAAAAATTCTGAAAGCGATGATGAACCGGCCGGCCAGGCGCTTCTATCTGTTTGACGGATTTCGAGTTGATGCGGAAGAGCGCATTCTCTTCAAAGAGAATTGCGAGGTGCCGCTGACGCCAAAAGTGTTCGACACTTTGCTCGTACTGCTCGAAAACTCCAATCACGTGCTGACGAAAAAAGAGCTGATGCAGCAGGTCTGGCCTGACAGTTTTGTCGAAGAGAACAACCTCGCTCAGAACATTTCCATCCTGCGCAAGGCCCTCGGCGAAGGTAAGCAGGGTGAGCACTACATTCAGACGGTGCCGAAGCGAGGTTACCGGTTTGTCGCCGACGTCAGAGCGGCCGGCGATGATGAGAGTTTGATTGTCCGTGAACGGACGAGAGCGAGGATCGTTGTCGAGCGCGACGATGAAGACGAGCCGTTGAAGCGTGTGATTGATGTCTTGCCTACCGCTGTTACGCACAAGCTACTCGAACCGGAGCTACAGCGTCCGCCCGAGACGATGTATGCGCGCAGCGGTGATGTGAATATTGCTTACCAGGTGATCGGCGATGCACCGCTCGATCTCGTCTTCGTGATGGGCTGGGTGTCGCACCTGGAATATTTCTGGCGCGAACCGAATTTTGCACGTTTCCTGCTCCGTCTTGCGTCGTTTTCTCGCTTAATACTTTTTGACAAGCGAGGCACCGGACTCTCCGACCGTGTGCCCATTAATCAACTGCCAACTCTCGAGCAACGCATGGACGACGTGCGGGCGGTGATGGACGCAGTGGGTTCTGAGCGCGCCGCGTTGTGTGGCGTCTCCGAAGGTGGTCCAATGTGCAGCCTCTTCGCTGCTACTTATCCGGAGAAAACACTGGCGCTCGTGATGATTGGCACTTATGCCAAACGCATACGCGACGCGGAGTATCCGTGGGGACCGACCGCGGAACAGCGCGAACAGTTTTTCGAAGTGATGAGGAAGCAGTGGGGTGGACCAGTCGGCATTGACGAGCGCGCGCCGAGTCTTGCCGATGATCCGAAGTTTCGCGACTGGTGGGCCACGTACCTGCGAATGGGCGCGAGTCCCGGTGCCGCTGTTGCGCTGACGCAGATGAATGCTGAGATCGATGTGCG
>DASUYO010000159.1:0-2962 GCA_036377375.1 Pyrinomonadaceae bacterium
TCCCTATCGCTACATCGCGCACAACGGCGAAATAAACACGCTGCGTGGAAACATCAACTGGATGCGCGCGCGGGAAAGTAACTTCCAATCCAAGTTCTTTGGTCCCGAACTGCACAAGATTCTTCCAGTAATCGATAGCGATACGAGCGACTCCGGAATGTTTGACAACGTTCTGGAGGTGCTCACGCTGACAGGCCGGACTTTGCCGCACGCCATGATGATGATGATTCCGGAGCCCTGGAACGCGCACCAGTCGATGAGCGAGGAGAAGAAGGCCTTTTATGAGTATCACTCGTGTTTGATGGAGCCCTGGGATGGACCGGCCGCGGTGGCTTTCACTGATGGAATCAGGATCGGCGCCATGCTGGATCGCAACGGTCTCCGCCCTGCACGTTACTACGTGACCAAAGCCGGTTTGGTGATCCTCGCATCGGAAGTCGGAGTGCTTGATGTTCCTCCTGAGGAGATTTTATGCAAGGGAAGAGTACAACCGGGGCGAATGTTTTTAGTAGATACCGAGTCGCGTCGAGTGGTGGACGACGACGAGTTAAAGCGAGCAGTCGCAACGCAGTATCCGTACGCTGAATGGCTCCGGAAAAATCAGCTTTCCCTGGATGAATTCCCCAGCCGTTCAGACACACCGGTTCAGAATTCGTCGAGGCTGCTTAAACAACAGCAAGCTTTTGGCTACACAAGTGAAGAATTGAAACTGCTGATCACGCCCATGGGCGCTCACGGCGAAGAGGCAGTGGGGTCGATGGGCACGGATACTCCGCTTGCAGTGCTCTCTGAACAGCCGCAGTTGTTGTACAACTATTTCAAGCAGCTTTTCGCGCAGGTTACCAATCCACCGGTCGATGCAATTCGCGAGGAGCTGGTCATGTCAACCGATACCACCGTCGGGCCGGAAGCGAACATGCTCGAGCCGGCGCCGGAATGTGCCAGGCAAATCCGGCTGCCTTCACCAATACTGACTAACGAGCAATTGAACAAGCTCCGCCATTTTGAAGACGCAGGCGTAAAGTTCAAATCAATCACTCTGCCGATGCTGTACGAGGTAAATGGCGGTGAGCGAAGTCTGGAAGCAGCCTTGACGGATCTCTGTCGCCAGTCTGCGGCAGCCATCGCCGGCGGGTATGGCGTGATCATTCTCTCTGATCGGGAAGTAGATAAGGACAACGCGCCGATCCCGGCATTGCTGGCAGTCTCGTGTATTCATCACTACCTGATCCGGGAGGGAACGCGGACGCAAGTGGGCTTTGTGGTCGAGAGCGGTGAACCGCGCGAGGTCCATCACTTTGCTTTGCTTTTGGGTTACGGCGCGGCTGCAGTCAATCCATATCTGGTGTTTGACACACTTCGAGATCTCACTGCTGAAGGGCACTTAGCCGTTGATATAGACCACGCGATCTCCAACTACCTCAAGGCAATCAACAAAGGCATCGTCAAAGTAATTTCGAAGATGGGTATCTCGACTATTCAAAGCTACTGCGGCGCGCAGGTGTTCGAAGCCGTGGGGCTGAAAGAAGATCTCGTCGATCGTTATTTCACCTGGACTCCTTCGCGAATCGGTGGGATCGGTCTTGAAGTCATCGCCGAAGAATCAAGGCTAAGGCACAAGCAGGCCTTCCCGGAAGAATCTAAACACGAGACATCGCTCAGCGAAGGCGGTCAATATCAATGGCGACGCAACGGCGAACTGCACCAGTTCAACCCGCAAACGATTCATAAACTTCAACACGCCTGCCGAACCAACGACTACGAGACATTTAAAGAGTTCAGCACGCTGGTCAACGACCAGTCGCGCCGGCTCCAAACTCTCCGGGGACTGATGGACCTAACACCACTGCATGGTCCAATCCCGATTGCCGAGGTTGAGCCGGCATCGGAGATCGTCAAACGATTTAAGACCGGTGCGATGTCTTACGGCTCGATAAGCAAGGAAGCGCATGAAGCCCTGGCGATCGCCATGAATCGTATCGGCGCCAGAAGTAATACCGGTGAGGGAGGCGAGGACCCGGAACGCTACACGGCGGAGGCGAATGGTGACTCTCGCAACAGCAGCATAAAACAGGTGGCCTCGGGACGTTTCGGGGTAACGAGCAACTATCTGGTTAATGCAAACGAGTTGCAGATCAAAATTGCGCAGGGCGCGAAGCCCGGCGAAGGCGGCCAACTACCGGGCCATAAAGTTTCTGCGGCAATTGCGAAGGTCCGTCATTCAACGCCTGGAGTCGGTCTTATCTCACCGCCGCCGCATCATGACATCTATTCAATCGAAGACCTGGCGCAGTTAATTTATGACCTGAAGAATGCGAACGACCGTGCTCGCGTAAGCGTCAAGCTCGTGGCCGAAGTTGGCGTCGGCACGGTCGCGGCAGGCGTTGCCAAAGCGCATGCTGATGTGGTCCTCATCAGCGGTTACGACGGAGGCACTGGCGCGTCGCCACTCTCGAGCATCAAGCATGCCGGAGTGCCATGGGAACTCGGCCTCGCCGAAACCCACCAGACGCTAGTGCTGAACAATCTTAGAAGTCGCATCACAATCGAGACAGATGGCCAACTGAAAACGGGCCGTGACGTTGTGATAGCTGCGCTGCTGGGCGCGGAAGAGTTTGGTTTCGCGACCGCGCCACTGGTGAGTCTCGGCTGCCTCGTGATGAGAGTTTGCCATCTCAACACTTGTCCCGTAGGTGTCGCGACTCAGGATCCGGAGTTGCGCGCCAGGTTTAGCGGTGATCCTTCACACGTCGTCAACTTCATGAACTTCGTCGCCCGGGAAGTGCGGGAGTTAATGGCTGAATTGGGCTTCCGCACTATTAACGAGATGATTGGTCGCACCGAATGTATCCGCGTGCGACTTGGGATTGAGCAATGGAAAGCGCGCGGGCTCGACTTCTCAAACATCCTTTATAGACCAGCAATGCCTGACACGGTTGGGCGTTACTGTCAGATCAAGCAG
>DASUYO010000160.1:0-2811 GCA_036377375.1 Pyrinomonadaceae bacterium
TTCGATCGCATCTTTCAGGGCCAGGGACTCAGCAGCCGTTCCCCACGATAAGTTAATTACCTGCGCACCATGCGCGACAGCGTAGTCAATGGCTTCAACCGCATTCGCGATATCGCCCGTGCCAGTGTTGTCCAGAACGCGGAGGCTCATCAGGCTGGCGCGCCACATGACGCCTGTGATGCCAAACGAGTTATTACCTTCAGCCGCGATGATTCCTGCGACAGCAGTGCCATGTCCTTGCTCGTCTTTGGTCTCCGCGCTCTGTTGTACGTAATCCCAACCGTGCAGATCTTGATTCGCACCCGGCGCGGGATTTATCCATTGATTATTTGCGAGATCAGGATGAGTGAAGTCGATGCCGCTGTCGATTACTGCGATCACAGTCGCAGCGGATCCCGTAGTGGTGCTCCAGGCGCCGCTCGCTTGGACGTCTGAACCAAACTGGCCGCCGTTTTGGCCTGTGTTACGCAGTGCCCACTGTTCGTTGAATCGAGAGTCGTTGGGGATAATGTCGTCTTTAGCAATCAGGAAGTTTGGCTCCGCAAACTCGACGCGAGGATCCGACAACAACTGCATTGCAGCAGTTGTGACATCACGATTCACAGGCAGCTCCAAATTCTCAATCCCTGAATCTCCCTCAAGTTGTTTCTTCCTACGCGCACCCATGCTGGCAATTACTATGTCTCTTTCCTGTGCAGCGACTCCGGTACGAAAGCGCACGAGCAGCTCGCGGTCACGATAAGGTGGCGCGGACTGTTGGTGCACTCGACGGGAGGTTTTTGGTCGGGCGTTTGGTCGTGCGGCACCGACAAACGGTGCATACGCAAACGTGGTAAGTAATAGTGAAATGCTGAGTGCTAATACTGCTCGGGTATTGGAATACGTGAGAGTAGACATGGCGCGGCTCCATGGATCAAGAGGTTGGCTAATAGGGGAGCTACCTGAAGGACAACTGTCGTTAAGGGCCGCGCGACCATGGGAATAATCTTGCGCGGGTTAGGTTAATGCGGAACTGTTGATGAGCTCACGTGCTGGAACTCGTGATTACCAGCGAGGCTCGCGAGGAACTCAGATAACAAGAGTTGGACCACTTACAAAGCGGCTCGCACTCTACTCCCGGGATGAATCACTGTCAATGAAATTGTTTATTACAATTCGATGGCGAGAGCAGCTTCTTAACGAACAGAGGTCGGGTGAGTTTACATTCCTTTTGAGAGCTTCAACCCATCGAGGTAACTTCGACGCTGCTCGTGATTTTGCATGCCTGTTCACTGCTTCGTGTACTCTAAGCAGCGAGTGTCAATTTGTCGCCATACCGTCTGATCCGGGCAAAAAGCTTTACAAGTTTCTAGATTTTAGAGAACAGTAACATCAGTCATTTCGCAAGCAGTTGAAGCTGCTTGGCTGTGAATGAAGCCCATATTGAAATCCTTAATCAGTTTCTTTGACCTTGCTTCAACTACTTCGTAGATGGTTCGCGTGTTGCTATCGATTTGTGTTCCGCTCTTGGCGTAGTGGGTACACGTAATTTCAAAGTCTTTGAATCTATATTGAGTTGGATTATTTATGGTGAAATCCGCTTCCATCACGGAGCCGAATCCACCTTTACGCCATTTCACGTCCAACTTTACTGAACTGAGAATTTCCTTTTTTGAATCTTTTGGAGCTAATGATGAACCGTTGCTCGATGACGTACCCGATCCAGTGCCCGAATACGAGCTCCTCTGGGTTTCATCTGTACTTCCAAGCGCCAGAATCAAAAATGCCATTAAGGCTAGCAGCGAAAATAAAGTCCGTCTTGTTTGTTCATTCACGTTGTTCTTTCTCCTGGTATTCGTTTACTGACTGAGCGCGTCGCAACAATGAATGCCGCGACAGCAGAAGCGACGCATAGCAGCAAGTCGACTGGATCGAACGTTCCCGGCACGATACCAATCGCTTGACACAATTCTCCAGTGACACTGAGCACTAGGCCAACGCTAATCCATACAACGCCGACGATTGAGAATCTCTCTTTGAACCAGACTGCTGACATAAATGCAGTTAACGAGTACACCCACAATGCATCCGGCAAAGAATAGAGGATCCAATTCGGTAAGACGTCTCGAGCGGCCGCTGTAAGTTCACGGATGTGCGTTATTTCAGACTTCAGACCGATGTTGGTATACCATCCAAACATTAACAGCGTGGACTTTCGCCAACAGATGTAAATAGCGCCACCGACGAGGATAGGAATGAAAACGTGAAGTGCAATGAAGCGGAATTTCCACTTGAGGCCATTAGTCAGTTCCTCTGGTTTTTGTTGCGTTCGTGGCATTTCCCCGCGTCGGATTGGAGGATAAGGACTGCTCGCGTGAGAACAGGTGCGCGCTGGCGCGCACCTTGAGCGCGAACATCTTCAGAATTTCAGGGTTTGGCTGAACCCGCAGGACGGAAAGCAATTTAATGGCCGGATTTGGGATATGGCTGAAGGTGCGCGATTGAACCAAGTCCGGCCGCAGCCGATTTCGCAACGTTCAGCAATCATTCAACGACGAGAGCAGCCGCGTCACGGACAGGTTTGCGCGAGTTCAAATTCTAGACATAACCGAAAATCCTTGTGCTATAGTCGTCGCACCCCTCCGAAAATGAAGCGGGCCGACTTGTGCTACCACACAAAATCGACCCTCGACCCTTCTATGAAGCCGGGTCGTGTCAAGTAGAATTCGGCTGATTGTTTCACCCTTCTATTCGAGTTTGCCACCTAGCCCATCATGGAGCTTAAGTTTGGTGGTTCTCATTCAACAGTGCGACGAGCTCTCATTCTCAACC
>DASUYO010000161.1:0-6260 GCA_036377375.1 Pyrinomonadaceae bacterium
CACCGGGGAGATCAGCATCATTCATGACGCTGATCTTGAATACGATCCGGCAGACATCCCATCCCTGCTTGTTCCATTCGCGAAAGAGGGCGCCGACGCGGTATTTGGCTCACGCTTCATCTCCGCTCCATATCGTCGCGCTCTGATGCACCGGCACAGCACGATTAATAAAACGTTAACGTCGATAAGCAACTGGATGACAGATCTGAGTCTGACCGACCTCGAGACGTGTTACAAAGCCATCAAAACTGACTTGCTTAAGTCAATTCCGCTACGCAGCAATGACTTTCGTTTTGAAGTTGAGATCACGTTCAAGCTGGCAAAGCGGCGCGCAAGAGTTTTTGAAGCCCCGATACGTTATCTACCGCGCACACGCGAAGAGGGAAAGAAGATAAAGGCGACCGATGGTGTGCTGGCCATCATGGCCATGCTTCGTTATTGGTTAATCGATGACCTTTACACAGAAGACCAATACGGTTCGAGTATTCTTTCAGGATTGAAACATGCACGTCGTCTGAACTTCTGGATTGGAAAAACACTGAGACCATTCATCGGCGATCGAGTGCTCGAAGTGGGCGCCGGCATTGCCACTCTGACGAATCAGTTTATTCCACGCGAGCACTACGTCGCAGCGGACACCAATCCACAGTGTCTGCGATATCTGCAATCGTTCTCATTCGGCAAACCTTATCTGCATGTACTGCACATCAACCCGAACGAGGCGGAACATTTTGAGGGGCTTCAGGAGAAGTTCGACACTGCATTGGTCGTGAATGTGCTCGACAGGGTGGTCGATGATCAGGTTGTCTTACAAAACATCTGGTCCATACTCGAGCCGGGCGGCCGAGCAGTTGTTTTTGTTTCACAGCATCCGAAGTTGTTCGGAGAGCTGGATAAGGCGCTGGGAAGACGTGAGCGTTACACGCGAGCAAAGCTGGAGCAATCACTGACTGCTGCCGGCTTTGAGGTCGAGCAGATTTTCGACTTCAATCGGTTCTCCGTTCCGGGTTGGTGGTTAAACGGAAAGCTTCTTCGCAGAAATAAAATTTCGCGGCTTCAGCTCAAAGCTGTAGATGTCGCGATGCCTCTACTAAGTCGCATGGATAAACTTTATCCTTGGAAAGGGCTAAGTCTGATCGGAATAGCGAAGAAGATTTGACGCTTTATTTCCACCCGTCTTTAATACCCGGCTTAGCAACAACATCAATCCAAGGATAAATAAAACCTGGATAATTCGGATTACAGACCAGGGCGTAAACACCTGATACATTTCCGGAACTGCGAGAAAAAAAAGAATCACGATCAACACTTTCTCACCAGTCTGAATTTCTTTCCACGTAATCAGCAAACAAAATGCGGGCAGCAAAGTGATGAGGTAATGAGACCATGCGACTGGACTGATGATAGTTGTAACAGCGACGAGGATCATGAAAGCGTGGTTAAAATCCGGCGCTCGCCACGCTAACCAGAAAGCAAACGCTACTATAATGCCCACGATGACCAGGCCAAACCATGGAGCAACTAAACGTGCGCCTAATGCAAAAACAGAGAAGTTTAACGGGTGAGACCGATAAGTTCGTTCAATCTGAGGAGCCACTTGTAAATAGTATTGGGTCAGAGTGCCTGTACCTAGCCACACTACAACTATTAAGTTAGATAAAAGAAATATGGCAATAGCCCAAGCCAGTGCGCGGTAGTTTCGTTGTAAAAGGAGGAGAAGTGCTATAGGCGCTGCGTAAAGCTTTAATGCGAACAACAGCCCAAGCGAAATTCCACCAAGCGTGTGCCGTCCGGATGTCAACGATAACCATGTGATAGTCACTAACAGCAAGATGGTCATCATCATCTGGCCTTGATACAGATCATTAGCGAATGGCGGCCACAACACACATGCAAGCACCACCAACAGCAAAGCCATGACACTGGCCTGGTTTCTGAAGCGTCTAATTACGAGTATCGATGCAATTGCAAAACAAAGAACTTCTAGTACGTCCCATAAGAGCAATGCGTAAAAATATGGCAGGGCTGCGAGCGGACGACACAGAAATAGAACAGTGGGCGGATAGGCGGAAGACTGTGGAAAATTTCCTAAGTTCGGATCGAATTGTTGCGCAAGGTCGGCCAGAGGAGCATACACGGGCTGTCCGGAAGCTGCTGCCTTCGCCATGAGATAAAACTGGATGAAGTCTTTCTTATAGAGGCTGGGAGGCTGGAAAGCTTTATAGACACGAATCCAAACTAAGCCAGTGCTGAGAGCGAAAACAATGAGCAGTACCTTTAAGGTTGTTTTCTTCACCTACGTGAACCGATACCGATTATGCGGATCAACTCCTTCTTCGATCAACCCTATAAAAAACTAATCGGTCTCTGGTTACTGCTGCGCGTTTTGACGAGCGCTGTAGCACTCGTACCTTCCATTCTGATTCGCAACGCAAAGGCGGAATTCAGTCCCATGGAGCTAACCATGCCGGTGTGGCCTCCGTCGGTCTCAATCACAACGTGGCTGGACCGCGTGCTTGTTCAGCCATGGTTTCGCTGGGATGCGAAATATTACATTTGGGCTACGTCTCGCGGCTTTAGTATCGAGGATGGCTCCGCCTCCTTCCACCCGTTGCTGCCGTTGTTAGCAAAGCCAATCTTTTATTTAACGGGCTCACCGCTTTTCGCATTGTTGTTTGTTTCAACAGTCGCAACCCTTGCGTTGTATATCTGCTTTTACCGGCTCGCGCGCATGGACCTCGACCTTCAAGATGATATGGCGATGCGTGCAACCGTTCTGTTTGCTCTCTATCCAGTATCTTACGTCTTCTATGCACCCTACACGGAAAGTATCTTCTTACTTTTTTCAGTACTGTTGTTTTACTTTGCGCGACAACGGCGCTGGGTTTTAGCCGGACTCTGCGGCGCACTGGCGACGTTAGCAAGACAACAGGGTTTGTTTCTGATGGTCCCATTAGTAATGGAACTCTGGTCTGATAAAGAGCGAAAGCCTTTGGCGTTTACCAGTGTTTTATTGATTCCGATTGCGTATGGTCTATGGGTCCTTTACAGAACCTTTGCACTTGCCGATTCTTATCCGGACCTGTCGAGCGTTCAGGGACTGATCTATTCGACGTTGATCTCGCGCTCGGCACATCAAGTTGTAGCTGAGCAGGCTTTTCTGTTTCCGTTACATGCTTTGTATCTGGGGTTCGTGAAACTCTGGCAAGATCACAATCTGTCTATCCTCACTGATTTGATTTTGGGGATGTGTATGATAGTCCTCGTCATACTCAGCTGGCGAAACCTGCGCAATAGTTATCGTGTGTATGTCTTGATCATATTGATCGTCTCGTTTGGATATCACACTGGGATGCACGTCAGCAGTGCCTACATGGGATTACCGCGGCATCTGTTACTTGCCTTCCCTGTATTTATCGGGCTCGCGCCGCGTGTTACTCCAAAGGCCATGCGCCGGTTATTCCAAATAGGTCTATACGGTGTGTTGCTGTTGACCTTCTTTCATTGTCTGCGCGCGTGGATTCCCTGACCTGTTCGGAACGAATGGAAGTAGATTCAATCGACAGCTTAACGCCCGAGCTCGCGACGTCAAAGACTTTGGTGTCGCGCGTGCGAAGAGCGCTCACGTTTCGACAGGTTTTTCCGATCGTTCTCTTATCGATGATCTTCGTCCTTGCCGTGCGGCAGTCGGTCTCGATCGATCCCGATCTGTGGTGGCACCTCAAAGTGGGTGAACAGATCATCGACACCCGCAGCATTCCCCACACCGACGATTATTCGTTCACGAAACAAGGCAGTGAATGGGTGGCCCATGAGTGGCTTTCGGAGGTAATCATCGCCGGCATTTATCGCTTGAGTGGTTTTGTTGGTCTCGTGATCGTCTTTTCTCTCATCATTGTGTTCACATTATGGATCACGTACCGCCGTTGCGAGGGAAGACCTTACGCTGCGGGTATCGCCATCCTTCTCGCGGCAGCAGCTTCATCGCCTTTATTCGGCATACGTCCGCAGATGCTCACACTGCTGCTCTCAAGCATTTACATTCTCGTGCTCGAACGCTTCGATCCGAAAGAACAGAGCCGGCGTTTGTGGTGGCTTGTTCCATTGATGTTGCTCTGGGTAAATCTTCACGCCGGTTTTGCACTGGGTTTGGGTCTGATCGGGCTTTACATTGTTCGTGCAGCGCTCGACGGCGAGTGGAATTATGTGCCGCGTCTTTTAATCGTCTTATTGATCTGTACTGCGGTGGTGCCGCTAAATCCGAATGGCTTTCGGATGTTTTCTTATCCTTACGAGACGCTCACTTCGCCTTCAATGGCAGCGTTTATACAGGAATGGGCTTCACCCGACTTTCATAAAACAGCTTTTCTGCCGCTGGCGCTTCTCTTGTTGAGCACGGCGGGGGCAATGGCCTTGTCACCAAAGCGGGAGCGGCCGGGTGAGCTATTCATTGTACTAATCACTACTTTCGCAGCACTGCGCTCAGCACGTCACATTCCGATCTTCTCTCTCTTCGCTGCGCCGATGCTGGCGAAACACTTGTGGGCCACCGCAGAGGCGCGCGGCTGGGACAAGCTTCTAACCGGCGAAGAAGCTCGTCCTAACGCCATCAAGCTGCTCATCAATGTCATCCTTCTGGTCGCGCCCGTGGCGCTGGGCGTATCGCGCGTCTGGCACTTCGCGACACATCAGAGAGATTACGAGTCGATCAGGAGCCCTGTGGCCGCAGTCGAGTTCCTTAAGTCGCAACGTTTGCCCGCGCCAATTTACAACCGATACGGGTGGGGTGGTTACCTGATCTATCAGCTTTATCCTGAGTATCGCGTCTACATTGACGGACGAGCCGACGTTTATGGCGACGCTTTTTTCACCGAAGCGATGCAAACGGAGGACGGCGTTGGGAACTGGCGCGGACCGCTCGATAAGTACGGTATTCAAACCGTTATCATCGCCCCCGATGTGGCGTTGTCTCTGCTATTGAAGAACGACCGTGGCTGGTCCAAAGTCTACGAAGACGATCAAGCCGTGATCTTTCGCCGCGTCTCAAGGTGACAATTCTGCGACTTTGCATCGCATGATTACTTTCGTGATTGAATTGTAATAAACAATTTCATTGACAGCGATCCAACGCGGGAGTAAAGTGCGAGCCGTTTTTCAGGTGGTCCAACTCGTCGTCTTAGTATATGACTCCTCGCGCTAACCACGAGTTTCACCACGTGAGCTTATCAACCGTGAGCTTATCAACCGATCCGCATTAACCCAACCCGCGCAAGATTATTCCCATGGTTGCGCGGCCCTAACGACAGTTGTCCTTCAGGTAGATCCCCTATATTGCCCAACCTCTTGATCCATGGAGCCGCGCCATGTGTACTCCCACATATTCCAATTTCCGAGCAGTATTAGCATTCAGCCTTTCACTGTTACTTACCACGTTCGTGTATGCACCGTTCGCTAGTGCCACACGACCGAACGCCCGACCAAAAACCTTCCGCCATGAGCACCAACAGTCCGCGCCACCTTATCGTGACCGCGAGCTGCTTGTGCGCTTTCGTATGGGCGTCGCTCCACAGGAGAGAGACTTAGTAGTTGCCGGCATGGGTGCGCGTAGGAAGAAACAACTGGAGGGAGGTTCAGGCGTTGAGAATTTGGAGCTGCCCGTGACTCGTGACGTCCCAACTGCTGCAATGCAGCTGTTGTCGGATCCCCGCGTCGAGTTTGCGGAGCCAAACTTCCTGATTGCTAAAGACGACATTATTCCTAACGACTCTCGATTCAACGAACAGTGGGCACTGCGTAACACCGGCCAAAATGGCGGCCAGTTTGGTTCAGATGCCCAAGTGAGCAGCGCCTGGAGCACGACTACCGGATCCGCTGCGACTGTCATGGCGGTAATTGACAGCGGCATCGACTTCACTCACCCCGATCTCGCAAACAATCAATGGACCAATCCAGCGCCCGGTGTAAATCAGGACCTGCATGGTTGGGATTACGTGCAAGAGAGCGCGGAGATCAAAGACGAGCAGGGGCATGGCACTGCTGTCGCAGGAATCATTGCGGCTGAAGGTAATAACTCGTTCGGCATCACAGGCGTCATGTGGCGCGCCAGCCTGATGAGCCTTCGCGTTCTGGACAACACTGGCACGGGCGATATCGCGAATGCGGTTGAAGCCATTGACTACGCTGTCGCGCATGGTGCGCAGGTAATTAACTTATCGTGGGGAACGGCTGCTGAGTCCCTGGCCCTGAAAGATGCGATCGAA
>DASUYO010000162.1:0-17862 GCA_036377375.1 Pyrinomonadaceae bacterium
AACGTCGAAGTCACTCGCGGCGGCAATCGGAGAGGAGCAGGCGAAGGAACTGACACCTGATGGCAATTTCTATCGCACGTTATGGCATGAGGTGGGTCACTACCTGGGCGTCGATCGCACAAAGGACGGCCGTGATCTCGACGAAGCTTTGCAGGACAATTCGAATGCGATGGAAGAGATGAAGGCTGACCTGGTTTCGCTGTTTGTTGCTGAAGCGCTTCACAAACAGGGTTACTACACTGACGCGCAGTTGCGAAGTGTGTACGCAGGCGGAATTCTGCGGGTGTTGCAGAACAATCGTCCACGGCGCGATCAGCCTTACAACACGATGCAGTTGATGCAGTGGAACTTTTTTCTCGAGAACGGATTACTGACTTTCGATCCGGCGACGAAGCAGATGCGCGTTCACTACGATAAGTATCACGATGTAGTAGGCAAGATGCTGGAGAAGACTCTTGCCGTGCAGTACGAAGGCGATAAGGCAGCGTCTGATCGATACATAGACCAGTACACGAAGTGGGACGAGAACCTCCACGGCGTGATTGCAGCCAACATCAGGGCGCAGCAGCGGTACCGGTACCGGCTCTTCAAATACGCCGCGCTCGGGGAATAATTCATCTGTTTAAATCTGTACCCTGGATCGTCTGCTGCGCGATATCGAGATAAATCTTTAGCCGCACCTCGGGCAGCTTAATCCTTTCTGACGTCGCCCTGGCACGCTCGAAGTTTGTCAACGCCAGTGTTCCCACAACATTCGACATGTGCTCGACGATCTGCGCCACCGTGTTTCCGTTTTGCATGTTGAGCTCATCATCTTCGTAATTCTCCGATCCAAACCCGTCCATTGTACGCGCCGCCGCACAGATCTCATTGAACTGCTCAACTAACGGATCGAGGATCTCAAACGACCGTTTCGTGTCGTACTTCGCAAACGCTCGCGCAAGCTCAAACAACGCATTCATCTGGTCCTGATCCTGCGCCTGCGGCGACGCACCTAAGAGAGTCTTCACTTGCTCCAGAAGATTCATGGCGTTTGCACGTTTCCGACCCGGCCCGATCTGGTTCATAATCTGCGATAAATAGTTCGCACGGTCTCTCGGATTGCGCCACATACTGATAATCCTCAGCGCTTCTTCTACCTTGCCGGCGGATATGGCTCGATAGACCTCCTGTTGTTCCACGTTTCGAAGTGAATGGCGCCGCTGGAAAGGATTGGAAACTCGCTCGTTAATGATCTCTCGTGCGCGTGCGAAGTCGCCGTTGTTCGCTTCGCGACCGGCGAGCTGGATGTAGAGTTGTTCTCGCTGGTTCGCGGGCGCCTCTTCAATCACGCCGAGCGCCGCATCTGCTGAATTGTTTGCGATTTCGTTCTGATAGTGCTGAACAGTTGTGGTCTGCTGGTTGGACAGCTCAGCCAATTTCTTTTGCACTGCCGCTACGCCGCCACTCATGACGCTATCTACGTCTGCACCCAACTGCTGCAACCCATTTAGCAGGGTCCATTCGACATCTCGTTCGGGCGTGTAGTTACGAGGCCGCTGTTCGTCATAAGACAAGGCTTCGGTAATCGCCTTCTGTAATAACTCTCGATATTGTGCCTCCGGCAGCACTGGTGTTGGCGGTTGAAGTCCGTTGGCATTCACGGGTTGGCCACGTATCGCAGGTCCCGGACTCGATCTAAGCAACCCAATCGCAAGGTTGGCAGCGTCAGGTTTAGTAAGAAGCTTGTCGGTGAGTAGCTTGCCGGCGATCTCGTTTGCAAATTGACCGGCTAATTCCGGGTTTTGTTGCCGCAGTAAAGAAATTGTGCTGAGCAGATTACTGGAGTACCGGCTCTTGAGGATTCGCCGCGCGATCTGAAGCGCCCGGTTGGCATCGGTTCGCAGGAACTCGTTGGCAATGGAAACCTCGAGCGTAGTTTCCTGCGAGTCGCTGTCGCGTCTGCTAGTGTACGGACTCGGTTGCGGGACAGTCGAATAGAGAAAGCTCAGAGCCGCATCCGGATCACGCGGAGCGAGCAGGTCGATTATTTCGGAACGAAGTTGCGTAATACCTTGATACTGCTGCGCATACTCGTCACTGCTCGCATCAAGCGATGCGAGATATTCTTTGAATCCATTGGTTGCGTCTGAAAAATATTTCGCGGCGCGCTTTTCATCCGAGCTCCAGAGGAGCGGCGCAATCTGGAGTTGGGCTTTGATCCGTGTAAATGGCGATTTGATTTCTCCGATCAAACCGTCAAGCTCGCGCAGCAGCGCGACACCTTTCGCTTTCGCAAGTTCCTGGCTCTTGCTGTCCTTGATCTCCTGTTCTGTCGCCTGGCGCAACTCCAGAATTTTGATCTCAAAGCGACCTGTGGTCGGGTCACTGGGATCGAGTACACTCACAGCGACGCGGTAAGCGCCCGGTGCTACAGCAACGAACGAAACATGCTCGGGTCCATCATCGCCGTTCGACGAATCAAACTGTCCAAGACTTTTTCCGCTAGGTGAAGCCACTTTGACGATCACGTCGATGCCTCGCTGCTCGACTACGAACTGAATCAAAGTGTTTTCTTCGAGATTGATTATGAACTCTTGAACCTGGTTTGGTCCCAGCGAGCGTTCGATGGGCGTGCCGAGCTGGAGCGTGGTTGGGCCCTGGGCGTTCGCTGCGTTCGCTGTTAGAAAGACACAAATAAAGCAGGGAAGAAGAAGGAGCGGCCGTAGTCTGCACATTTGAGTATTCTCCTGTGCGTGATCAGACGCTCGAAGGGGCCAAACAGTTCCCAAAGAACTAGCTACAAAAGGCACAAAAGTCACAAAAATGATTGTGGAGGTTTTTGTGCCTTTTGCGACTACTTGCCGAAGGCGTTGCTGCCGAGGAAGTTTTCGCGCAGGTAGGCGACAGTGTCATGAAGAGTCTCGCCGGGATCGCGTGGCTTGAAACCAAGCTCGCGTGAGGCTTTGGCGCAGTTCAAGTACCAGAAATACTGGGCCATTTCGATCGCGCCCGGCTCGACCGGCGACGCCATGTCCCATTGTTTGAAAAGCGAATCGAGAAGGTTTGCGCCCGTGATCGCGATTCGGGAAGGCAGCGCAACCCATGGCGCCGATACTTTCGTCAGGCGCTCGAGCCGTCCAAAGAACTTGGAGAAGGTCCAGTTTGCTGCTCCGAGCAGATAGCGCTCGCCGTGCCGTCCTTTCTTCATCGCCGCACGAAAAGTGCGCGCGGCATCTCTCGCATCGACAAAGCTCACGCCACCGGTCGGCACTGCACTGATCTTGCGAGCCATGAAGTCGAGCACGACTTTAGTCGAGCTGAGACGATCGTCTCCCGGACCCAAGAGTAGGCTCGGATTTATGATCACGAGTCGCAGGCCTTTGCCTTGAAAACGTTCCAGTGCCGCCATCTCCTGGTAGGCTTTGCTGGCGTAGTAGGGCCAGCGCCCGATGATGTCGAGTGGAACTGGATAAGTCTCGTCTGGAACAACCTCTCCGTCTTTCGTTACGGCAATCGTTCCGCTGGTCGAAGCCAGAACGATTGTTTTCACTCCCCCAGCTTTGGCGGCATCGCACAGGAGACGCGTTCCTTCGACGTGAATGTCGTACATCTCGCGCGCGTCCTCGCGCTCGCGCGAGACTTTTCCCGCGAGGTGATAGATCTCGCTAATGCCTTCGACTGCGCGCTTGTTGTCGTCTGCGTTGGTGATTGAGCCTGCGAATGTCTCGACGCCAAGACTGACGAGCCAATCAGGAATCGACGTTGCCATTACGCGAACGTCTTTCGCGCCCGCTTCGATGAGTTGGCGAACGAGATGTGCGCCGAGAAAGCCTGTGCCACCGGTGACGAGCGTGACCGCGCGTTGGCGCTTCTCGATGGCAGCACGCCGCTTCGTGCCGATTGTGACCGGCGTCATGCGAGCGGTGCGTTTCCCGGACGTCTTCGAGGGCATGAAGCTTACAGAATCCAACTGTAGGGGCGGCCCTCCGTGGCCGCCCGTCTTTCGAATAAACGTGTGCTTCCAGGAACGGGCGGCCACGGAGGGCCGCCCCTACAGTTGTTCGTTTAGTGGCGCAGTATCACGAGACGGCAACCTCTTCAGCTATCAATTGTTTCTTCCGCTCGCTGCGCCAAAGCTTTCGTAATCCCTTTTCGTCGAACGGAATGCGGGTGCGGTCGCGGAGATTCACCACCTCGTGCCTCACGCGAGCCGCGATCAGCCTGTACGCCTCCGCCCGCGGCAGGCCCTTCGTCATCTCTTCGAGCTCTTCAATCTCCAGGAAGCGACCGATGCGAGCACCAACATCGCGGCTCTTTATGATCGTCGTTCCTTTTGGCATCGCTTCATAGGTGCCGTCGAGATAGATCGGCAGGATACCGACGCGCGCGTGCAGCGCGAGATATCCAACGACGGGTTTGAAGTCAGCCATGATGCCGGTCATCGAGCGCGTGCCTTCGGGGAAGATCAGCGCGTTGTAGCCACGATCGAGAAACGATTTTGCGTGTCGCAGAGACTGTCGCAACGATCCCGTGCGCTCCATCGGCACGAGGTTCGTGAAGTTCTCCATCACCGCGCGCTTGTACTTCGTATCGAAGAAGTAGTCGGCCGCGGCAAGCGCGACGAGATCTTTGCCAAACTCACCGAGCGCCATTTTCGTCAGGCCCATGTCGAGGTGTGAACAATGATTCGCAGCAACGATAAAGTTCGTGTGCGGCGGAATGTTTGACTGCCCTTCGTAGTGCGCGCGCAGGAATTGCTCGTAGAGGAAGCGCTGTAACAAGTCGCCGGCCTTGTTGCCCGCAGTTCGCACGATCGAAGGAATGTGTATCTCGTCGTCCTTCTTGGTTTCGTCCGGACGTGTTTCCTGTTTTGACGACGCCGCACCAGGAACGCGGTTGACCACAGTTAACAGCTCCCGCACATCCTGAATCTCATTAAATCGCTCCGGAGCCGAGATAGATCCGCCGGCATTCTCAATCGCCGTCGCGAGCTCGACAAACATCAGACTGTCAAAGCCCAAATCGCTCAATCTGGTATCGATCGCGACTTCCGAACGCGAGCGATTTGCGACCGTAGCAACCAGCCCCATCAACCACAGCGAATCTGCATCCCTGGTTTCCTGAACACTGCTCCTGCGACCCGATTTCTCACTCTCTTCGAGCGACTCCATGATCTGGACCACTTCGCGTCGCTTCACCTTGCGCGTCGCTGTGCGCGGCAACTCGACGTCGGTGAAGTGCAAAACCTTCACGCGTTTGTAGTAGGGCAGGGAAGCAGAAACTTCGCGGAAGTGTTCTTCAACCAGACGATGCAGTGCGGTTCGCGACAGTGCAATGTCATATTCATCGTCGGCAACTACGAGACAAGCGACCTTCTCGCCGATGCCGTCAGGCAAACCGACAATGCTCAGCTCCTTGATGTAAGGCGAGTTTCCGTAAATCTCTTCCAACTCATCGGGGTAAACGTTCTTGCCGTTTGTATCGACGATGATCTCTTTTGAGCGACCGACGAGGTAAAGATTGCCGTCATCATCGACGCGACCGAGATCGCCGGTGTAGAGCCAGCGATCGACGAGCGTCTTGCGCGTCGCAAGCTCGTCTTCGTAGTACCCGAGCATCACATTTGGACCACGCGCGACGACTTCTCCCACGCCGCTCGGATCAGGCTCGGCGATGCGCACTTCGACACCGGGCAGCGGCTTGCCAACCGTTCCCGTGAGCATTCGATCCTCAGGTCTCGTGACCGTCAGAACCGGCGAGGCTTCGGTGAGCCCATAGCCTTCGAGAATCGTGAATCCGAGACCATGAAAGTCACGTTGAATCTTTTCGCTCAATGCGGAGCCGCCGCTGATGAAATAGCGAATGCGTCCGCCGAGGCCCTCGTGAATCGGATAGAACAGCGCCGGCCCAAGGTTCAGCGGCGTCTTGTCGCGCAGCCATGCATTGGCCCAGATCAAGTTCTCGGCAGTCTTGCCGATCCAGTCGTTGCGTTCATAAAGCCTGTTCTTGATGCGGCGATGCAGCAGTTCCCATAACGCAGGCACACCGACCATTCCCGTCACGTGACCATTCTTAATTGCGCGTGCAAGCGCGTCACTCGTGAGCTCCGGCAAATAAGTGATCTGTGCGCCGCGACTCAGCGGCGTCAGGAACCCCGTCGAGAATTCGAACGTGTGGTGCAGCGGCAGAACCGACAACACACCGTCGCTCGTCGTCATGTCAAAGACTGACGACAACATCGAGACCATGCTCGTCAGATTGCGATGCGAAAGCATCACGCCTTTAGGTTGGCCCGTCGTGCCTGATGTGAAAATGAGTGAAGCCACGCTTTGCGCATGGGTGCGTTGCGGCAGCAATGCAATGCGCTGGTCTTCCGTCTGCTCATCCGGCAACGTGAACACTTCTTCATACGTCCACAAGCGCGTGAGTCCCTGCTCGCTAAGCCTCTCTTGCAGATCCGGATGTTCATCGATCACTGCCTGACTACAGATCACTCCGACTGCATTACCGGCGCGTGCGAAATTGAGAATCTCGGGAGTCGAGCTTTCGGGATCGCAGGGAATACATGTGGCGCCGGCCTTCAACACGCCGAAGTAGCTCATGCCCCACTCGGGCGCGTTGCTGCTGACGAGCATCACTCGATCCCCCGGCTTGATGCCTTCGCTCGCGAGAAATCCGGCAACACGCGTGGCGAGCTCGCGCAGGTCAGCATACGTGTACTGCTCCTTGCGCCCATCTCGTTCGATACGCATCGCAACTCTGGTTGCGTGGCGCTTCGTGGAAGTTTCGAAGAGCTCGAGCAGATCGCGATACGTGTAGACGCGCTTCGGCTGCGCGCGCATTTCGTCTTCAAGCGTCGGGAACACCCACTTCGTAAGTCCAGGCAAGTGAATGTTGAGCCAGTAGTCGTACCAGTCAAACTTCTCCGGATTCCAGGTCAACAGCGCGCGCTCATCTTCACTGATCCGGTCAAACAGCGAACGCACGTTATCTGAACGGAATACATAAGCGTTTTCGACTATGAACGGACGAAACATGTCGAACGCTTCCGACGTTTCGCGCGTCAGCTCTTCAACGCGCTCGACGCTGCTCTTCACGCGATCGATTACTTCGCTGACACGCCCACCGCCCCAGCGCGGGCGCACACGATCGAGCAATGATGAGGCTTTCTTCGCCGTCGCATTGAACATCGGCACAGACGTGTTTTCGAATTTCGATACCGTGACCTGCCGCGGCTCCATGCGCGCCGCGATCTTGTTAAGAATCTTGACGCCTGTGTCTTTCTCTTCGAAGTACTTGCGCTTGTCGAGTCCGCACAGACCAATGATCCGTTCCATGTTGTTGGCGTTTGAATCGCCAGTGGCTGCCTGATAGACGAGCTGAGGTTCCTCAACGCACGCCTGTGCTGCGACCGCCAGCATCACTGACGCGACCTGGTCCACTGGCGTGATGTCGAGAATCAGTTTCGGATCGGCGGGGATCTGTGTCTGGCCTTTGCGGATCAGAAAAATGATCGGCGCAGTGGTAGTGAAGCCTTCGTTCCAGCCGGGAAACGGATAAGACATCGCCGACTCGACGATGCTCGGCCGCACGATGCTGCGTACCATTTCTGTTTCCGCAGCGACGAGTTGTTCGCCGAGAGATTTCGTGTATGTGTAGATGTTGGGCCAACCCCAGTACGCCGCGCGCTCGACACCGAGATCCGTGAGACGTGTGCGCGTCCAGACCTTGCGTTCGCGAGCGACTGCGAGACCGAGCGCGTCGGGATCGTCGATGTCGCGCCCTTCTTCGTTGAGTCGTTTACGCGCTAGCTCACGAAAGCGAGCGGCCATCATCGCGTCGCGCGCTTCGTCTCTAACGCGATCTGCCAGCTTGGCGCAGTCTGCAATCTCCTGGTCCACTGAAAATTTCACGCCTTCCATTTCGGGCTCGCGATGCCGTGGGAAGTAACCAAGCACCGGATCGCGTTCCCAGACCGCACCGGAGCGATTGCCCGCAACGAAACACGTTGAGACGTGGACCAGCGCTGGTCGCTTCATCCGGCGCGCAAAGGCGATCACGTTCTGCGTGCCGACAACGTTCGTACGCAGGCCGCTCTCGAGCGTTGGATTGAAGGTTACATTACCGGCGGAGTTGATAATGACGTCGATGTCGTCGGCGATAGCCTGTGCTTCTTCTTCGGTGTAGCCGAAGTTTGTATCCGCGATGTCACCGCCTTTGACGATAACTTTGTCGCTGACGAAACCTTCGAGCGCGCTGCCGTAACGTTCGCGCAGTGGATCAAACGGCGGTGCGGTGATGATGTTGTTCCAGAAACGATTCTCCGACTCCTCCTGCGATCGCGCACGCACAGTGAGATAGATCTTGCCGATGTTCGGGAAGCGGTAGAGCAGCATACTCAGCGTTACCTTGCCGAGAAACCCCGTACTCCCGATCAGGAAGATGCGACGATCTTTATAAATCTCAGTTGGTGATAACTTCATCCGTCTAAATCCGCTTTTATCTGCGGCTAAAAAACTATTCCATATCAGCAATCCCGATCATCGGCTGATGAAGCATCGTAATCTCAGCCGAATTACCCATATAGCTGCGCGCCATCGCAATCGCCTCAGTCAAATTATCCGCTCGTTCCCAGCCAAGCATTGCCGGCACGTGCGCATTCTCGGCGCCAGCCGCAATCACATGCCCGACGTGCTGGCGTCCGTTCTCGCCCCAGTACCACATGAAGAACGGGTGTGCGCCGTGATACGCATTCCCCCGACGGTACATCTCGACATAGCTCGGATTGTTTGCAAACTCGCGCTCATACTTGTCGCGCAACGTAAATGCATCCCGCGTCTCCGGCAGCAGGCGATTGAAAAATTCGATATAGCTCGGATGAAACTGATGATCGAACTCGTCGTAGCAGGGATGATGCAGGATCAGCACACCGCCCTTCTTCAGCAACGGCTTGTTGCGATAGAAGTTGAAGTGATAGCCAAGCGCCATCACCTGGACCAGCAAGGGATTCAGAATCGAGTAGACGTTGTACGGCGAGATATCCGGAATGCCCGTGATCAGAATGTCGCACTGGCCGCGAATCGGAATCAGATACTGCTCGAAACCTTTGGCAACGATCTTTTCGTGCACTAACTCCGTCTTTCCTGCATAGCACGCGGTCATCTCATACTGCGAAGGTCGCGAGTGCAAGAGCTTTCGACGCGCGGGCCGCGGAAGCTTGCTCATCGTGTAGCGCATGGCCTCATACTTCATGCGATCAAAAGCACTGAAGTCGTCTTCATTGCGCAGCAGGAAATCCATATCCGCGCCATACATGCGATTGTTGATGGCAGTCTCGATGTGAAAGACGTTCAGCTGCTCGTCAACAATCTTGCCGAGAGGCGTAATCCTATGGTTCAACGCCGAATGCGCAGGATCCATGTAACTGTCTGAATCGCGAATCGTCTGTGGATCGTGATGCGCGCGCAGCGACTCGTAGTCGCAGAGTCCGACAGCAACTGACTTGTGACCGCCGTCCATCGGCACGAAATTGATGTTGACGTAGATCAGCAGATCGCTTTCGGCGCAGCGACGATTCAGCACCAGCGGGTGTTTATGCTTCGTTTCGCCGATCTTGATGAGGCCATCGGTCCACTCCGCGTCGTGGTTGTAATAACGGTCGGGATAGTACTCGGAGAAAATCCGCGGTCCGACCATTCGCTTCATTTCCCACTCAGTCATCTTTCGGTGCAGGGAATTGGCGATGATGATGTGCACATCGTCGACGCCGTGTCCGACGAGCATGTCGAGAACAATTTCGAGAATCGTCTGGCGAATATCCGGCGTGGCCATCGGCGGCAGCGGCAAACTGATGTCGTCGACGGCGACAGTCACGCGCATGCCTGGTTCGAGCTGTGCAAACAATGGATCACAGCCGAGCGGATGATTGAGCGCGTAACGAATGGCAGCTTCGCGATTGGGCAGGCCTTTGATTGATGGATTCGCATACAGAACACGGGTCCCAATCGGCAGATCTTCGAGAATGAAATCTTCGCCCGACGGCATGATGCGCGGCGCGCTGTCGCGGTCGATGTAGATTACCGATTCGTGTGTTTTTCGTCGGAGTTGCAGTGCCATCGGGTTTATTTCAGATTTAGTATCGGCCAGTCATGATGCATTGCCGTTTGCCGGAGACGCATATCCGGATTCACGACAGCCGGGTGACCGACAATCGAGAGCATCGGCAGATCGCTCATGCTGTCGGTATAGGCGTAAGAGTCGCTCAGATTGATCCCCTCGCGTTCGGTATAAGTTCGAATCCACGAGGCCTTCGTGGCGGCGGCCATCACAGGGGGCAGCAAGCGCCCGGTCGCCATTCCGTTCACAAATTCCAGTCGATTCGTGACGTACTCCGTGATTCCGAGGTGCTCCATCAGCGGCTTCACGGACAGATCGAGAGCACCAGTGATTACCACCTGCCGCAGACCCAACTTTCGCGATTTCTCAATCAACTCATACGTGCCCGGAAAGACTGCCGGTTTGATCACGTCGTGAAACAGTTCATTAGCGAAGTAACGCAGCCGATCCTCGGATTGCCCTTCGTAACGCTTGAAGTACAGGTCGTTAAAAACTTTTCGGCTATACTGGTCGGTAATCGCAAAAAGGGGAAGGCTCAGGAACGTGGCCGCGCTCTTCTTGAAACTATCCATCAAACCCGGCTGGCGGCGGGCGTAAAAAGAGAGCGTGTGCACAAGGTTGGTGCTTACTAACGTACCTTCGAGATCGTAGAATGCCGCCCCTGCCAAGCCGTCCCCCAGTGAATTTTTGTAGTTGTACAATGGGCCGCCGCCCGAATGGAAAGCCACTATACCGCATTCGGCCGGTTTTCAATAACCGCAAGCAAAACTATTACAAACTGTATGGTGATACCAGACAATCCGAGGTCAATTGATGATAAATCCGAAGAAAAACCGTGAAATTCTACGATCTGCATTAGTCACATCGGCGCTGATTTCGGTTGTTTTGGGTGGAATTGCATGCAATAAGGGCGCGTCGGAAAGTGCTTCAAGCGGGAGCTCGGACGCGAAGATGGCGGCAGACAAGATAGCGGAAGCTGAGCCGCTTTATGAAGCGCGGGAGGACATGACCAAGGCCCGTTTGGCCGTCACAGCCCTCCGGCAGGCTCACGCGGCCGACTACGGCAACTACGAGGCAGCCTGGAAGCTTGCACGAGCGGCCTTTTCCGTTGCGGACCGAACAGATAACGATACAGAGCGGGACAACATGTTCCGTGAGGGAACTGAGGCCGGCAAAGCCGCGGTGCAGCTACAGCCGAACAAGCCGGATGGCCACTTTTGGCTGGGCGCCAACTACGGCGGCGCCGCGGCTCACAGCACACTCGCGAACCTGTCGAGTTTTCAGGATATCAAGAATGAGATGGAGACAGTGCTGAAGCTCGACGAGAGTTACCAGGGTTACAGCGCATATCTCGGACTGGGTCGCCTCTATCTTGGCGCGCCGAGAGTGATGGGAGGCGACGTTTCGAAGGCGATCGAGTATCTGGAAAAAGGAGTCAAACTAAATCCAAATAACACGCTGATGCATTATTACCTTGCAGAGGCGTTCGAAGTGAATCATCGCAACGGGGACGCGAAGAAGCAGATTGAAACGTTGATGTCCATCACGCCCAATCCCAAATACATCGCGGAGCACAAGCAGGCCGTTGAGAACGCGAAGAAACTCCTGCAAAAGATCCAATCCGAATCCGTGTAATCCGCGGCTAAGGTTTACTCTTTTGGCGAATCTCCTCAAGGGTTCGTTTATGTTGTTCTAATTTCTGTCCAGCCTCGCCGAGTTTTCCCTGTGAGGTGAGGCGCTGGTAATCCTCAAATTCCTGAATCGCCTTGTTCACCAACTGCTGTAGATCCTGCGCTGGTGTCGCGGATGGCGCAGGCTGCTGCGGCTGACCTTGACTCGGTTGCTGTGTAGCCGCCGGTTTCGCGGCTTCCTCGCCAAACAAACTATTGATCGCTTCGCCAAACGTCTGCCCATACGCCAGCTTTTCCTGCGTCGCCAACACAACCAAACGCAATTCAGGCATCGGGCTCCGCTCTGCCTGCAAGTAGACAGGCTCGACAAACATCAGCGAGCGTCCGATCGGTATCACCAGCAGATGCCCTCGAATAACGCGCGATCCCTGCTGGTTCCATAGCGTGAACTGTGCCGACAGTTGTGCATTCTGATCGATACGTGCTTCGATCTGCACTGGCCCATCGATGAGGCGTGATTTCGGGAAGTTGTAAACCAGCAACTTGCCGTAGTGCTCACCGTCACTGCGTCCTGCCATCCAGCCAATCATGTTGTTCCGATTTGCGGGCGTAAAAGGCAGAATGATGATGAACTCGTTCTGCTGTTGCTCACCCGGCAACTTCATCAACACGTAATAAGGGTCGATCGGCTCGCTCTGTTTCTTTCCTTCATCGTTGACCGTGATCTGTTGCGCAATGCTCCACATGTCTTCACGCTGAAAAAACACTTTAGGATTCTGCGTGTGATAAAGACTGTAGATTTCGCCCTGAGCACGCACGAGCGTTTCGGGATAGCGAATGTGCGCACGCAGATCCGCGGGCATTTGGGTCGCGTCCTGGAACAAGTTCGGAAAGATGCGCCGGTAAGCCGCGATCAGCGGATCCTGGTTATCGAACACGTAAAAGCGCGCGGTTCCGTTGTACGCGTCGATAACGACTTTGACGCTGTTGCGAATGTAATTGACCGAATTGTCGGCGACGTCGTGATGAGTCGAGTAAGGGAAGTACTGCGACTCAGTAAAGGCGTCGATTATCCAGAAGAGCCGGCCATCATTTGCGACGACGATGTACGCGTCTTTGTCATACGTCAGAAAGGGAGCGACGCCATTGACGATCTCGCGGATGTTTCGATTGATCAGCACATGGCTGTCACTCGTCACTGCGTCGGAGAAGGGAAGCCGCGAAAGATCGCCGATTCCCCACGCGAGTATCAGGCGACGCAGTGCATTGCCGATTCTGATTCCGCCCGTTCCCTCGTAAGTGGTGTAGGTGCTTGTGTCGCCCTGCGGATAGTCAAACTCTTTCTGTTGCGTCTTCACATAGACATAACGATCGGTGCGCTCGCCAAAATAGATTTCCGGACGAGTGACTTTGATATCGCCGACAGACGATTGAACAGGCATGTCTGACAACGCAAACTGCGGCAAGCCTTCAGTAGTGAACCCGTTCGCCGTATTCATCGTCACGCCATAACCATGCGTGTAGATCAGTCGCTCGTTGACCCAGTTGCGTGTGCCCGGAAGCTTCGCGTCGTTGATCTCGCGTGGTGCGATCATCATTTGGCGTGTTTGTCCGCCAGTCGAGTAACGATCGACGTCGACGTCAGGGAAGTCGTAGTAAGTGCGGATAGCTTGAACCTGGCGCAGTGTGTCTTGCAGAGCGCGCCAGTCCCAGAGGCGAATGTTCTCGATGCTATCGCGATTAGTTGCGTAATCGAGAGCGGCAATCGAGTTGTCAGCTTCGAAGTCGCGCAGCTCGATCTGATCGAGCCCGAAGCCTTTGCGCGTCCATTCGATGTTGTGGCTGATGTAAGGAGTCTCGCGATCAAGCTCGTTAGGCTTGACGATAAAACTCTGGACGTAACCCGGCACGAGCACGACACCAATCACGTAAACCGCGACGGGCAGAGCGATGGCGATCAGCAAGAGGCTAAAACGGCGCACGGCAAACGCGTTCACGAGCAAAACAATTGCAGCGAGAATCAACGTTATACAGACGACGATGAGTGCGGAAAGCGTGTAATGCGCTTCGGTATAAGTGACGCCGGAAAAAATCGGATGGTCTTCCCAGAGAAGAGGGAAGCGCGACAGATACGTGCGCAAGCTCAGCACCAGCAGAAACAGTGCGAGCGCGCAGCAAACACCGCGGAATGCAGCTCCGGATGACCAGCGCACGCTTGGCTTCAGCACGGTCTGCGGGAGGCCCAGCAGCGAATAAGCGAGTGCTGCGAGCAGTATGATGAACGTAACTCCGAGTAGCCATGAGCTAAGCACGTCATACAGCGGCAGCGAGAAAAGATAAAAGCCGAGCGACTTGCCAAAGATTGGATCGTTGACGCTCGTCGATGGCTGGTGCCAGAAGAGCGCGAATAGCCGCCAGCTCTCTTTCAGTTTGAAGCCATAGATCAATCCAACGAACGCGGCGATGAGCCAGCCGAGCGGTCTGATGATTTTCGCCGGCGAAAACTGAAACGGTTGATTGTTGAGAACGATGGTGCGACTCTCGAAAGCATAGGCGCCGAAGAGTCGCTGAAAGAGCATGAATGTGGCAGCCAGCAACAGCGCAGTCAGTATTGCCGAGATGGCAAAGAGCGCGAGTTTAATCTTGAAGACGTACCAGTAGACTGACGAATAGCCGAGAGATTCGAACCAGAGCGCCGAGATGTAGATCGAGATGATTCGAGAGACTGAGAACAGCAGGATAATTGCAGCGACAATGATCCAGATTTTCAGACGCCGCCGCGATGGTGGTCCAACATCTATCACGTCAGGGGTTCGGGGTTTCCGGCTCACGCGTGTATATCTTGCCACAGATAAACACGGATTACACGGCTCGTGTATAATCGCGGTCAGTGCTGACGCCAGAAACAGTTTTACAGGGCCGGTATCGCATCGTGCGCCAGCTCGGGCAAGGTGGCATGGGCGCCGTGTACGAGGCCGTCGATCAGCGCCTCGACACCACAGTCGCGCTCAAAGAGACGCTGTTTGCTGACGAGCGTTTACGGAAGCAGTTCGAGCGCGAAGCGCGGCTCCTGGCGCGGTTGCATCATCCCGCGTTGCCGCGCGTCAGCGACCATTTTTCTGAAGGTGACGGGCAGTTTCTCGTCATGCAGTTCATCCCCGGCGACGATCTGTCGGAGATGATGACTCGCAAACGAGCGCCATTTCCTGCAAACCAGGTTTTGACGTGGGCAGATCAGTTGCTCGATGCGCTCGACTACCTGCACACGCAGGATCCGCAGATAGTTCATCGCGACATCAAACCGCAGAATCTGAAACTGACCTCGCGTGGCCAGATCATCCTTTTGGATTTTGGATTGGCAAAAGGGCAGGCTGGAGAGATCTCACGTGTAACGACTGCCGCGAGTATCTTCGGATACACGCCAAACTACGCACCGCTGGAACAGATCCAGGGTCTCGGAACAGATTCTCGCAGTGATCTTTATTCACTCGGCGCAACACTCTATCACCTGATGACGGGAGTCAAACCGCCCGACGCTTTGACACGTGCGGCAGCTCTAGTCAACGGCCAGGCGGATCCGCTCGTAAAAGTGAGTGAAGCGAATCCCGCGATCGCGTCGGAAGTGGGCGACGTGCTTGCGAAGGCGATGGCGCAAAATCGTGAACAGCGCTATGCGACTGCCGCCGACATGCGCAAGGCGCTCCACAGTGCCGAACAGGCATCAACTGTCGTTGATCGCGGCGAAGCGCAAACTGTTCTCTTACCACCGCCGCCAAAAACAGTCACCGCGGCAACTCACACCGTTGCGCCACAGCAAACCGTGGCCGCGACGGGCGAGACGACCATTGTGCGTCCCAAACGCGGTGGTCCAGGCAGAGTTGTTCCGATTGCAGTGTCGGCAATCATAGTGTTCGTAGTTGCATGCGTAGCCTGGGGATTCTATGCGTTGAGGAAACATAACGAACCGACTTCGCAGATCACTGCTGAGAGTTCGACTCCGATCGGTGGTCCTGCTGCGGGTACGCCTTCGCCAAGTCCGGAAGCGACTGCCTCTGCTGAAGTCGCAGAAGCGCCAACGACTCCGAAGAAGTCTGAGAAAGCTGCTCGTAACGAGCAGGCTAAGAAAGCGGCAAAACCTCAAGAGGGCGATTCACCTCGCGTTCAGGCTGACGTTCAGGGACATGCAGAAGAAGAGCCTCCTGATGTGCCGGTCCCGCCAGACTTCCAGAGGCAAAACAGACCACGCAAACCGATGGTCAGAGTGATGCCAGGCGGCGTCACGATTCGCACTCTTCCGGACGGGTCACAAATCATAAGCACGCCCGATGGCGGCCGCTTCATGATCTCGAAGGACGGCACGCGAACCGTGCTTCGTCAGCCGGGCTCAAATCGTCGTCGAGCCACGCCGGCGCCAACGCCAACACCGTAATAGCCGCAAAAGGCACAAAAGTCACAAATAAATTTTTGTGCTTTTTGTGCTTCTTTGCGGCTGAAGGAGAACTGAAATGAAGTCGAAAACTGCGTATGTAGTGTTTGTTCTGCTTGCTCTTTGTGCGTCTCTGGTCGCTGCGAAGAGTGAGAGAGCGATTCCATCCAACATCAGGATTACTCCGCCGCCGCCAGTCTTTAGCGACACGGAGCGAGTTGCTGAGTTGATGCAGCGTCGTGAGCGTGTGGCGCAGACCATCGGCCCGCAGTCGTTCATGATTTTGTTTAGTGCGGAGCCGCGTGTTTACACTAACGATGTCGACTATCCGTTTCGCCAGGAAAATAATCTCTACTACCTCACCGGCCTCAAGCAGAAAAATGCGACTCTGGTGCTGCTGCCGGGCAACACAAAGATGCGCGAAATTCTCTTCATGCCGCGTCGCAATCCTGCCTCAGAGACGTGGACCGGACACATGTACAGCCCTGAAGAAGCACACCAGCTTTCAGGCATTCGCGAGATTTGGACCTTCAGCGAGTTTGATCCGTTCATCAAAGCGCTGCGCAATCGCCAGCCTTACCGGCCGAAGCCTGAAAACATTCTGATGTCAGATCTGCCTGTTGACATGCCGTTGAGTAACGATAACGGATTCGCGCTGCTGTTTGACGCAGCAGTAAAAGGAGAGGCCGGACTCTTCATGCTCGTGCCTGGACAGGGCGAAAGTCGTGAGTACCGGCAGGAGCAACACTTTGCCTCGGAGTGGTCCAGCACCGCTTCCGGGTACAGTGTTAAAAATGCATGGCCCATCTTCACGCAGATGCGGCTGGTGAAGTCGCCGATGGAACAGCGCATTCTCCAGCACGCCGTTGACATCAGCATCGAGGCTCACCAGCGCGCATGGGCTGCCGCCGGCGATGCCAAGTGGGAATATGAAGTCGATGCCATAATGGCTTACACGTTCAAGCTCCGGAACGCAGACAACTGGGGCTATCCCGATATCGTTGGTTGTGGTCCAAACGCTACGACGCTTCACTACGTCGAATCGCAAGGGCCAGTTAAACCTGGTGACTTGCTGCTGATGGATGTCGGTGCTGAGTACGATCACTACACAGCCGACGTCACGCGCACGTTTCCAGTGAACGGAAAGTTCACGCCGCTACAGGCCTCGGTTTACCAGATTGTTTACGATGCGCAGGAAGCTGTGGCTAAAGCATCGAAGCCGGGTGCCACATTATCCGATGTGAGCCGCGCTGGAACCGAGGTGATCAAAGACGGTTTGTTGAAGCTTGGGTTGATTACGGATCGCAATTCGATGCCGCAGTATCGGGTCTGGTTCATGCATGGCACGTCGCACTGGCTGGGCATGAACGTTCATGACGTCGGCGGTGGGTCGAAGATTGTGCCGGGAGTCGTGTTCACCAACGAGCCTGGAATTTACATTCGGCCGGACGCGTTGGACCAGATGCCGTTTGGGTGGAAACAGGAAGACTGGGAGAAGTTCAAGACTGCGGTTCGTCCGGCGTTCGAGAAATACAAAGGCATCGGCGTGAGGATCGAAGATGATCTGCTGATCACGAATAATGGCGTGCGCTGGATGACTGAGGCGCTGCCGCGAAAGATCAGCGACATCGAAGATTTCATCGCGAAGGCGCGCCACCCCTCCGAGTAAAGAAATATTAGACGCAGATTCACGCAGATAAACGCAGA
>DASUYO010000163.1:0-12867 GCA_036377375.1 Pyrinomonadaceae bacterium
GAATATTCGGAGAACGTTGCAGGAGCCACGCCAGGGCAACCTGCATTGGCGTAGCCTTTAATGATGCAGCTACCTCATCGACCACGGACGATTGTAATGGCGTAAACCCTCCGAGCGGGAAGTAAGGAACATAAGCGATACCTTCCGTTGCGAGTGCATCGATAAAAGTGTCGTCATTCCGGTGCGCCACATTGTAAAAATTCTGGACGCAGACGATTTCAGTAATTCGTTTTCCTTCCGCCAGTTGCTCGGGACTAACGGTGCTGAGACCAAGGTGGCGAATCAGTCCTTGCTGCTGAAGCTCGGCCAGAACAGTCAACGGTTCCTCAATCGATCCTTCTGTCGGCTCACTCATGCCGCCGACGCGAAGATTGACGATATCAAGACGATCGAGACCGAGATTTCGAAGATTGTCATGTACACCATCAATGAGCTCCTGACGTGAGAGAGCCGGAATCCATGATGCGTCCTGACCTCGTCGGGCGCCGAGCTTGGTGACGATTACCAAGTCGCTGGGATACGGATGTAACGCCCGCTTGATGATTTGGTTTGTTACGTGGGGACCGTAATAATCACTGGTGTCGATATGGTTCACGCCCGAGTTTATCGCCTCGCGTAAAACAGCAATAGCGGCGTCAACATCTCGCGGTGGTCCAAAGACATGAGGGCCGGCCAGTTGCATCGCACCATATCCCATGCGGTGAACGCTGAGTGAGCTGTTCGGAAATCTGAAGCTGCCACCGAGCATATTCGCTTGAGTCATTGTAGTTCTCCGATTTTGCTTCTTGTTTGATAAGCCTACGTAAACAGTAGTTCAAGGAAAGTATGCTTTGTCCTCTCACAAAAGTGTAGCGGCTTCCTGAAATCATAGCCGTCATCGCCTCGAGGAGTGACAATGAAGACGGCTGAATTCGGCCGGTTGAGGATCACTATTTGGCGTCAATGACGCTGAGGTGGACGTGATCAAGCGAAGAGCACTGGCGATGCTTTCGGGATGGGTCTGTGGAATCTCGTGGCCGGTATCTTTGATTTCGATCAGCGTCGCTTGCGGAATAGCGGACTTCAGACGATACGCGTTTTCTTTGGCGGACAAGATCGCGTCGTGATCGCCGGTCATGATCACGACTGGAAGATCGATTTCTGAATAGCGCTTACTGAATTGTTTGAGACTCGCGTTCAAACTCGATTCGTCGTCGAGATATGCCTTCAATTGTTTGCGACCCAGCCATGAAGACGCGACTCGTTTGAAATATTCCTCAGGCACGGCCTGCGGGGAAAACGCTCGACTCAAGCCCGCCTTCAAAACATGTTTACCAAGAATCACTCTTCCGAGAATCAGAGTCATGTCTCCCAGGACTGGTGATTTTGCGAGTGCTTGCAACGTCCGACTTTCGCCGGCGTCCGGATAAGCAGCTGGTGCAACCAGAATCAATCCCGACAGCTCTCTCGGATACTGCAACGCATATGACAGCGCGAGAGCGGCTCCCCATGAGTGGCCGACTAACACTGGCTGATCCACACCAAGCGATGAGAGCACTTGATGTAACAGTCGCGCCTGATACTCAACATTGGCTGCTTTCGCATTAGGCCGGTCGCTTTTTCCGTGGCCGGGCCGATCGACGGCAATCACGCGATAGTTCAAAGAGAGCGTTTGGATGACTCCGAATTCAAAGTCTTCGATGTTTCCTGCGTTTCCATGAATCATTACTACTGTTGGCCCTCTGCCACTTTCGACGTAGCGCACACGCAACCTATCGACGCTGACAAAGTTCTCCTTGATTTGCAGACTGGAAATCGATTGTGCACTGGCAGGGAAGCACCACCAGGTTCCGAGAAGCAGAATAATCGTCAAGTATTTCATCTCGGTCACCTGCGTCCTATTGAGGATTTGGAATTGCTAACTTTATTGTTCGACCCTCGCGAAAGACAGTGATTACGAGGTTGTCTCGCGACGCAGTCCTGATCATTTGACCGTAAAGCTCATCGAAGTTCTTATCCGGGTTCACATCAACGCCATTCACTGCCAGGATGACATCGCCGCCGAGAATGATTTCTTGTCCTTCGACAGTCGCCCGTAACGTTCCTGGATGCAATCCGCAGCGCGAGGCAATCGAACCTTCGGCTACTCGTTGGACCAACACACCGGCTGGTTGTGGCAGGTTCAGCGCTGTGGCTAAGCTGCCCTCAACGAGCAGCCCTTCGATGCCCGTCCAAAACGGTTTCTGCTCCAATAAAAAGTGTCGCGCTGTATTTGAGGTTGCGGCGAAAGCCAATCCTTCGGAGCCTCCCGATCTGCTCACGATGTTGGTGACGATTCCTACAATCTCGCCCTTCATATTGAACAGTGGACTGCCGGAATTACCGGTGTTGACCGCCGCGTCCGTTTGCAGAAGTTCAATTGGAGTAGCATCGTCGCTCTTATTCTTCAGCGGCCGGCGTGCACTCACATGACCTGCGGTCAAGGTGTTGCTAATTCCGTAGGGCGATCCGACCACAAAGATCTCATCACCAACAGCAACCTGATCGGAATCTCCCAGTTTTGCTGCGACGTAATTCGCCGGACTCCGTTCAAGCTGTAGCAAGGCAACATCAGCGGATAATGAACACCCGATTACTCGAGCGGGAATGCCTTCACCTTGCGGGAACTCTACAACCGTCTTATCTGCTGACTGGACCAGATGCGCGGCCGTCAGCACTTTGTCACTCGAGATGAGAACTCCCGAGCCCAACCCATCGGAACTTACCAGGCCTTGTTGCGGAAACGGCGCCAGTCCAACCTGTTCTGTCTTCACAATAACAACCGCTGGCTGCACGCTGCGAAAGACGTCTCTAAGCTGTTGGCCATCAACTCGTGCATTATTGGCCAAAAAGCACAACACGAATATTGGAAGGACCAGATGTGCTGCTCGTAAGCACTTATGGTGTTTGATTAACTTCACCCGGCACGCTGTTGTTATGAATGGTTGCAAATCGCTGTGCTCCTCTCCGCGTACAACTTCTTCCGGGTGTGATCGTGCGCAAGGGATGTACCAGATAAAGGGGGTTGGTTTCTGCGGCTGTAATCAAATAAACGAGGAAGGTTGCCGGAATTGTCGGCGTGTAATTGATTGGTGTTGAGAATGAACGCCGTCACTTGGCCGTAGCGAATGATGGGTGGACCTCAACTCACGTTGGCAGATTGTTTGCTTAAGAATTGAGCATGGATGCTGGATACATAACTGCTCTGGCCGCCCTCGCTGGTGCAGCACTCGGCGGCTTTACATCATTCGCGACGTCCTGGACCACCCAGCGCGCACAAATGAAGGCCGAGCAAGTTTCGAGCAGTAAATCCAGACGTCAAAAGTTATACAAAGCATTTATTGACGGCGCCTCGAAGGTCTATGGTGACGCACTGATCCATGACAACCTGGAATTGTCCGGACTCATTGAGCTGTATGCAATCCTCAGTCGCATGCGCGTTCTTTCTTCGGCCCCCGTAATTGAAAATGCAGACAGAGTTGTTCGGGTTATTACCGAAACCTATAGCCAACCCAATAAGAGCCCGCTAGAAATAGAGGAGATGATCCGACAAGGAAGCGTCGATCTGCTCAAAAACTTCAGCGAAGCATGCCGGCAGGAGTTTGAAACGAATCTCAGGCTCTAGCGTGAGCTCGCGGCACTAGTTCTGTGGGTTCGGTCATAAAGTGAAATTGGCCTGTCAGTGGAATCAACAACTTAGGCGGGCGATTCGGTCATTAAATGAATTTCTTTTCGGGCATAACTTGAAATTTTCACATTCGCACTCATGCCAATGCCAGTTCAGCAACTGACTCTACGCAGATCAACCCTGCTATTAAGACCAACTCCGCAAACAGCCAGAGGCAAAGCTCGATGACGAAGCTAAACATCCAAATACATAGAGACAAAAACCGCTGAGTTTTGCTTCGAGCGACTGGCCGGGTTGTTTAATGTGCGCGCTTTGAGCGCGGTAGGACCTGTTCGGTTTATCTGTTCTCGACTGCTTTCGAGACTTCGCCAAAGCCGGTCTCCTCGACACAATACGGAATTCGCAGGCCAGATAGCACGGATCGGACGTTGGGGTCCAGGAACCTTGTAGATACTCAGAGAGAGTGGCAGAATCTCACTTCCTAAGAAGTGAGAGTTCCATGCACTTGGACAGTCGCTTATCTCGGATAATGATGAGTGCTGGAAGAATTGTGCTGACAGCAGCTTTGTTGTTCGCGCTCCTCGCTAGCTTATTGCCTCTGAACACGTCGGCTAATGGCCAAATGTGCACGCGGGCGTGCTGTGTCAGGAGAGCGCCTCATATAGCCCACTCCAGAATCAGCGGATCCTACCTTGCGTCTCTAAAGAGTCAATCGCGGAATGGGTCTGAACAGCTGTGCGGTCTCGCGCGCTTGAGCACGCGCGTTTCGTCGCCCTTATCCAGAGGGCTCGCGAATGATTCGTTCCTTGGACGCATACGGCAGGGTCCAGTTAGACAGAACGGCTCAGCGACGTCAGGGACAATGACGAAGCCGTGCGACGCGAACTGCGGGGTTTGTCTATCAAGCTCGTCCATTCAGAGCAGACCACGCTTGTCAGCGGCAGCCAGTTGTGCATACACGCCTCGACCACCACCAAATTCCCGGCAGGATTGCTTCGGGTCCAGCAGTGCGAGAAACCTCCACGGTTTTAGTGAACAATTCGGCCCACGCGGCCCTCCCATCTCCTGCTAAATACAGATTCCAAGCTTATACCAACGAGGTGTCGTCAATCGACAACTCTGTTGGCGTATGTCCATTGTGAAAATGTTCTGGGAGGACGAGTCGTGAAACTACATCGCATCCTGCTGTCTTCAATTCTGATTATCTTCGGCTTTATTTCGGCGCGCGCTTCAATCTTTGGCGACGTGAAGGGCAACGTCCTTGATCCTCAGCAACACCCGATAGCCGCTGCCAAGGTGATGCTGCAATCACGTTCATCGTCCTTTTCACGTAGTACCGGCACGGATGGCGCCGGAGAGTTCTCTTTTCGCGGGGTTCCGATTGGGGAATATTCAATCACGATCGATTCACGCGGATTCGCCAAATGGACCGTTGCCATCACGGTTTTGTCAGATCGCGCTACAGTGCTCCACGCGCAATTAACCATCGCACCGGTGTCTCAGCAGGTCACCGTTACTGCCTCGCCCGGACGTATCGATTCAAGCGGTTCCACACCAGTTACGCTCGTCAGTCGTCAACAGATCGCGCAGACGCCTGGAGCAGATCGCACTAACGGTTTGGCAATGATCGTCGACTTCGTCCCCGGCTCGTACGTCACCCACAATCAACTTCATATTCGTGGTGGACATCCGGTGACCTGGCTGGTCGATGGTGTTCCAGTTGCTAACACCAACATCGCCGACACAGTCGGACCGCAATTCGATCCTAAGGACATTGATTATCTGGAAGTGCAACGGAGCAGCTATACGGCCGAGTACGGCGATCGGACCTACGCAATGTTCAATGTCGTTCCCCGCAGCGGCTTTGAGCGTGATCGCGAAACCGAGTTACTGATCTCCTACGGGAATTTCAACCAGACCAATGAACACTTGAGCTTCGGTAGCCACACGAAGCGGTTTGCTTACTATGCAAGTCTGAATGGCAACCGCAGTGACTATGGCCTCGAGACTCCAATTGAGGATGTCATTCACGATCAGAGCAATGGCTTCGGCGGCTTTACATCGCTACAGTTCAACCCGAATACGAAGGATCAGCTGCGATTAGTTGCTGCCGTTCGCAGGGATTTCTTCCAGGTGCCGAACGATCTGGACGCGCAGCGCGACGGTGTGCGCGATGTTGAACGCGAGCGCGATGCCTTCATTAATTTCAGTTGGGTGCGAACCCTCAATAGCAAACTGCTGTTAACGGTATCGCCTTTCTATCATTACAACCGCGCTGCTTTCATTGGCGGACCGAATGATCCGCTGAGTGCACAGGATGAACGAAGTTCTCAATATGGTGGAGCCCAAGTTGTCCTTGCTGCTCTGACGGAACATCACAATGCCAAAGTTGGCTTCTACAGTTTCCTGCAACGTGACTCGACCCTGTTCGGATTGCGTGGAGTTGACGACAACGGCGATCCGATTAACCTGCAACAGCGCGAGAACCCACACGGCAATCTGGAAGCATTCTTCGCCGAAGACCAGTACAAGCCGACCTCATGGTTGACATTGAGTGGAGGCTTGCGTTTCACCCGTTTCCACGGGTCGCAGACAGAGAATGCGACAGATCCACGAGCCGGTTTTGCGTTGCGTATTCCGCGCGCGAATCTTGTGTTGCACGGATTTTACGGACGTTACTATCAAGCGCCGCCGCTCTCAACTGTTTCGGGTCCACTACTTGAATTCGTTTTGGCGCAGGGCTTTGATTTCGTTCTCTTGCCCGGTGAGCGGGACGAAGAGTATCAGTTGGGCGCGACGCTTCCAGTCAAAGGCTGGACTATTGATGGTGGATACTTCCATACGCGCGCGAAGAATTTCTTCGATCATGATGCACTAGGGAATTCCAACATCTTTCTGCCGCTCACGATCGAACGAGTGTTTGTTCGTGCTTTTGAATTAACCGCTCAATCACCTGAACTCTTTCACCGCGCTCACTTTCATTTGGCTTATTCACGTCAGAAAGTACAAGGCATGGGCGCCGTCACTGGCGGTCTTACAGACTTCTCGCCGCCTGAGGATCTCTTCTTCCTTGATCATGATCAGCGTCACACGTTGAGTTGCGGTTTAATAGCGAGGTTGCCGTCCAGAAGTTACATTTCGGGCAACGTCGTTTACGGCTCAGGCTTTCTTGATGGCGACGGCCCGAATCACTTGCCGGCGCATACGACCTTCGACCTGTCATTCGGTCGCGGCTTTGGTGAGAATTGGCTCGTCTCCCTGCAAACGGTTAATCTGGCTAACAAGCGATACCTCCTGGACAACAGCAATACTTTCGGTGGCACACACTTTAATGAGCCGCGCCAGATTTATGTTGAAGTTCGTCATCGGTTTCATTATTAACGAAGCGTGTGAGGTGAGCGACAAGGTTGACCAAAGTATTAATGTCATGGAGCGGGGGCAAAGATAGTTGTCTCGCGCTCTATGAAATCCAACAGGCGGATCATTATCAAATCGCCGCACTATTGACGACCGTAACTAAGGATTACGATCGCATCAGTATGCATGGCGTGCGGCGTGAACTGCTGGAGAGGCAGGTAGCTTCTTTGGGTTTACCGCTTCGTCCGGTTTTAATAACGAAAGTAGCAACCAATCAAGAGTACGAAGGAAAGCTCATTGAAGCATGCGCCGAATACAGAGAACAGGGAGTTGACTCGATCATCTTCGGGGATCTCTTTCTTGAGGACATTAAGAAATATCGCGATGAGTTTCTCGCGCGTCATGATTTGAAAGGCTTATATCCTGTTTGGCAGCGGGATACCAGCAACTTCATTCGAAAGTTCATCCGTCTCGGGTTCAAAGCGATCATAATTTGCGTGAATGGCGACACACTCGGTCCTGCGTTCGCGGGAAGGATCATTGATGAAGACTTTCTGTCAGTGCTGCCATCAGGTGTCTATGTGGTCGTTCGCGCAATTTCATTTTATGACCGAACCCACAAGTTCAAACTCTTGAACTGGCGCAGGCAGCACTTTGAATACCCGCAACGTCAACACAATTGTTGTGGCAAAGACGAGTGCGCCGCACGCGACATGTGCAACAGTAATACCGACCATCGGATTCAAGGGCTGCGGGTCATTTGGCGAACGCAAGCGCGTGATGTACGCCGCCACTCCAAGAAACAGCTGCACGACCAAAAACGTTAGCGCGAGAGTTGCGGGTCGCGTCAGGAAATTCTGTCCGTTGTGACGTCGCAACACGGTCAACGTTGCAGAGCTGAGCGTGACGACGACGGCGAGCGCGCCGCCGAGGTGAGCAAGAATCAGCTCAGCCGGCAGATGTTGGTCCCACGTCGCTGAGTGACGCAATGTCGCACCGATAATCAACTGTAAAAAGATTGTGACCAGCGCCGCAGTACACAGATAGCGAAGCGGCATCGTTCCTGTCTCTTTCAGGGGCAGCGCTCGTGCTTCCATCCAGCTTCGCGATGTGAAAACTGCCAGGCTCACAGTTGTGCAGAAGAAGAGTTGAGCCAACGTCGCGTGCGCCGCGGAGACTGCCAGCGGCAACATCAGTTTGACAGTCAATCCGCCGAGCAGTCCCTGAGCTATTACGGCCAGCAGCGCAAAAACTCCGAGCCGCCGTACCCACTGCCTTTTCTCTTTGACGGTGATGTAGATCAACAGTGCGATTGTCAGCAGGCCGACGGTCGTTGCGACCATGCGGTGGCCATGTTCCCAAAATAGATTACCAACCATCTTTGGAAAGAACTGGCCGTTTGAAAGCGGCCAATCAGACGTCGCCAGCCCGGCGTCGTGACTCGTAACCAACGCCCCGGCAATGATTAAGAAAAACGTCGCGCAAGCGACTAGAATGGTAAATCGATTAAGACCCTTTTTCATGTCCAACTGCCGATTTCCAATGTTCAGTGGTTCATATCAGAGGCGAGCGTTATTCGTGAACCTCGTCCGTTCTTCGCTGCGTGCTCAGTTCGTTTGGTTACCTTTCGATCGGCGGATTCGAGATCAGTGTAGCTTTCACTTTCCGACGGGAATGCTCCGGATTTGACATCACTGTCGTAGGCGTTCAGTGCCGTCCGAATGACTTCGAAAGTGTTCGCATACACTCTCAGGAACTTTGGTTTGAAGCCGGGATTAAGACCGAGCATATCCTGGTAGACGAGAACCTGTCCGCTCACGTGTGTCCCGGCCCCGATACCGATAGTTGGAATCTTGAGAAGGTCCGTTACTGTTCGCGCACCCTGAGGGGGCACACACTCGAGCACGATAGCGAAGCATCCGGCATCTTCCAGCTCGCGCGCCTGGGAGGTCAGGACTTTTACAGCCGCACTCGTGCGAGCCTGCACTTTCATTCCGCCTAGACCGTGAACTGACTGCGGCGTTAGGCCAAGATGGCCCATCACCGGCACGCCGGAATCGACGATGTGTCGAACAATCTCGGCATGTCCACGCACACCTTCAAGTTTCACCGCATGAGCGCCGGCGCTCATCAGCTCATGTACTGCATCCATGGCGTCTTTCAGACCCTTTCGATATGAAAGAAATGGCAAGTCGCCGACGATGAATTTCGCCGGGGCACCCTTCGCCACGGCTGCTGTGTGTAATGCCATCATCGCAGTCGTGGCGGAGAGGGTGGTCGGGTACCCGTGCATCGTCATGGCCAGGCTGTCGCCAACAAGGATGCAGTCGATATTGGACTCCGCCACGGCTCGAGCACTCGAGTAGTCATAGCAGGTGACCATCGAGATCTTGCGTCCTGCATCTTTCATCTTCTGAAAATCATGGACATTCATAACAAGGCCGACTCGGCAATGCGTGTTCCATGGGTTCTCCAGTTAAGGCACCGCAACGTAAACCTTATCAGAGGTTCTAAAGAGATTTTTGTCGGAATTGTCGGCAGCACGAGACTCTTTGTAGGAACAGCTTCCGACAGTTCATAAGAGTTGCCGAGCCATCAGCGCTGCATCGTGGGCATCATCAAGCCATTCAGCAGTGGCAGATTGGTTGCTGTTCTTTGCGAAGTCAGGATCAGAGCAGGAGAAGAGCTGAATGAATCAACTGCTTGCAGACATTCTTGATGCTCACGGCGGAGTGAACAGGTGGAATGAATATCACAAGGTCGAAGCCACCATTGTGAGCGGCGGCGGTTTGTTTCAATTCAAAGGAATCCCGCAAGACCCGACTCCACGACGGATGACTGTCTGGCTTCACGAGGAACGGTCGTCTGTATTCCCGTATGGAGCTCCTGATCAGCGCACGATATTTACTCCAGAGCGAATCACGATCGAGAAGCTCCATGGCACAGTGGTCGCCCAACGATTTGCGCCAAAGGATTCGTTCGCTGGTCACCAAATGAACACGCAGTGGGACCCGCTTCACCGTGCGTATTTCAATGGAGAAGCTTTGTGGACCTATCTCACTACTCCGTTTCTTCTTGCAACGGATGGTGTGCGAGTGGAGGAAACGGAGCCTTGGCGAGAAAGTGCCCAGACGTGGCGAGTTTTGCGCGCTTATTTCCCCGCATCCATCGATACACACAGCCAGATCCAGGACTTCTTCTTTGGAGAGGACCTAACGCTCCGACGCCATGACTATAGCGTCAACATCGCAGGCGGGTTTGCGGCTGCACAGCTTACTTCTGATTACGTTGTAGCGAACGGCATTCATCTTCCAACGAAAAGACGCGCATACACCCGCGGATCCGACCGGCGGCCGATCCTTGAAATGCTGATGGTTTCAATCGATCTAAGCGAGGTGCAATTTGAATAACGCCGACCTGTATTTCCTTGAGCGCACGCTGGCACTCGCCGCCCAAGGTGAAGGTCAGGTAAAGCCGAATCCGCTCGTTGGCGCCGTTGTTGTGAAGAATGGCATCATTGTTGGGCAAGGCTTTCACCGATATGAAGGAGTCAAGCACGCCGAGGTTTTGGCACTCGAAGAAGCCGGCGATCGCGCCAGAGACGCGACTGTCTACGTTAATCTGGAACCCTGTTGCCATCGAGGAAACGGCAAACGCACTCCTCCCTGCTGCGATGCTTTGATTGCGGCCGGAGTGAAAAGGGTCGTCTGCTGCATTACGGATCCGAATCCCAGAGTTAACGGCAAAGGCGTTGCCGCGCTGCGCTCGGCGGGCATTGCAGTAACCGTTGGCCCGAGGACTTCTGCGGCGCGAATACTTAACGCCGAATACCTGCGATCTATGATCGTAGCAAACGCTTCACCCTCTCTAGCTTTGATGGAACTCCTCTTCTGATCCTCTATTCACGTTCCGGCAATTCCGACAATAACTTCACGTAGCCCCTGCAAATATCTCGCTTATTCAATCAAAACCGGTGCAGTTCCTTTGGTATATCCGTTGCCCTGACACGGACTGATGAATTATTCCGACCCGAAAAACGAAACCAGAGAGGAAAGCACTTATGTCTTTTGATAAACCGATACGTCGAATCGCAATTGTCGGCACGGGCGTAATTGGCGCGAGCTGGGCAGCGCAGTATCTGGCTCGCGGCTTTGATGTTGTTGCTACAGACCCTGCACCGAATGCCGAAGCAAATCTGCGGAAATATGTCGATGAAGCATGGCCGGCGCTGACTACTGTCGGCCTCTCCCCAGGCGCATCACGTGATCGACTTAGTTTTACAACCGACATGAAAGAGGCTTTGTCTCAAGCGGACTTCGTTCAGGAGAACGGCCCAGAGCGAGTTGATTTCAAAATCAAGTTGTTCGCGGACATGGATGACGCCACGCCGGTCGATTCGATCATTGCATCAAGTTCATCGGGCATAACACCAAGCGTGATGCAAACGAACGCCAAGCACCCCGAGCGGATTCTGATTGGTCACCCTTTCAATCCACCGCACATCATTCCCCTGGTTGAAGTGGTAGGCGGAACGAAGACGTCGCCTTCGGCAATTCAACGGGCAATTGCGTTTTATGCATCGATTGGAAAGAAGCCGATTCTCTTGAACAAAGAACTTCCTGGTCACGTTGGGAACCGATTGCAAGCCGCACTGTACAAAGAGGTCATGTACCTCATTGAGCAGGGCGTGCTGAGTGTCAGCGACGCTGACGATGCTGTGAGTTACGGCCCTGGTCTTCGTTGGGGTGTGATGGGTCCGAGCTTGCAATGGCATCTCGGTGGCGGTCCTGGCGGAATCAACCATTTCATAGAACACCTCATGCCGGGATTAGTGGGCATGATCAAGACTCTCGAGACTCCCGAAGTCAACGACGAGCTCAAGCAGAAGATTATTGACGGTGTTCAAAAGATGGCTGGAGGCCGATCTGTGGATGAACTGGCGCAAGCTGAAAACGAAGAACTGCTTGGCCTCCTTAAAGTTCGCGCAAAAAAAGAATCAGCGCCGACAACTAGCGCTGTTGAAACCGTCAGTGGTGCAAACGGCAAGGCGACTGAGCGCCTCTTCTTCCTTGATGCCAGTGGCGGCCGTATTGAGTCCCTCAATCCGGATGGCTCAGATCGCCGCGTGATTCTCGATGGGCTCAGAATTCCGGACGGTATTGCGGTTGATGAGGAAGCGGGACACATCTACTGGACCAACATGGGAAATCCGAAGGCCAATGACGGTTCGATTGAACGCGCGGATCTCGATGGCGGAAATCGCGAAGCCATCGTGCCGTCCGGCGCAACCTTCACTCCGAAGCAAATGCAGCTGGATAAGAAGGGTCGCAAGATCTACTGGTGCGATCGAGAAGGTATGCGCGTAATGCGGTCGAACCTGGATGGCTCGCAGATCGAAACACTCCTGGATACCAGTGAAGGTGACGCGCGACCGGGCCGAGATGAAACTAAATGGTGCGTCGGAATCGCTGTCGATCACGACGGAGGCAAGTTCTACTGGACGCAAAAAGGCGCAGACAACGCAAATCAGGGCCGCATCTTCCGCGCCAATCTCGAAATTCCGAAGGACGAGAGTCCCACCAATCGCACAGACATCGAAGTCCTGTTTGACAATCTGCCCGAACCAATTGATCTGGATCTCGATCTGTCTCAGCGGATGATTTATTGGACCGACCGTGGCAACCCTCCACGTGGTAACAGCGTGAGTCGCGCACCGCTCGATAGCAAAGAAAAAGGTGACGGACAGGAAATCGTGGTCAGCGACTTGATGGAAGCGATCGGACTCTCTCTCGACCTGAAACGAGGGCGGATGTTCTTCGCGGACCTGGCGGGCTCTGTTTACTCAGCGAAACTCGACGGTTCAG
>DASUYO010000164.1:0-5346 GCA_036377375.1 Pyrinomonadaceae bacterium
AGAGTTCAAGCTTTAGCTTGTCCGTCGGAGCAACCTAAAGGTTGAACTCTGAACTAAATCGAATTCCGGGTAAGATCCTGTCATGAAGTTGTTAATCGCTATCGGCATCATCATTGTTGCCACGATTCACGGCTATGGCGCGGCGTGGCTCGCAATCTGGATGCTCTTCCATCCGTACCAATCAGTAAAACTTTTCGGAATCACCATCTGGCCGCAGGGCATGATTCCACGCCATCGCGAGAAACTGGCCCAATCGATCGGCAACGCTGTCGGCAATGAACTCGTTTCGCAACAAACCGTTTTCGACGCTCTATTCGAAACCAGTTTCTTTGAAAGTAAGGTCGAAGACTTTATCGGCGCATACACGAACGAGCTGCTTTCACGCGTCTACCCTGCGTTTATCGACGCGCTGCCGTCACAGGCGCGCGCTCCAATTCTCGACACCATCTCAGCACTTCAATACCGGCTGGCCGAATACATCGCCGAGATGTTGAAGAGTGAAGAAACTGCCGCAGCAATCAGACACTTCATCGACACGCAGGTTGATGACTTGCTGGAACGCCGTGTTGGCGACATGGTCAAAGATGAGTCACTCGATCGTGTGCTCGGCTTTATCGAACAGCAAGTGCAGAAACTGATCTCAACTGAAGCATTCGAAACGAAGGTGCATGAGTTTATCGCGGGACGTTTGGATGAGTTGTCGCACAGCAGCGCAACACTGGCGGAAACGTTCACGCCCGAAACAATCGGCTTTATCAAGGATCGCATAGACCAACAGGTGCCACCGATCGTTCATCACCTGGCTGAGATCGCCACCAGCCCAAGCACGCGAAAACAGATCGGCGGTCTCATCAAACTCGAGGTCGATCAATATTACCAACAACTTTCACTTCTCAAGAAGATCTTCATTTCGCGCGAACGCATCCATCGTGAAGTAGACGAGCTCGTCAATAAGACGTTGCCAAAACGTGTCGAAGAGTACCTGCGCGGTCCGGCATTCGAGCAGGAAGCCGAAGCTTTCCTGAACACAACTGTCGATCATGTGCTGGCGCGCCCGCTCGATGAAATAATCGGCCAACTCGATTACATAAAGTTCGAGGATCTAAAGTCGCAAATTAGTGATCGATTCATCGAGATTCTTCGTAGTGAAGCATTGTCGACTTCGGTGTCGATGCAGGTTAACGACGCAATCGAGCGGCTCCGCCCACAAACGCTCGGTGCAGTGATACAGCAGCTCGATTCCAATTCAGCCGCGCACGCCAAAGGCTTTTTGACACGCAGCTTACTGAGTCTGCTTGCACGTGACGACACGGCACGCACGATCAATGCGATCCTGAGCGCGCAGATCGAGCGGCTGCTAATAGCGCCAATCGGACGGCTCGGCGATCATGTTTCCGAGAGCGCGATGCGGCGTGCGAGTTCGGCGCTGGTGGAACGTATCACGCTTGCTGCTCGCGAGCGTTTGCCGGTTGCGATTGCTGAGTTTGACGTTGGCGGATTGGTGCGGAAGAAAGTATCGGATTATCCTTTGGACAAACTGGAAGAGCTCGTGCTTTCGGTGGCTCAACATCACCTGAAGACGATCGAGATGTTTGGTGCAGTTATCGGGTTCTTCATCGGTGTCGCGCAGGCGATCTACTTCTGGTTTACTTACCACAGATAACACCTATTGGAGACGGATATCATGAAAAAGCTTGCGTTACTTCTTTTAGTGTCCGCGATTGTGGCGGCGGGCTGTCATCACGGGATGCGCGCCCAGATTACGGGCTCGGGCAAACGAGTGAGCCAAAAACGTCAGATTGCGCCGTTCACTTCGATTTCAACGGAGGGAGCGTTCAACATCGAAGTCACTTGTCAAAAGGACGTTGGTCTGGAAGTCGAGGGCGACGACAACGTGCTGGACGTGGTTACTGCTGAAGTAAGCAACAACGTGCTGCGACTCAGAAGCAGCAAGGACTACTCAGTAAGCGACCCCGTGAAGTTTAAGATCACTGTTCCCAACCTCGAAGGACTTTCAGTGTCGGGCGGCGGTAAGATCGACATCAAGGGAATGAACAACGATAAGTTTGAGATCGATTCGTCAGGAGCGCCGGCAATCAGCGCGTCGGGAAATACAAAAGTCGTCGATATCGATACATCCGGGGCCGCCAAGATTGATACTCACAATCTTCATGCATCGCGAGCCGTTGTCGATAGTCGCGGCGTTTCGAAAGTCGATCTTGACGTTGCGGATCAATTAGACGTGACGATCTCGGGTCCTTCGCAGGTTACTTACAAAGGCGATCCGGTTGTGAATAAGACCGTGCACGGCCCCGGTAAGGTCGAGAAAAGAGTCAGCGAAGGCGCGTAATTCCTTTCCTTGCGTCTTTTCTGGGTAGGTTCTATTCTTTTGTGCCTTTTTATGGCACTATTTGCCATCATCGAAAGGAGCTCAGTTCCCTAATGACCTACGTAGTTGTTGAATTATGCGTCGATTGCAAGTACACCGACTGCGCAGCTGTTTGTCCTGTTGAAGCGTTTCATGAATTGCCCGATCGTCTTTACATCAATGCCGACACTTGCATCGATTGCGACGCGTGCGTGCCGGAATGTCCCGTTGAAGCAATTTTTGCCGACACCAATGTTCCTGAAAACTACGCTCATTGGACCCAGATCAATATAGACGAAGCTCCGAAGTATCCGATCATCAGCCAGAAGATTCCCGCCCTGCACGGACCGACTTGTACTGGCCCAGAAGAGTGACAGATATTTTTAACAGATATTTTAGATGGACCGGAATAGTTCAGAGTTCAAGCTTTAGCTTGCATGTCCGCCAACGAACAGCAGCCTAAAGGCTGAACTCTGAACTAAACTAAATTCCGGGTGAAAACGTCCATTGAAAGCCGCTTTAATCCTCATTCTCATCTTCGCCACAACTGCCTTTGCCCAGTCCGGCAGGCGTGCACGAGCACCAGTTGCGGCACCGACTCCGGCATCCACGCCGCAGCCAACGCCTTCGCCAACTCCATCCTTGCCGCCGAAGTCACAAGTCACTGCCGAAAAAAATGAAGACTATCGCTGCACTGATGACGGCACACTCGCGCATCTCCTCGATCAAGCTCAGGTCGGCGGATTCTCGCCAAAGGAAGTCGACGTCAAGGCGGAAGTCACCTCCAAGCCTGACCCCGTTTATACGCGCGAAGCGCGACGAGTCGGCGTTCAGGGAGTGGTCGTCCTGAAGGTGTTGCTGCTGGGAAATGGAAAGCTCGACCGCGTCAGAGTAGTGAGGCGACTTCCTTATGGCCTGACAGAGAATGCCATTCGCGCCGCGTGCGAAATCAAATTCAAGCCTGCCATTAAAGCGGGCCAGCCGGTTTCTCAGTGGGTTACACTTGAGTACGGCTTCCGACTCGCAAACTCCTCGATTTTTGGACCATAAACTATGAAACGTTTTATATTCCCCCTTGCAGTTACCCTCTGCGTTTTTCTCGTAGCTTCCCAATACACAACGGTGACCGCGAAAGATGCGTGGGTCAGTGTGCGCACGAAGAATTTCACCTTGATTGGCAATGCTAGTGAAAAAGACATCAGGCGAGTCGGGCTTAAACTCGAACAGTTTCGTGAAGTATTCACAAATCTGTTTCCCAGGACTCGATTCAACACACCGGTTCCCACGATGGTAGTTGTTTTCAAGAGCGACAGCTCATACGCGCCGTTCAAACCCGGACCAAACGTTGCTGGATATTTTCAACCCGGTGCTGATGTCAACTACATCACACTGACGACGGAAGTACGCGGCGAGCAGGATCCATTCTCAGTTATCTTTCACGAATACACGCACCTGCTTGTCAACAACACTTTCCCGGATGTGCCGGTCTGGTTCAACGAAGGACTCGCTGAATACTACAGCTCATTCAACATTACTGAGGATCAAAAGTTCCAGCTTGGCACCCCTATTTTTAATCACGTTTACCTGCTGCGCGAAAATAAGATGCTGCCGTTGCGAACCCTGTTTGAGGTCGATCACAAATCACCGCACTATAACGAAAGAAAGAAGCAGGGCATCTTCTACGCGGAATCCTGGGCGTTGGTGCACTACCTGATCATCGGCAAAGCCGGCCGATCCGAGCAGTTGATTAGGTTCATAGACCTTCTCAGTGCGAAGGTGCCGATGGAACAAGCGTTCCAAAAGGCTTTCGAAGTTCCCTTCGAAACAATGGAAAAGGAATTACGCGATTACGTTAAGCAGAGCCGTTACAACGTACTGAACGGAGAATTCAAAAAGAAACTGGAGCTCGACACTACGGCTCAGGCGACGCAGTTAACAGAAGCCGAAACACAGGCATATCTCGGCGATCTCCTTCTCCATAGCAATCGCAAAGATGCCTACACGTATCTCGAAAAAGCGTTGACGTTGGATCCCAACCTGGCAATGGCACACGCGTCGCTCGGCATGGCCTACTTTCGTGAAGGGAAAGTCAAAGAAGCTCACGCCAGTCTCGAACGCGCGGTGGCAGCAAATTCGCAAAACTACCTCGCACATTATTACTACGCATTCACGCTCAGCCGCGAGGCTCCCGACAATGCTCCGACGGCGAGTATCTACTCACCTGAGGTTATCGCGAAAATCAGGGAGCACTTGCAGAAAGCAATCGCGCTGCGGCCTGATTATCCTGAATCGTACAATCTGCTGGCATTCATAAGTCTGGTAACCGGCGACGGTATCGATGAAGCCATCACATCGATGGAGCGCGTTTTGAGTATCTCGCCGGGCCGGCACGACTTTATGAACATGCTGGCGCAACTTTACCTGCACAAGGAAGATTACAAGACCGCACGCGAGCTGCTTGAGCGAGTGGTGAAATCGAATGCTGATGAAGAAGTGCGACACCATTCAGAGATCCTGTTGCAACAGATTCGCAGTATTGAGGAAGGCAGAGCCCGGTTCGAGGAGGCGAAGAAACGTGCTGGCGCAGACGCAGTAGCCTCCGTTGAGCCGGCTTCGTCAACCATAACTCAGCCCGCTTCGGATCCTTCGTCTTACTTGCGGGAAGTGTTGAGAACGCCGGCTGCGGGTGAGACGCAGTTGCAAGCCACGTTGGTGAAGATCGACTGCGACGGCAAAGGAATCATGTTTGTCGTGCAAACGGCTACGGGCTTGTTGCGACTCAGAACCGCCAGTTTCGACGACATTGAAATCACCACCTACGATCCAACCGTTCAAGGCGAGATCGCATGCGGACCACGCAAGCCGGAGAATATGGTGGTGGTTTGTTACCTTCCCAGTGCCGATAAACGTGCGGATGGAATTTTGAAGTCAATCGAATTCGTTCCGAAGGACTTCAAACTAAAAGCAGATTAGCCGCA
>DASUYO010000165.1:0-11017 GCA_036377375.1 Pyrinomonadaceae bacterium
AATGGCTTCAACCTGCGGCCAGTCGATCTCCAGCCCGATGATCTCGCGCGAGTGGCCGCTCTTCTGTTCTTCAATCAAAGCTGCCTGGCCCACAAAACGATTCTTATCGAGATTGACTAAACGGCCGAGGCCCATCTCGAAGGGAGAGTATCGCTGCTCGTCTACGAGTGCTTTTTTACTGCTGTTGAAGTCCACGTCGATCAGCAGCAACCCTGCTTCGACGCGCGCCACGTCGAGCGCCAGCATCCCGGCAGGATGAATATCGAAAGCGCCCCCCGCATCCATCAATGCATCCCAAACTTTGATGGCCTCATCTGATGCGATCCAGATTTCGTAACCGAGGTCGCCGGTGTATCCGGTGCGCGAAATCTCGACCGGCACGCTCGCGATGCTGCCTTTAGTCACGCGAAAGTATTTCAGGTTTGCAATGTCGGCATCTTGCACGAGACCCTTCAGGAGTCGCCCGGACGTGGGTCCCTGTAAAGCAAGTGCGGAGACGCTTTCCGAGATGTCTTCGATATGCACGTCCATCCCGGCGGCGTTCTGCGTAAACCAACGCAGGCTCGGATCTGCTGCGGTCCAGCGATACGTGTTCTCCTCGAGTCGCGATACAGTGCCATCGTCGATCACCTTACCGCGCTCATCGCACCACGGTGTGTAGATGACCTGGCCCACTGACACTTTTCGCATGTCGCGAGTGATTACGCGATCGACGAGCCGCGTCGCATCTTTGCCCGTGACTTTGTATTTGAAGAGCGGCGAGATGTCGATCAGCGCCGCGGCATTGCGAATCGCGTTGTACTCGTGTTCGTGATGAGGCTCGTAAGAGCTGACTGCGTAATATCCGGACCACTCCCGATAGCTAAGGCTTTCGCAGAGTGGAAAGGTACGTTCGTGAAACGCTGTTCCGATTGGCATCGTTTAGTTTTTGCCGCAGATGAACGCAAATGAACGCAGATTAGATTTAATCTGCGTTAATTTGCGTTCATCTGCGGCTCTAATTGTCAGGGCGAGCGATTATAAGTATCCTTACGCGCTTGCGGCAAGGTAACAGTAAATACGACGTCATCGTGATCGGGGGCGGGCATAACGGTCTGGTGAATGCCGCTTATCTCGCGCGCGCGGGAAAGAAAGTGCTCGTGCTCGAACGGCGTCATGTGCTCGGCGGCGCGGCTGTTACCGAAGAAGTCTTTCCGGGATTCAAGTTTTCAGTCTGCTCGTATGTAGTTTCCTTACTCCGACCGGAGATCATTCGCGAGCTCGATCTGCCTCGTCACGGACTCGAGATTCTTCCACTCGACGGCACCTTCACGCCGATGCCAAACGGCGACTATCTCTGGCGCGTCAACGATCACGCGCGCACGCGTCGCGAAATCGCGCGTCACTCGCGGCTCGATGCCGAAGCTTACGACGAATATGGCAAGGCCATGATCGAGATGGCCCACTTCGTGAAGCCGATCATGAGCATGACGCCGCCCGATCCGACTTCACTCGATCCGAAGGGCTGGAAGAACCTCGCGTTTCTTGGCCGCCGTTTTCAGAAACTCTCCGACGAAGACAAATACAACCAGGTGCAGTTGATGACGATGAGCGCGGTCGACTTTCTCGATCAGTGGTTTGAAACCGACGTGCTGAAAGCGACGATGTCTGCGTCGGGAATCATCGGCACATTTCTCGGCGTGCGCTCGCCCGGAACTGCGTACGTGCTGCTGCATCATTACATGGGCGAGATCGACGGCGCCTTCCGTTCGTGGGGGTTTTCCCGCGGCGGTACCGGCGCGATTTCGAATGCGATTGCCGACGCCGCGCGTGAAGCCGGTGTCGAGATTCGCATTGAATCACCTATAGCGAAGATCCTTGTTAAGAACGGACGCGCCACCGGAGTCGCGCTTGAAAACGGCGACGAGATTCATGCAGACGTCATTTCATCGAGCGTCGATCCGCGTCTGACGTTTATGAAAATGATCGGCGAGCAATACTTGCCCGACGACTTCTGCGCGGACCTCAAACGCTACAAGTATCGCGGCTCGTCTGGCAAAGTGAATCTGGCGCTTGATGGCTTACCGGATTTCAAGTCGCTGCCTGGTCCAGGCGCGCATCTGCGCGGCGCGATCTCGATTTCGCCCAGTGTTGATTACATGGAGCGCGCGTATGACGAAGCGAAGTATGGACGTTTCTCGCGTCGTCCATACATCGACATGGTCATACCGAGCTTGACGGACCCTTCGGTTGCGCCGCCGGGCAAACACGTGATGTCGTGCTTCGTGCAGTACGCGCCTTACAACCTGAAGGAAGGAAACTGGGACGATAAGCGCGAGGAGTTTGGCGAGGCGGTAGTCGATACGATTGCCGAGCACGCACCTAATATCAAGGAGTTGATTCGCGATCAGCAGGTGTTGACTCCACTCGATCTCGAGCGCGAGTTTGGCTTGTCTGAAGGAAATATTTTTCAGGGCGAGCTGACGCTCGAGCAGCTCTTCTTTCTGCGACCGGCGCCGGGATGGGCGCAGTATCGCACGCCGATAAAGAATCTTTACATGTGCGGCTCGGCAACGCATCCGGGCGGCGGAATCATGGGCGCACCCGGGCGCAACGCGGCGCTGCAAATGCTGAAAGATTTTTAGCCGCAGATAAACGCAGATCTGCGCAAATCTGCGTTTATCTGCGGCTAATAATAGAAATGATGTACGACGTCACAATTGTTGGTGCGGGTCATAACGGCCTTGTCGCCGCGTGTTATCTCGCGAAGAGCGGACTGAAGACGCTCGTCCTCGAGAGGCGCGAGGTTGTCGGCGGCGGAACCGAGTTGGATCACTCTGTTGGTCCTTTTTCGTCTCAGATCATTTCCGATCTCCAACTGACGCGTTTCGGACTCGAGATGATCACGCCCGAAGCGCGCGTGCTCGCACTATCACCTGACGGCAGATCGCTTTGCATCTACAACGACGTCGCCAAAACCATTAGCGAGATTGAAAACTTTTCCGCTAACGACGCGAAGAGTTATCCCGAGTTTGTCAACAGCTTCTCGCGTATCGGTCGCGTGCTTGCGCCGCTGGTTTCGATGACGCCGCCGTCAATAGATGAGCCCACTAAGACTGACCTGTGGCATCTTGGCAAAGTTGGTCTTGCGTTTCGCGGACTCGGTAAGAAAGACGAATACCGGCTACTGCGTTGGGCGCCGATGGCGGTCGCGGATCTTGTCAGTGAATGGTTTGAGACGGAATTGTTACGCGCAACCGTTGCGGCGCGCGGGATTCATGGAGGCTTCGCTGGTCCATGGTCGGCAGGCACGAGTTTGGGATTGTTGTGGCAAGCAGCGATGGACGGCAGCGCGATTGCGCCATCGTCTTATCCAAAAGGCGGCATGGGCGGTTTGTCTGACGCACTCGCGAACGCCGCCAAAGCCGCCGGCGCCGAGATTCGCACGTCGGCGCCGGTTTCGCAGATCAGCGGCGCGTACAGCGACAAACCAAAAGTCGTGCTCGAAAGTGGTGAAGAGATCGAGTCGCGCGTGGTTGTTTCGAATGCGGATCCGCGCACGACATTTTTGAACCTGGTGGATCCAATCGATCTGGAACCGAACTTCGTGTTGAAGATGCGTAACTATCGCGCTCCCGGCGTCGTGGCAAAGATCAATTTTGCGCTCTCCGCAATACCGGCGTTTCGAGGTGTAAACGATGGCGACGCGAAAACAAAACTCTCAGGCCGCATTCACATCGCTCCGGAGATTGACTATCTCGAGCGCGCGTTTGACGCTTCGAAGTACGGCGACTTTTCTTCAGAGCCGTATCTCGATATCAACATTGCATCCATTGGCGATCCATCGCTTGCGCCTGCCGGCGAACACGTGATGTCTGTTCACGCGCAGTTTGCGCCGTACAAATTGAGACAAGGCGATTGGACCACGCGACGCGATGAGTTTGCGAAGAAGGTAATCGACAAGATAGAAGCCTATGCTCCCGGATTTCGCGATTTGATTCTCTCAACTCAGGTGATCACGCCGCTCGATCTCGAACAGACTTACGGTCTCAGCGGCGGGCACATTCATCACGGGGAGCAGTCGCTCGATCAGTTCTTTACATTTCGGCCGCTGATTGGCTGGGCGCAGTATCGAACGCCGCTGAAACGACTTTACCTTTGCGGCGCGGGAGCACACCCTGGGGGCGGAATAACGGGCTTGCCCGGTGCGAATGCGGCGCGCGAGATCTTGAGAGATATGGGCCGCAGATGAAACGGATCTTGGGACGGATTGGCACTTATGTCGAAACGTAGTTTTGCCAGTGATAATAATGCGGGTGTGCATCCGGAGATCATCGAAGCCATCAAGGCCGCGAATGATGGGCATGTGGTCGCTTACGGAGATGATCCTTTCACCGAGCGAGCGACGGAACTCTTCCAAAAGCATTTTGGCGAAGATATCGCTGTCCATTTTGTTTTTGGCGGCACGGGTGCAAACGTCCTCGGCTTAAAAGCGATCACAAACTCGTATCAGGCGATCATTTGTGCAGAGACTGCGCACGTGAATGTCGACGAGTGTGGCGCTCCGGAGAAATTTACAGGCTGCAAACTGCTCACCGTGCAGACTCCTGACGGCAAGCTTCGCGTCGAGCAGATCAAACCTTTGCTGCATGGTATCGGAGTCGAGCATCACGTTCAGCCCAGCGTGATTACGATCTCGCAAGCCACCGAGATGGGCACCGTTTACACACAAAAAGAACTGAAGACACTAGCTGATTTCGCTCACGATAACGGCATGCTGCTGCACGTCGACGGCGCGCGCCTCGCGAATGCGGCTGTAAGTCTTAATGCGTCGCTGAAAGAGATAACTGCCGATGCAGGCGTGGACGTGCTTTCATTTGGCGGCACAAAAAATGGAATGATGTACGGTGAGGCAGTGATCTTCTTTGATGAGAAACGTGGCGCCGACTTCAAATACATTCGCAAACAAGGCATGCATCTGCCGTCGAAGATGCGCTTCATCTCAGCACAGTTTGAAGCACTGCTGTCGGACGACCTGTGGCGTCGCAGCGCAGCGCACGCGAATCGAATGGCGCAGTTGTTGGGAAGTGAGCTGGCGAAGTTGCCGCAGATAAAGTTGACGCAGCCGGTGGAAGCGAATGGAGTGTTCGCGATTATTCCAAGCGAGTATGTTCCGGCGCTACAAGAGAAATACTTCTTCTACGTTTGGAATGAAGAGATTTCCGAAGTCAGACTAATGGCTTCGTTTGATACGACTGAAGACGATATTCGCGATTTCATTGCTTTCGTGCGCGAGACGGTTCAACTGTAGGGGCGGCCCTCCGTGGCCGTCCGTCATTCGAAGAGGCACTATGGTGAGACGGGCGGCCCGGAGGGCCCGCCCCTACAGTTGTATGTGCAATACCTATTTACCATGAGCAGTGTGCTCGACGACGTAATTGACGAAGTTGAGCCGGCGCCAAACATCGTCTCAGTGATGGCAGGCAGCAAGCCTTGCTTGTTACTGAGCATCGACGTCGGCACGTCCGGAGTGCGCGCGGCGCTGTTTGACGAGCACGGCAGCGAAGTGCCCGGCGCGCAGGTGCGCAGTCGACGAAGCGCGGCCATTTCAAGTTTTGCCGAGCTCGATCCGGATCAGCTCGTCGATGAAGTCGTGAAGACAATCGACGAGCTGCTGACTTACCACTTTCACTCCGCAGCGCAAATCGAGCTCATCGCTATCTCAGCATTCTGGCACAGCCTGATGGGCATCGACTCAGAGGGCACTCCCACGACCTCTCTACTAACCTGGGCCGACACTCGCGCCGCTCGCTTCGCAAACAACTTGCGCTTGGATTTCGACGAGCTCGAGATTCATGCGCGCACGGGTTGCCGTTTTCACCCAAGTTACTGGCCTGCTAAGCTGCAATGGCTGCGGAGCGAGCAGACTGATAAATTCCGCAACACTCGCTGCTGGCTTGGATTCGCTGAGTATCTTTGCCTGCGTTTGTTCGGCGACGTTGCAACGTCGATCTCGATGGCTTCCGCTACCGGACTGTTCAACCAGCGAGAGTGCGATTGGGATTGGGATTTTGTTCAGGAGCTCCGGATCTCTGCGGACACTTTGCCGGAGATCAAAGCGCAGACAAGTGAGCGATTGTCTGACGCGTTTGCATCTCGGTGGCCCACGCTGTCTGAAGCTCGACTCGTGACGATTGTTGGTGATGGTGCGGCAAACAACATCGGCGCGGGTTGCAGCACGAAAGACAGAATCGCATTGATGGTGGGGACATCGGGCGCAATGCGAGTTGTGTTTGCCGGTGAACCGCCCGATAAAGTCGCGCCTGGTCTTTGGAGTTATCGAGCTTGCCGGCATCGCGTGGTCATTGGTGGTGCGCTGTCGGATGGTGGCGGTCTCGTGCAGTGGTTAAATGAGTCGATAAATTTCAATGACGATCGCGCTGCGTTGCAGGAAGAGATAGGTGCGCTCGATCCTGACTCTCACGGGTTAACAGTGCTGCCTTTTTGGTCGGGCGAACGCAGCACCGGATGGTTGGCTGATGCGCACGGCGGAATCTTTGGACTCACTCAAAAAACTACACCGGTCGAGATTGCGCGCGCGGTGCTGGAATCGATCGCATATCGCTTCGCGTTGATTCATCGCGCAATCGATCAGATCGCGCCGAATGCGATGATTGTGGCATCCGGGAATGCGTTGCGATCTTCTTCAGTGTGGTTGCAGATCATCGCCGACGTTTTGGGACAGCGATTGACGCTTGGTGGAGGTGCGGAGGCGTCGAGCCGCGGGGCTGCCTTGCTTGCGCTGGAGGTGGTGGGCAAAATAGCAAGCATTGAGGAAGATCGATTTGAAATTGAACGGGTGTTCGAGCCTGACATGACGCGCCACGCGCGTTATCAGGAGGGCCTCGCACGCCAGGAGGAACTCTACGAACGACTTTACAACCGACAATAAAGCAAATATTTTTGTGACTTTTGTGCCTTTTTGTGGCTAAACAGGAAACCCAACCAATGAGCGCGCCAGTGCAAAAAGAAAACTCCAACGTGAACCCCGAACTCGATCAACTGTGCATCAACACAATCCGTGCATTGACGCTCGACGCCGTGCAGAAAGCGGAGTCGGGCCATCCCGGCCTGCCGCTTGGCGCAGCGCCGATGGCCTACGTTCTCTGGACGCGCTTCCTCAGGCACAATCCAAAAAATCCGAAGTGGGACAACCGCGATCGTTTTCTGCTTTCTGCCGGTCACGGCTCGATGTTGCTCTATTCGCTTCTCCATCTGACTGGCTACGATCTTCCTCTCGTCGAGATCAAGAACTTTCGGCAGTGGGGCTCAAAGACTCCGGGTCATCCTGAATACGGACTCACACCGGGCGTCGAGATTACGACTGGTCCACTCGGCCAAGGCTTCGCGAATGGCGTCGGCATGGCTATGGGCGCCGCGCACCTCGCGGCGATGTTCAATAAGGAAGACTTTCCGCTGATCGATCATTATGTTTATGCAATCGTCTCTGACGGCGATCTGATGGAAGGTGTCGCTTCTGAAGCAGCCTCGCTCGCAGGTCATCTGAAGCTCGGCAAGTTGATCTATCTCTACGACGACAATCAGGTCACGATTGAAGGCTTCACGAGTCTCGCGTTCAGCGAAAACGTGCCAAAGCGCTTCGAAGCATACGGCTGGCACACGCAGACTGTTACAGACGGCAACAACCTCGACGACATTGAGAAAGCGATTCGCGCGGCGCAGGCAGTCACTGACAGGCCCAGCCTGATTTCCGTCAAAACAGTTATCGGATTCGGCATGCCGACGCAGGGCACACGCAAAGCTCACAGCGATGCGCCCGGGGAAGAAGCGGTGCGCGAAACGAAGCGGCATCTTGGCTGGCCCGAAGATAAGCAGTTCTACATTCCCGAAGAAGCACTCGCGCATTTCCGCGAGGCAATTCCGCAGGGCGAGCGATTCGAAACTGAGTGGGACGCGCTCGTCCAGCAGTATGAGGAAACTAATCCGGAGGAAGCTAAAACTTGGCGGCTGATGATGAGTGGCGAATTGCCTGAAGGTTGGGAAGATCATCTGCCGAAGTTTGAAGATGCGAAACCGGTCGCGACGCGTGTGTCGAGTGGTGAAGTGATAAACGCACTCGCGTCGGTGTTGCCGATGCTGATCGGTGGTTCTGCCGATCTAGGGGTTTCGAACAATACCGACATCAAGTCGAGCCATAGTTTTGAAGGGGGCGAGTACGACGGGCGCATCTTGCACTTCGGTGTGCGCGAACATGCGATGGGCTCGACGCTGACGGGTATTTCACTGAACGGCGGTTTGATTCCGTTTGGCGGAACGTTCATGACGTTCTCTGATTACATGCGGCCGGCAATCCGCCTGGCAGCACTTTCAGAAGTGCAAGTGATTTATGTGTTCACGCATGATTCAGTCGGACTCGGCGAAGATGGACCAACGCACCAGCCGATCGAACATCTTGCTGCTTTGCGTGCGATCCCACACCTGTTTGTGATTCGTCCGGCTGATCCGGGGGAAGTGAGTGAAGCGTGGCGAATTGCGATTCTTCGACGCAAGGCGCCGACTGCACTCGCACTCACGCGACAAAAGGTGCCGGTGATCGATCGGAACCGTTTTGCGAAAGCGGATGGCGTGCGACGCGGCGCGTATGTTCTCGCTGAGTCTGATTCCGGATTGCCGCAACTGATCCTGATTGCAACTGGCTCGGAAGTTTCACTCGCAATGGAAGCACGCGAGAAGCTGGAAGCGGGAGGTGTAGCGACGCGTGTTGTGTCGATGCCTTGCTGGGAGTTGTTTGAGGAGCAGTCGCAGGAATATCGTGACCAGGTTTTGCCGCCTTCAGTGACGGCGCGGCTCGCGATCGAGGCTGGTGTCCGTCAGGGTTGGGACCGATACGTGGGACCAGCAGGCGACGTTATTTGTCTGGATCGTTTTGGGGCGTCGGCGAAGGGAGATGTGGCGTTGAAGAATCTCGGATTCAACGTTGATAACGTTTTGACGCACGCCCGCGCGTTGCTGCCAAATCAAAAATCATCATGAAGATAGCCATCGGTGCGGACCATGCCGGGTTTCCTCTTAACGAACGCGTAATCGAAGAACTGCGCCGCAGTGGTCATGAACTCATCGATTTCGGCACGCACGACGGCTCCATCCCCGACGATTATCCTGACTACGCCAAACAAGTCGGCGAAGCGGTTCAAAACCGCACGGCAGAGATCGGAATACTTGTTTGCGGCAGTGGTGTCGGTGCTGCCGTCGCTGCTAACAAACTGATCGGCATTCGCGCGGCACTGTGCGGCGACACCTATTCTGCGCATCAATCACGCGAACACGACGATTGCAATGTGCTTTGTCTAGGAGCGCGCGTGACCGGAGTTGAGCTCGCACTCGACATTGTTCGCGCATTTGTAGCGGCGAAGTTTACTGGTGAAGAACGCCACCGCCGCCGCGTTGCCAAGATTCAAGCTCTCGAAACAAACCGCAATGCGGCCGGTAACACCTGAAACTGCACCGGCGTCACACCGCGCACATTTCCATCCGCCTCCAAAGGCATCGCGTCCTGCTGTAAGAAAGTTTCGATACACGCGATAGTGCCTTGTGTGATCGTGACTTTTGGATTTTTGACATGCCCGCCAGTGTGCACGCGTGAAAGCTCTGTCACGACATTTACACGCGACAGACCGGAAGCAGTGATCACGTCGAGCTTGCCGTCATCGATACGGGCGTCGGGCGACAACATCATGCCGCCTCCGGCGTAGAGCGCGTTCGCAACCGCAACCAGGTTCATTGGTCCATCGACGACGGTGCATCCGTCAACCGTGACGCGCACACGCCGCTCACGCCACGCTGCCAAAGCGCCGACAGCCGCATACACAAAACGAAACTCACCGGAGAAGTTGCGCATGAACTTTCCTTGCGCCGCGACGCGCCCGGCCGTTTCGCCTCCAATGCCCATAGTTGAAGCGTTGAAACAGATGAACGGCTTTTCAAAGTCGTTACAGCGGCCGTAAAGAACATCCATCGTTCGAGTAACTGCGGCACTCTCGCCCCGCGAGTAGGCAATGAAGGTTTCAATCCAGTATTGCAGCGGGCTGCGGTTGCCGAGCAGACCACGCGCAAAATCATCACCGGTTCCGGCAGGCAGGATGGCTAGTGTCGCCTCAGGATTGACCGGGTTTGGAAGCAGATCGAGATCGTTATTGAACTCGAAGAAACCTTCTGCTGTCTCACTCAGCGTGCCGTCGCCGCCAACGACAGCAATCATCTTCATGCCGGCTCGCAAAGCAGCGCGCGTTTGAGTCGTAGCATCTCCGGGCGATTTTGTTTCGTAGGCTTGATACTCAACGCCGGCCGCATCGAGTTGTTTTTGGATCGTGGGCCACACGCGCCGCGCACGCGCGGCGCTGTGGTTGATAATGATGAGAGTTCGGATCTGCGTTTATCCGCGGGCCCGTGCGCGACTCGCTGCCAACGCCAGCTCGCGAGCGCGAGGCATAGCGTCAACTGCACGCGCGATCTGCGGATCGGCATCGTTAAAGACCTGCGTCGCAGTACGGTAACCATAAGCCGCCGACAGCAGGTTATACCGCAACTGTCTTTCGGCGAACGTGCGCGACTTGTCGAGCTGGTCAGGAGTGACTTTGTAAATCGGCTTGTTCACTGCAAACTTCTTCAGCGCCTGAAACAGAGCATCGGTAACCGGATAATCTTCATTCTCGAGATCGTGATCAAACTCGATCGCGCGTTGAATCTTGTACTGCTCAAAACCCGGAACTCTTCCACTCGTCAACTCCAACGAAAACGCAAACAGCACATCGCGCAGGTGTCGTTCAGCCGCGGTGATCAGACCCGGCTTCACCACTTCGTCCGGTGAGATTCCGCCGCCGCCGTAAACTGCACGACCGGTGTCAGTGTGGCTTTCGGGACCGTTTTGCGGAGCCGACTGCGCGCTTTTGTCAGCCGCGAGACCGCCCGGGAAGTAGTAGTTGTAAAAACCACCGTTTGAATAGTCACGCTGAATCAA
>DASUYO010000166.1:0-4043 GCA_036377375.1 Pyrinomonadaceae bacterium
GCAAGACGCATGCGGGTGTGGCCGCCGGTTTGACGGTGATCATGTGCGTTGGTGAGACGCTCGATCAGCGCGAACAGGGAAGCGCGGAAACCGTGGTTTCGCAGCAGTTGACTGCGGGACTCAGCGGGTTGACAGCCTCAGATCTCGACCGTATCATCGCCGCTTACGAGCCTGTTTGGGCCATTGGCACTGGACGTACAGCGACGCCGGAACAAGCGCAGGAAATGCATGCGTTTATCCGGCGCGTTTTCGCGGAAAGGCAAACTAAAGAGGCCGGCGAGGCTCTGAGAATTCTCTACGGCGGCTCGGTTAAGCCTGATAACATCGCGGGATTGATGAGTCAACCGGATATTGATGGTGCGCTTGTCGGCGGCGCGAGTTTGAAAGCGGAGAGTTTTGCGGAAATTGTGAATTACAACAGATAAGGATTTGATTTGTTAACTTATATTCTTTACACGCTGTTTATTTTATCGTGTCTGATTTTGATCGTGGTGATATTGCTGCAACCCGGCAAAGCGGATGCAGGCGCGCTCTTTTCCAACACTCTTTCGAGCACGGCTTTTGGACCACGTGGCACTGCGAGTCTCCTGGCAAAGATCACGATCGGAGCCGCGGCCGCATTCATGTTGATTGCACTCGCGCTCGGCCTGCCGATTCTCACGGGCTCTCGATCGGTGTTGCAGTCGAATCCGGAAAGCGCTCCACCGACTGCGACAGCGACGCCGACACCCGCTGCTTCGCCAGCTGCATCGCCGGCCGCCTCCCCGGCGCAACAAGCTTCACCAGCAGCATCACCGGCTGCGAGCAAGAAGTAACTGTTGTTTGATTGAAAACTAATCCGGCTATAATAAGCCGCCCTCTAAACTCACTTCATGCCGAAGTGGCGGAACTGGCAGACGCGCACGTTTGAGGGGCGTGTGAGGCAACTCGTGGGGGTTCGAGTCCCCCCTTCGGCAAATCAGCTCTGCAACCTCAGCTATTTCAAGACTTACACAGGGTCTCGAACGCCGCTCTCGGCACCCCCACAGGATATCGACGCCAAAAGGCCCGAATACACAAAATAGTGTCGGACCACCGTGGTGTCGGTTTTCTCATGAGGGCCGTGGGTGTCCGCGCTGACCTGCGCGAAGCCGTGGAATAACACCTCTGGGCACTAGAGTCGTCTGATTCAGCTAAGTCTGATTGAGTCGTTACCGCGGTAAAAAATGTCGGGGATTTCGAAGCACCCGCCGCTCGCAAAAGCGTCACTTCCGGCAGTCTTCGATTCTGTCCTCTTATTATCTTCGTAATTTCAGCCCTTTCCATAGTTGATTGTCCGGTACATGCGTTGTCTTGGAACAGCGTCTGATGAACGCGGAAACCAGGCAATGGCTATGCGGACGATCCTAAAGCACGTTGGAGGAATATCCATTGAGACACATACCCCGGTTCGCATGAAGCGCGCTTCGGGAGCTGTAGGCAACGCAACTGATGGTCAGAGACATTCGCTAAAACAAATCGCTTGGCTCTTCGCGGTGTTTTTCTCCCTTGTTTTGCCTGCCCACGCCCAACAGACTGACGAGATACAAAAACAGATACAACAACTAAAGCAGCAATACGAGCAGACGACCCTTGAGTTAAAGCAGCGGATCAGCGCTCTGGAACAACAGCTCAAGGAAAAGAGCGAACCAGCCCCGAGTCCATCACGAAACGAGGGTGTCGTGTCAGCAGTAGGGCGCGCAGCGCAAGACGCAGCAAATGCTGCCCTCGGACAGTCGGCTCAAAAAGAACAAACACTTCAGGGGCAAGTACCATCGGCACCAACCTACGATCTTTTGAGGGATGCAGATACAAAGATCGCGCAGCTGCAAGAGCAAGTAAGAAGTTTTGAATTCCACGGGTATCTGCGCTCCGGTTACGGTCTCAACAGTCGCGGCGGGCAGCAGGTTGCGTTTCAAGCCCCGGGCGCCGATGCGAAATACCGGCTCGGGAATGAGGCCGAGACATACGCTGAACTTATCTTCGTCAACAATTGGGTGAACCCAAATCATGATTCCGATAAGGCTTGGATAAGAACAGAGGTCATGGTGGAGGCCAATACAACGAACTCGGCGAGTTACGCAAATTTCCCTGGAGGCAATGGCAACGACCAATTCCGCTTTCGTGAAGCTTTTGTTCAGGCCGGAAACGTTTTTGAAAGCCAACCGACTGCCAAGTTCTGGGCTGGGGAGCGTTACTACCGTCGTTATCAATCACACATCAACGACTTCTACATCTCTGACATGAGCGGTTACGGTGCGGGCGTTGAGGATTTGAATGTCAGAGTGGGCAAGATGTCTGTCGCCTTTCTGGCCGGTGCTCGGCCCGACATCACGACCGAGAATGGAGTCTACGCAAAGAGCAACATCGATGTGCGTCTCTATGACGTGAAGGCGCCAGGCGGAAAAATAGGAGCCTGGTTTAACTACGCCAGGGCGAAGGGGGGCACGACGGAATCCGGCACTGTTATTCCAACCAGCAACGGATACGCCTTCGGAATTGGGCATCAACGTCTGGAATGGAAAGGTGGCTACAACTGGTTTTCCGTCCAGTACGGAAAGGGAGCCGCCAGCAATTTCGGTACGTTCATCGATGACCCGACTCCGTTTCTCAAAAATTCAAAGCGATTTCGAATCGTAGAGCACTTTCTTGTTCAACCGAATGACAAGTTCGCTATCCAGCCGGTCGTCATCTACCAGCGCACTCAGAACGGCAATCCGAAAGATGGGTGGAACCAGTGGATATCCTTTGGGGCCAGGCCGCAATTCTTTTTTACCGATCATCTCTCGCTAGCGTTTGAAGGTGGGTTTGATCGGACGCGTAGCGGCATTGGTCAATACGACGGCTGGCTTCGCAAATTCACGATCGCTCCGCAAATCGGTGCCGGTCGCAAGTTCTTTAGCCGGCCCGCACTGCGAGTTTTTCTAACCTACGCAAGTTGGTCGGACGGTCTACGCGGTTTCGTCGGCGGGGTTCCGTTTCGCGATAGAACGAGTGGCTTCACTTATGGCGTGCAGGCCGAAACCTGGTGGTAACAGTAGCGCAATCTGAAAGTTTATAGAGTAGGAGAGAGAGAGAAGAGAGATGGCGACTTCAGAGATGGTAACTCGGCCTGAACCGGCACATGAAGCAGCCCTTGCTTCAGCGACCGCCACCAGGAACTACACCCGACCGCTGATAATTGTTACGTCGCTTTTCTTCATGTGGGGTTTTATCACCAGTTTGAACGACATCCTGGTCCCACACCTCAAGTCGATCTTTGATTTGAACTACTCGCAGGTCATGCTGGTCCAGCTCGCGTTTTTCTCGGCATACCTCCTCTTTTCAGTACCGTGGTCCAGGGTCGTTAACAAGATTGGGTACCAGAAGACCATGGTTGTCGGCTTGATCACTATGGGGATTGGCGCCGCCATGTTTGTGCCAGCCGCTGCTGCTCCTTCGTTCCCATTGTTTCTGATCGCATTAATGATCCTCGCCGCCGGCATTACCGGTCTTCAGGTGGCGGCGAATCCCTACGTGATCGTGCTCGGCAAACCTGAAACTGCTTCAAGCCGGTTGAACCTGACTCAGGCTTTTAACTCGCTCGGCACCACGCTGGCGCCGGTACTTGGAGGCATGCTCATCCTCAGTACAGCACCATTAGCAGTCGAACAGTTGAGACGATTCTCGCCTGAAGCTTTGCATTTGTATCGTGTGCAACAGGCCGGGTCCGTCAAGATTCCCTACATCATCATCAGTGTTGCGCTGATCTTACTAGCTGCGGCGATCGCCATGTTTAAGCTCCCAAAAATTGAGCAGGCAACAGTCGGTTCTGGAGAGCAGGCCAAGGATTCAATCTGGAAGCATCCCAATCTGCTTTTCGGCGCGCTCGGAATTTTCGCCTACGTTGGTGCCGAGGTTTCAATTGGAAGCTTCATGGTGAGCTATTTCGGTCAGCCGGATATTGCGGGCTTATCACCACAGATCGCCGCCGGTTACGTGTCGCTCTATTGGGGCGGCGCCATGGTGGGTCGCTTCATCGGCGC
>DASUYO010000167.1:0-6884 GCA_036377375.1 Pyrinomonadaceae bacterium
TTTGCTGCGGTAACTTTCGTGCTTCTGATCGCGTGCGCAAACTTCGCGAATCTTCTGCTCGCACGCGCCGCTGAGCGTCAACGCGAATTTGTGATTCGTGGTGCGCTGGGTGCGGGTCGCTGGCGTTTGATGCGCCAGTTGCTGACGGAAAGTCTGTTGTTGTCACTGGCCGGCGGCGCTGCAGCGGTTGTGCTTGCGTTTTGGGCCACGCGACTCCTCGTGTCGTTTAAGCCGGCAAACCTGCCGCGCTTGTCAGAGATCGGAGTGGATGGGCGCGTTCTTGGTTTCACTCTCGGCATTTCAATATTGACGGGACTTATCTTCGGGCTCGTGCCCGCATGGACGGCTTCGCGCGATCGAGTTGGTGACGCGCTAAAAGAAGGTGGGCGAAGCGCGACGGCCGGAGGTGCGCGACAACGATTGCGAAGCACGTTCGTTGTTGTCGAACTCGCAGTCGCACTGGTTCTTCTGGTTGGCGCGGGTCTGCTCATCAAAACTTTCTGGAAACTCCGTTCCGTCGAGCCGGGCTTCAATCCGGATCACCTGATCACGATGCGGGTCGAATTACCTGAGACTCGCTACAAAGAAGTTCCACCGCAAACACGCTTTCGCAAACAGGTGTTGGCCGGCATGAACTCACTGCCGGGTGTGCAGGCTGCAATGATCAGTGAGCTGCCACTGAGCGGCGACTCTCTCAATCACGATTTTCTGGTCGAGAACCGGCCGCCAATCGCGCCCGGTGACGAACCGAGTGTGGAAACGCGCAGCGTGTTGGGTGACTACTTCAAAGTCATGCAAATTCCTTTGCGGCGCGGACGAGATTTTGGTCCACAAGACTTCGATGAAAAAGCACCACTCGTCGGGATCGCGAACGACTCTTTGGTGCGCCAGTATTTCCAGGACGAAGATCCAATTGGCAAACGAGTGCGTTGGGCGCGCAACCCGGAGATCCAATGGATAACAATTGTCGGCGTTGTCGGCGATGTAAAGCATTTCGGTTTGGATCTCCCTGAGGAAGCAGCACTCTACACGCCCTACACGCAAATCAATCCCTGGAAAAGATGGATGTCTATTGCCGCGCGAACGCAAGGTGATCCGGCCGGCACTGCTCAGGCGCTTAAGCAGCAGATCTGGAAAGTCGATTCGCAGCTACCTGTCACCAGAGTGGAGACCATGAGCGAAGTTGCGGCGAGCTCTTTTGCCGCGCGCAGGTTCAACATGTCGCTGTTGTCGCTGTTTGCCGGCTTGGCTTTGGTGCTGGCAGCGATTGGAATTTACGGAGTGATGTCGAACGCGGTCACGCAACGGACTCAGGAAATCGGTATTCGGGTGGCGTTGGGTGCGCGCTCGATTGATGTGCTCAAACTGATTATTCGAAATGGGATCGCGTTGGTGAGCATCGGCGTGGCATTCGGATTGGCAGGAGCTTTTGCGTTGACGCATTTGATGACGAGTTTGTTGTTTGGAGTGACACCGACTGATGGACTGACGATCGGGGTTGTGTCAGCGGTTTTGATCGGCGTGGCGTTGTTGGCGTGCTTTATTCCGGCACACAGGGCGACGAAGGTCGATCCATTGGTAGCGCTCAGATACGAGTGAAAAGGCCATCCACAGATTACACAGATGGACTCCATTATCAAAGACATCCGTTTCGCACTGCGAGGTTTGGTGAAGCGACCGGCGTTCACAGCGATCGCCGTGCTCACGCTCGCGCTGGGCATCGGCGCGAACTCTGCCATCTTCAGTGTGGTCAATGCTGTGTTGCTGCGGCCGTTGCCTTTTAAAGATCCCGACAGATTGATGGTTGTGTGGGAGAGGCGCGCGAATTCCGGCCGTGCAAACTTGCCGCTGTCCGGTCATGAATATGCTGCCTTCAAAGATCGTTCCCAATCTTTCGAAGCGCTGACAATCTTTCAACCAAACGGACTCAATCTCACCGGCCGCGGCGATCCATTGATGGTCGACGTTGGCGAGGTCTCGACTGATTACTTCTCAGTGATCGGAGTCTCGCCTTCGTTGGGTCGCGCATTTGTACCGGGTGAGGACGAAGGTGGTGGCGCGAAAGTCGCCATCCTGGGCCATAAGCTTTGGACACAGCGTTTCGGATCTGATCCGAACGTCATTAATCAAAACGTTCTGCTCAACGATCAGAGTTACACGATCGTCGGCGTCATGCCGGCGCTGGAACTCGTGCCTGAGGTGCTCGTGCCGATCGATCTGCGTGGTGAGCTGCGTAAAGTCGGCAGGCACAGCTACGAGGTGTTTGGGCGTCTTAAGCCGGGCGTAATGTTGGACCAGGCACAGGCCGAACTGGTCCATATAGCGCAACAGACGGAGCAGCAATTTCCAGACGCGAATCATGGGCACGGTGTTCAGATTGTCGGATTACACGAACAAGTCACAGGCAAAGCAGAACTGCCGTTGATCACCTTGTTCGCAGCAGTCGGATTCGTGTTGCTCATCGCCTGCGCGAATGTCGCCAATCTTCTCTTGAGCCGTGCGGCAGTGCGGCAGAAAGAGATGGCAATCAGGACGGCGCTCGGCGCGAGTCGCTGGCGGTTGATTCGTCAGACGCTGATCGAAAGTTTGTTGCTATCACTCATCGGAGGTGGACTCGGTCTTTTGTCTGCTGTTTGGCTGGCTACTTTGCTCAGCAGGACTACCGCCGTCAATATTCCTCGCTTAGACCAGATCAGTGTCGATGGCAGAGTCCTGTTCGCGACGTTTGGATTTTCCATTCTCACCGGATTGCTCACGGGGATCGCACCTGCGTGGCGCAACTCAGAGCCACGGCTCTACGAGTGGATCAAAGATGGCATGCGTGGCTCGTCTACGCCCGTGGGACGTCGCGTCAGCAGCATGCTTGTAATTGCAGAGGTGGCGTTCGCAGTCGTGCTACTGGTCGGCGGCGGCTTGATGTTGAAGAGTTTCATGCAGCTCGTGCGAGTCGATCCCGGCTTCCAACCACATCACGTGTTGCGGCTCGACTTCTCACTTCCCGACGCCAAATACAGTGAGCCTCAGCAACAGACAGCCTTTTACAACGAGCTGATTGAACGGCTTCAGGCTTTGCCCGGAGTAGAGTCGGTTGGCGCAACAACACAGACGCCTCTCGGCCACGCTGAGAACTGGAGTCCATTTGCAATCGAAAGCCGCCCGGACCCGCCGAAAGGCGCACAACAGCAAGCCGCAACCAGAGGAGTCAGCGACGACTACTTTCGCGCAATGCAGATCCCGCTGCGCAAGGGGCGGTTCTTCAACAGCTCAGACGCGCGCGTGGCATTACCGCTCATTCGCTGGTTCGAACAGCAGCCCTTCCCGAAACATTTCAATGAGCCGCAGGCTACGCCAGTGGTAATCATCAACGAGACGATGGCGCGGCTTTACTTCCCCAATGAAGATCCTTTGGGCCGTCGTCTCAAAATCATTTTCAGTCCGTGGTTGACCATCGTCGGCGTTGTTGGCGACGTGCACCACACGGGATTGAATACGCCGCCAAGTCCGGAGATCTATCTCTCGCAGCGTCAGGAGCCGCAATCATCGATGGCTGTGATGGCGCGCACCAGTGGTGACCCACTTCAGTTGGCGGCGGCAGCGCGCGAACAACTCAAGGCGCTCGACAAAGATCTACCTGTAACCGTGACGACGATGGACCAACTCTTCTCCGAGTCGGTGGCGGAGCCACGATTCAACACGTCGCTGCTCGGGATCTTCGCATTAATGGCGCTGCTGCTCGCGATGATCGGTGTGTTTGGCGTCATCAACTATTCGGTCGCGCAGCGCACGCATGAGATCGGAATTCGCATTGCACTCGGCGCACAGCGGCGAGATGTTTTCAAGTTGGTTGTGGGCCAGGGACTGGTTCTGGCGCTCATCGGCGTCGGACTCGGGGCTGCAGGAGCGCTGGCGCTGACGCGATTGATAACAGGATTGCTTTACGGCGTCAGCCCGACAGATGGACCAACGTTCATGGTGGTTTCATTGATGGTTACGCTGGTGGCGTTTCTTGCATGTTACATGCCTGCACGGCGTGCGACGAGAGTCGATCCGTTGATCGCTCTGAGATACGAATAGCGCCGCAAAAAGGCACAAAAGGCACAAAAATGAATTCGGTAATTAAAGACGTTCGTTTTGCGATTCGTGGGTTGTTGAAACATCCCGGTTTTACTGCCATCGCAGTGATCACGCTCGCGCTGGGCATCGGCGGGAGCACTTCGATCTTCACAGTTGTCAATGCAGCACTGCTGCGCGGGTTGCCGTATAAATCACCGGAGCGGCTCTATCATCTTTGGGAACAGACACCGAAGGCTGAATACCCGAAGCGTGAGTTCTCTTATCCGGACTATCAGGACTATCAACAGAACAACGTCTTCGAAGGACTTGCCGCCTACACCGGCGGTCGGGTGCTGTTGAGTGGCTTGGGCGAGGCCGAGAGCATTCCTGGACCACGCGTGAGCGCAAACTTCTTTTCAGTGCTCGGCGTTGATCCGATTCTCGGCAGGACTTTTCAAACAGGTGAAGACACGCCGGGTACACCGAAAACTACCGTGCTCACTTATGGATTCTGGCAACGACGCTTCGGCGGCGATCCTTCCGTTATCGGTCGCAGTCTCACCATCAACGGCGAAAACTACACTGTGATCGGAGTGCTGCCCGCGAGTTTTCAGTTCGCGCTCAGGCCCGCCGACATCTTTCTTCCGTACCAGCCAACAAAGAACCAGTTGACTCGTCGCTTCCTGCACGGGACCAACGTGATTGGGCGTCTTAAATCCGGCGTCGACGCAACGCAGGCGCAATCAGAGCTGAGTGTTATCGCGAGTCGCATCGAGCAGCAATTCAGTGATTCACACGCGGGAACGACACTCAGACTCGTTCCTTTGCAGGAAGAAGTTGTTGGAACTGTGCGACCGATACTCATGGTGCTGCTCGCGGCCGTCGGTTTTGTGTTGCTGATCGCATGTGCGAATGTCGCCAGTCTCTTGTTGACGCGATCACTGGCGCGGCACAAGGAGGTCGCGATCCGCTCTGCACTCGGCGCGAGTCGCTGGCGTGTTATCCGGCAATTACTGACGGAGTCGACGTTGCTTTTCGTAATCGGAGGCGCCGCCGGGTTAGTCATTGCTTATTGGGGCGTGCCCGCACTCGTCGCGGCGTTGCCGCAGAGCCAGTTGAATGCGATGCCGTTTCTCAAGACGCTGAGTCTTGATACCCGCGTTCTCACCTTCTCGCTTCTTCTTTCATTGATCACCGGCGTCATCTTCGGGCTGGCGCCGGCATTGCAGTCATCGCGACTCGATCTCAACGAAGCGTTGAAAGAAGGCGGACGCAGCACGTCGATCGGTGCAGGGAATCGACTGCGGAGCGCGATGGTCGTGACGGAAATCGCGCTCGCCGTTGTGCTGCTGATCGGAGCCGGACTCATGATGAAGAGTCTGCTGCGACTGTTGGAAACGAACATCGGCTTTAAGACCGAGAACCTGCTCACGATGGCGCTGGTCCTGCCGCCTGGGAAGTACAGTCAGGCCAACCAACTCATCAACTTCAACGAACAGATCCAGGAACGCGTGCAGGCGCTGCCTGGCGTAGCGGGCGCAGGAACGGTGGACATTCTCCCGGTCAACGCCGGCAACACCACGCGCTTTTTCATCGACGGCGATCCGATTCCAGCGCCGGGCAAAGAGACTGAAGCCAACCTTCGCGTGGTCGGCGACACTTACTTCCAGACTCTCGGCGTGCCGTTGCTCGCCGGTCGCACGTTTGATCAGCGCGATGCCGGTGACAAGCCCGGCGTGGTGATTATCGGCAAGACCATTGCCGATCGCATGTTTGGTGGTCGCGACCCGGTAGGTATGCGGATCAGATATCCATCGATTGAGGGTCCACCGGATACGATCGTCGGCGTCGTTGGCGACGTGAAGATCACTGGTTTGGATGACGCAATCAAGCCGGTGCTGTATTACCCGTTCCGTCAGAACACTTCAACATTTACAAGCCTTGTTGTCCGCACTGATACGGATCCGAATGCTCTCGCCGGTGTGATTCGAAACGAGATCCGCAGCCTCGAGCCTGATGCTGCAATTCTCAACATGCGTACGATGAACGAGATGATCGCGCAGACGCCTGCGTCGTTCATGCGACGTTTTCCCGCGCTATTGATCAGCATCTTTGCTGGAGTGGCATTGTTGTTGGCGTCGATTGGAATTTACGGAGTTGTTTCTTACTCCGTGAGCCAACAAACGCATCACATCGGCGTGCGCATGGCGTTGGGTGCGAAACCTTCTGACATTCTCAAGATGGTTTTGAAGCAGGGAATGCTGCTGGCGATCTTGGGTGTTGGGATTGGTGTGTTTGCAGCGCTTGGTTTGATGCGCTTGTTGAGCACGCTGCTTTACCAGGTGAGTACAAGCGACGTTGGGACGTTTTCGATCGTGACGGGGACGTTGTTCGTCGTTGCGTTGCTGGCGTGTTATCTGCCGGCGCGACGGGCGACGAAGGTCGATCCGCTGGTGGCACTGCGATACGAGTAACACGGATTTACACAGATTGCGAACGGATATCAGTCTTCATCAGTGTAAATTCGTGGCCAATAGGAGGATGAAATGCAGGCACTCTGGAAGGACTTGTGTTACGCAGCGAAGATGCTGGTGAAGCATCCGGCGTTCACGGCGATCGCGGTGCTGACGCTCGCGCTTGGTGTCGGCGCAAACACGGCGCTGTTCAGCGTCGTCGATGCAGTGTTGCTTAAGAAGTTGCCGGTTAAAGATCCCGATCGACTGGTCCTATTTAAAGCGAGTTGGAACGGAGAGAAGTTTGGACCAGGCAGCTTCGACGGCAGCAACCCACGTGATCCCGAAACTGGCCTGACGGTGGGCACATCCTTTCCA
>DASUYO010000168.1:0-7594 GCA_036377375.1 Pyrinomonadaceae bacterium
CGCCACGGTGCCGAAGATGGCTCCTTCCTTGATCGCTGCGAGTGTCTCCTGTTCGTCGTCGAAGCACACGATCTTAATTGTGCCAGTCTTACCTTCAGGTTTAAGTGCTTGCACAATCGCTGGGCCATTGTAGGACCACAAACCAACCATGCCGGCTATGTCAGGATATTTTTTCAACGTTTCATAAGCATTATCTCTGGCGTTAGAGGCATTAGCATCGTCAGTCATAAGATCGATAATCACAACCTTTGAACCCTGAAGCGATTCCTTCAACCCTTCAAAGCGGTCCTTTGCGTTTTGCACTTCGCGTTTGCCGACGAAGACCATGATTTTTCCACCCTGCGGCAGAGCTTGCTTGATGAGTTCGCCGGCCTGCCGGCCTGCCGCGCGGTTGTCCGCACCAAGGTAGAGAGCACGATCTGTATCGGGCGCATCGCTGTCCTGAGTCATGACGAAAGCTCTCTTTGCCGCATTATTGATCACCGTCTTCTGACCGGCAGGATCGACCGGGCTGATAGCAATGGCATCAGCTTCGTCACGATCGAGTGCCTGTCGGATGAGGCCATTCTGCTCTTCGATCGCTCCGGTATTGGTGGTTTTAAAGGCCACTGTCACATCGGAGAGTTCCGCGTCAGCCTTCTCAGTTCCTTTACGAGCGACCTTCCAGAAGTCGGAGGTGCTGTTGGTAATGAACGCCACAGTCTTTACAGCTTTTTGCTGTTTAGGGGGAGAAGAGCAAGCGACTGAAAGGCTCAAGACAAGAGCCAGCGCGCAAACCAACTTACATTGAATTGATCTTTTCATGGTATCTCCTGTTGATGAAGTTGTTGTCGGTCTTCGTCGAAGGTCTGCTCACGACCAATACGCATCTACAAAACAATTAAAGTAGGGCTTCTCTCTAAACATCTGCGAGCCCACACTTCTATGTGGGATTACATCTACAATACACTCTGCCGTATAACCTTCCGGCATATCGAAGAATTCGACGTGATAGGTAGAGCCAAAATCGAACTGTTTACTATCGTTCATGACTCCCACAAAGCTTATCCAACTCATGTGTGTTTCTCCGGCCTCTAGAACTTTCTTCAGGATGCTAACTGGCAATGCATACGGACTCTTTTCAATACGGGCGACATCATAGAAAGCGACACGATTAGTGGTAGCCACAAACGACCTGATGACCATCTGGTAATTATACCAATCTTCCTCCTTCTCACTTTTTGTGTCCGCAATTCTGCGGATTGCCAACTCAACTATGTCAGACATTTGCCGGAACACAACACAGGGAAGGTATGTGCCATCTCGCAAGTAAGCCGAGGCGCGATAAGCCTTCTTGCTATACCCATCAGAAATCGGCTCGATTTCCGACCGCAGGAATCGAACTAGCTTGTCCTCTTGGGTCATTTCGTTCTGTGCGCGGTGGAATTGAAACAACTTGGCGCCCGCTCTTTCGCCACATTCTAAACGCCAGGACCAATAGAACGATCGTGCCGTAACTCGTAGAACACTTTGACAAGCGTATGTTCCGCGTCAGAGATTTCAAACTTCTCAATCGTCCTTCTACCCACGCGGCGGTCAACCAGCGCGAACGCCTTGATTAAAGGGTCTGAAGATTTCAGAGCCTCGCCTATGGGCAGATCAAGATAAGCGCGCATGGCGTCGACGAAATCACCCGGCCCATGAATCTCCCGCGCCTTCAGGAAATCATTGACCTGCTCGCCGCGCAGACCGCTGTAATAAGCCTCCGCCTCCGCCCGTTCATGGGGATAATGTTTGCAGCTAAAGACGCGCTCGCCGTCGACTGTGATCCAGACCTTATCCGCGCCATCATGTGACTCACGGTAACTGGTTAGATGAAAATCTATTCTGTCCTTTAATTCAGGACAGATGAAGCTCTTTACCCTCGATTTAAGTTTCGACCACTGCATATTCAACTTCTGCTACGAGCACCCAGGTGAGATACTGACGTAGTTTAACCACGGATTTGCACGGATGATAATAGTCCATCAGATCATAGAAAAGAACGGGCGGCGGTTGACAATGATTCAGCGGCCCGGTAAGTGAAATGCGCAGAATAAGAAACGGTCCTCGCCTGACGACAATTATCATTTTTGTGACTCTTGTGCCTTTTTGTGGCTATGCCTTCTCCGCTCAAGACCAAAGGGCACCCACGTCAGAGACTCTCGTGCAAGCAGAGAAGCTTCTCGAAGGGGCAAAGGCTGATGAGGCCATAAAGCTTCTCCGTAGCGCTGACAATAGTGACCCGGAAATTGCTTACCTTCTCGGTGTGGCATACAACCTGAAACGAGATTACGTCCAGGCGGTGGAACAATTGTCAGTCGCAGTTAAGCGACTTCCTCAGAAAGACGCAAAATATCGTAACGCCATCCAGATACTCGGCCTATCCCACTATGTCCTGGGACATCCGGCAGATGCGATTCCTTATCTCGAGGAGACGAGCCGGCTCATTCCCGACAGTGCGGAAATAGCCTACGCGTTGGGCAGTTGTTACATTCAAACGCGCGATCGTGACAAGTCGCGTGAAGTATTCGCACGAATGTTCAAAGTTCGTAGCTCGTCAGCCGCTGCATATTTGATCAATGCGCAGATGATGATGCGTCAACAGTTCGAGGTATTGGCCGAGCAGGAATTACAGCAGGCATTGACGCTCGATCCAAAGCTGCCGCAAATCAATTTTCTACTTGCCGAGATAGCGATCTATCACGCTCAGATCGATCGCGGCATTGCTCTCCTGCAAAGAGAAATTGAGATCAATCCCACCTTTGCCATGGCTTTTTACTGGCTCGGCGAGGCGTATACCAGGAAACTTTCCTGGGACGAAGCTGTAGGCCCTCTGCAAAAATCGATTTGGCTCAACCCATATTTTAGCGGTCCCTACATCGTACTGGGTAAGGTTTATCTGAAAAAGGGAGATCTGCAAAATGCAGAGGTTATGTTGAGGCGCGCGACGCAAATGGATCCAAACAACTTTTCTGCACATCACTTACTCGCGCAAGTACTCCAACGCGCTAATCGGATGGAAGAAGCAAAACGAGAATTCGACACCGCGGAGAAGCTGCGGGCGACTTCAAATCAGGACTAGCCGCAAAAAGGCACAAAATGATTAATAGGTTTAAAGCATACCGTCGTGAATTCATTTTGTGCGTTTTGTGCCTTTTTGCGGCTAACAGTGGCCCAGCCGCTGGACAAGAATTTCCAGTCAGTTTCACGAATGTTGCCGACATGGTTGGCTTGTCAGAGCCGACCATCTATGGCGAAGTTGATAAAAAGCGATTCATCATCGAAACCAACGGCGCTGGTGTTGCATTTGTCGATTATGACAACGACGGCTGGGTAGATCTTTTCGTGCTGAGTGGCACGAGGCTCGGCATGCCTGCAAAACAAGAGCCTACGAACAGGTTGTATCGAAACAAAGGCAATGGCACTTTTGTTGACGTGACTGATAAGGCAGGCTTACGGCGCAGCGGCTGGGCCTCGTCAGTATGTGTTGGCGATTTCAATAACGACAACAATGAGGATCTTTTCATTACTTATTGGGGCAAGAATGTTCTTTACAAAAATAATGGCGACGGTACTTTCAGTGACGTGACGCAAAAGGCCGGGTTATCAGCTAATGCTACGCGCTGGGGCTCGGGATGCACCTTCATCGACTACGACCGCAACGGGAAACTGGATCTATTCATCGCTAATTATTTGAAGTTTGACATCGCCAACACTCCCGAGCCGGGCAAGGGAGCGAATTGCACCTGGAAAGGCGTACCTGTCAACTGTGGTCCAAAAGGACTCCCTACCGATACAAACCTGCTCTATCACAATAATGGTGATGGAACTTTTACGAACGTCTCAGAATCTTCTGGTATCGCGAAGGTTCAAGGTCGTTATTCAATGACAGCCACCACTCTGGATTTCGATAGGGATGGCTGGACAGATATATATGTAGCCTGTGATTCAAGTGCGAGCACTCTTTATCGCAACAATCACGACGGTACATTTACGGATGTGGCCGTGGAAGCTGGCTGCGCCTACAGCGAGGATGGACAGGCTCAGGCTGGTATGGGCGTAGCTACCGGCGACTACAATGGCGATGGCCTCGTGGACATTTTGAAAACTCACTTCTCTGACGACTTACCAGCGCTCTACAAGAACAGTGGTCGTGGTTTCTTTGAAGACGCGTCGAGAGCCGCAGGCTTTGATATTACTCGATACGTTGAATGGGGAGCAGGTCTGGTCGACTTTGATAATGACGGCTGGCCTGATGTGCTGATAGTTACGGGCAGTGTGTATCCGGAGGTCGAGAAGATTTTTAAAGAATATCCCCACCGCGGTCCGCGTTTGATTTATCAAAATCTTCGTAACGGGCGCTTCCGTGACGTAACCACACTGATGGGTCCCGGCATTCTGTCACCGAGATCAAGCCGGGGTTGCGCGTTCGGAGATTTCGACAATGACGGCGACGTCGATGTCTTGATAATGAACATGAATGAAGCGCCTCTGTTGTTGCGCAACGAGTACTTCAGCAAGAGTACTCGCGGACCGAACAACTGGCTGATGTTGAATCTAATAGGGACCAAGTCAAACCGTAGCGCCATCGGTGCTCGAGTCACACTGAAAGCCGGTGGACAACTTCAGTTCCAGGAAGTCACCAGTCAATCGAGCTACTACTCGCACAACGACCACCGCCTGCATTTTGGATTGGGCCAGAATAAGAAAGCTGACTCGATTGAGATCGTTTGGCCCAGCGGCGACCGTGAGGTCCTGGATAACGTTCCCGCAAATAAGATTGTGAATATTAAGGAAGGCAGTGGAATCGTGAGATAAAGGTATGCGCCGCACTTGGTGAACTGTAGGGGCGGCCCTCCGTGGCCGCCCGTTTTCGCCATTCAGGACGGGCGGCCACAGAGGGCCGCCCCTACAGCTGACCCAACGAACTTATGGCAGCGGTTTAATACGAGGATCCAGCTCTCTGGCTTTCTGCTCTGCCGTACGCGCGGCCTCGTTCAATCCTTTTTTCTGCAACGCCTTCGCCAGGTTGTAATAGGCTTGCGCATTTGTCGGGTCAAGCTGCACTGCTCTCTGAAATGTTTCAATCGCATCGTCGAGCTTGCCTTCCTTCAGTTTGGCTAGCCCGGTATTCGTCGCAAACATTGCCGCCTGTTGGTTCGACTTAATTTTGTTAAGCCGAGCAGCTTCCTGAAATTCCACTCGAGCAGACTCGATAGCTCCTGTTTGTCGCAGCGCAGTGCCGAGTGCGTTATGTATCTCGGGAGCATTAGGCGCGTAGACGAGAGCCTGGCGGAGTGCCGCTATGGCGCCTGCGAAATTGCCCTGCTGTTGCATGACTGTACCCAGCGCAAAGTGCGCCTCCGGATAATCCAGCTTGACTTCTATCGCTCTTTTTAAAGCAGTGGCGGCATCCTCAAGTTTCGATTGCTGCATGAATATTACGCCGAGCATGTAATGTGCTTCATGCAAGCGTGGCTGTAGTTCAATAGCCTTTCGGAGCTCAACCTCAGCGTCTGCGAGTTGGTCCTTTTGCTTTAGAGCCAACCCCAGATTGTAGTGCGCTTCCGCACTTTCGGGCGCCTGAACAATAATCCGTCGGTATTGTTCAATGGCCGCCGCGTAATCACTTTTCTGAATGAGTACCATGCCCAGGTTTAGCTGGGCCACCATGTTGCTGGGATCTAATTTGAGCGCTTCATTGAACGCGGCAAGCGCACCATCCGGATCGCGTTTCTGCATCAACGCCAGACCAAGGTCGTTATAAGCGCGGAGCATATTGGGCCGGAGCTTGATAGCGGCTCGGAATGCGTCAATTGCATCGTCCAGTTCGTCTTCTTGTTGCAAGCTCAGACCGAGTGCATGATGGGCCTCGGCCATCTCTGGAGCGAGCTCAGTAGCTGTTTTTAGTTCCGCGATCGCTGCTTGCGCATCTCCCTTTTTTTGCAAAGATAATCCGAGGTAGTAATGAGCATTGGCGTGCCGCGGCATTAATCGTACGGCGTCTCTCAACGCTGCAATCGCGCCATCGATATCCTTGGAGAACCAGCGAGCTGCTCCGAGATAATAATGAGGTTCGCCCAGTTCGGGATTCAGGCTTATCGCCTTTTCCAACTCCTGGATTGCGTCGGGCAGCAGTCCTTTAATGCCAAGCGCGTATCCGAGATACGAATGCGCCTCGGCCGCTTTCGGTCTTAATGCAATCGCATCTTTAAAAGCTTTGATAGACCCATCCACATCACCGATCTGTTGGAGCGCCGAACCCAGCGCAAGATGTGCATCGTAGAGACGCGGATCTATCTCAAGGGCTTTTCTAAGCGACGTTACAGCGGCCTGTGTTTCGCCCTTTTTTAAAAGTTGCAGAGCCTCTTGATAATGCTGCTGTGCTCGGCGTGCTTGAGTACGTTGCTGGCTGTTTACAGTGACGGAGAAAAGCAGAATAAAAGCGAGTAAGACGAGCGAGGCCCGACCCACTTGTTTTGCAGCCCGATACATCAAAGTCATCAACTCTAAACCCTCACCCCGGCACTTAAGCTTAGTTCAGAGTTCAAGCTTTAGCTTGTCTGTCGGAGCAACCTAAAGGTTGAACTCTAAACTAAGCTTGGGGCCGGGTGACGATTAATTTCAAGACATCAACACCAAACTATTTTTTGAATACAACCGTTTGTACTATGCCTTGCCCTTCTTTCACAACGACCAGTTGATTCGCAGCCACGTTTCGCAACGCATCAACCTTGCCACTCGGCCAGCTGATCTCGAGGCTCTCTACTCGCTGAACTTTCCCTAATCCGAAATGGATCCGCAGATCGTTTTGCGAGTAATAACTACCCCCGCTGCGCACTTCATCGATCTGACCGCCATTCTCAGTGACGCACTTGATCCTCGCTCCGATGCCATCTCGATTGGACTTCACGCCGACGAGCTTAATCTTTATCCAGTTGTTTTGATTCAGCGAGTCGGCGCGAAGTAACTCGGGAGGACCGTTGACTGAATTGATCAAAATGTCAACATCTCCATCGTTATCATAGTCGCCAAACGCAGCGCCGCGAGAAGCGTTAGGACTAGTCACTGCCGCACCTGCCTGCTGAGAAACATCAGCGAAGCTGCCGTTTTGCAGATTGCGGTAAAGCACTTTCGGTTGCGCATAGCCGGCTTCAGTAGTCAGCTTTTCCACTTCCGGATAAACATGACCATTCACCAGAAAGATATCGGCCCATCCGTCATTATCTACATCGATGAAACCACAACCCCAGCCAAGCCAGCGCGTGTTGAGTCCCATGCCTGCTGGAAAAGTGACGTCATCGAATGTCGCCTTGCCGGTGTTTCGATAGAGTGAAGAAGTATCACCCGAGAAGTTTGTCTTGAAGATATCCAGCCAACCATCATGGTTGTAATCCCCCGCTGTCACTCCCATGCCTGCCTGTGGCTTGCCGTCGATACTCAAAGCGCAACCCGCCTCGATGCCAATGTCCGTAAAAGTTCCATTCTTATTGTTGCGGTACAACGCTGCCGGAGCTGAATCGTTGGCGACGTAGATATCGGTCCAGCCATCATTGTCAAAATCGGCGGTAAG
>DASUYO010000169.1:0-6769 GCA_036377375.1 Pyrinomonadaceae bacterium
GGGCTCCTGGGCGCTAACACGACTAATGAAGAGCCTGCTATTCAACGTCAGCGTGACCGACCCGTTGACATTCGCCGGCATCGCGGTGCTAATGATCTTAATTGCTCTGCTCGCGTGCCTGATTCCGGCGACGCGAGCAACGAAAGTCGATCCGTTGGTGGCGTTGAGATACGAGTGAAGAAGACGTTGAATTAGCTTTCGATGAATCCGGGCCAGACTTTAAGCGCGGAGTTTTCCAAAGCACTTGTGCTTTTTGTGCCTCTTTGTGGCTTATATCTAGTTTTGAGGCAAGTCACGCACGTTGCACGAAAATGCCTGAGAAGTATTGACGCTTCGCATAAAAGACAATCAGCCAAAGAAGCGTGCCTACAATTGCTAACACCGCGCCGCTGCGATTCAAGAACAAGTGGTACAAGAGGATGTTCAACAATTACTGGTCCCAGCAGGACAAGCGCCAACGGCACGAAACGGTTTACCAACAGCAATGCGCCGCCGATAACCTGCAACCCCGCGACTACCCAATAGTAGTGAGACAAAAACAGCGCGCCCATGAACTGACCCGCCAATCCCGTAGGCATAGGTCCCATATTAAGAATCCAAAGAAACCATTCAGTCCGAACACCACGAACATCAGCCCTAATAAAAGACGCGCTATCAGAGTTAAGATTTTCATTTCAACTCTCTCCAGACATTATTTCCTTTCAATACGTTCCGAACGGGCATCCGCTTCTTGTTTCGAAAGGTCCGCCGCCTTGTATCCAATTCTCTTCAGCAACCGGATTAAAGTCGCGCGCTCACCATCCGATTTCCTTGACTCTCTTGAAATCAAGATGCTTGGCTCGGGGTCTGGATTCGCATTCATAACAGAAGGCAGGGCTTGAGTGCTGCTACCCTAATGACGGTTGCCATGAAATCCATATTTCACATTCGGCTTCCCCGCGTTTGACACACTTCGGCTGCTCAATAGTCGCCTGCTCGCCATACAACGCCAGCACCTCTCGTGCGAGACTGATATAAAGGTGGCAATGCCTGTTCGGAGAACGGTAATGAGTTATTAACTTGCCGTCGAATTTTTCTATTTGAAACTTATCCTTGATAAGGTCACGAGCCTCAGCATCGCGCACCGCATCGGCGAAATTATTATGCACCGCAGGATGGCGTTCCAGAAATTCGCGGGCGGTTCTCGACATTTTGAACCAAGCCGGCCAGCGCTCCTGTGCGTCCCGCAAAAAGTACCTGGCATACCCTTCTTCTAAATCATCGCTTGAGCATGCAAGCACTTCTGTGCCGGCGACGACGAGCTTTCGCCAAAGTTCATCATCGTAGACCTGGTTGATGCGGAAATCTAATTCCTCAGGGCAGTCAGCGCGGCGCTTGATTTCGAGCGCTGTCTCCTCACCGTAGTCGCTCGCAACCCACTTCATCAATATCTTCGGAATGAGACCTAACATTGGAATTATTTTTCCTTTGTGAAGCTGAATACTTACGATCACAGGACTCTCATCGCAAGAACAGTCTGATCATCAACATTGAATTCGCATCTACAGTATTCGTGCACATTGCTGATAACACTGTCTACAATTTCCGCCGCGTCACTCTCACAAGAGTGCAACACAACTTCGGCGAGGCGTCCAGTTCCGAATTCCGTCCCGCCAGGATCGACAGAGTCAACGATGCCATCGGTATAGAAAAGCAGCGTGTCGCCAGGTACACACTGCACCTGCATTGTTTCGTATGCTGAGTTCGAAAACAGCCCGAGTGGTAAACCATGAGCTGCGAGAACTCTTATGTTTCCGTCGCGGCAAAGAAGCGGTTCGGGTAAACCAGAATTGCTAATCTGCAAGAGACGATTTTCATCGTCCCAGGTGAAATAGCTCATCGCCACAAATTGTCCTTCCGGAGCGCGGTTGAACAGACTTCTATTCAATTTACTCAGCATCTCGTTTGGCATAAGCTCCTCCTGGACCAGCCAACGAACCATGCCACTCGCAAGAGCAGCGTAGATCGCGGCAGCAGCACCTTTGCCGCTCACATCGGCAAGGATTCCGGCATACAATCCACGATGCTCGTAGCGAAGAAAATCGAAGAAGTCGCCACCCACTGTTCTTGCGGGAACGAATTTGGCCCCGATTTGAAGGTTTGGACCATGCTCCAAAGTCTGCGGTAAAAGATTCTCTTGCAACTGTCGCGCAGTCGTCAAATCTGTTTCGAGTCGCTGATTAGCCGCGCGCAAATCATCGAACGAACGGCGCGCCGAGGCTAAGACAAAATTTACAAGCAGGAGAAACTTGTCCATATCGTCGTCGCTCTCAGCCACTCGAACAATAAAGTCGAGGTTCCCATCGACGACCTGGCACAACTGATCTGCTGCCTCTCGGACGAGTTTGCGTAGAGACTCCTCTGACGAGAAGCCAAACGCGCCGGGTAAAGCAAACATTTCCGGGCGTCTTTTCGCCGCATGGGCACTCTCAATAATTTCAGGTTCAACGCCTAACACAGTGAATCTCCAGACAGTTGAGACACTTAGGCACAGCTATTTACTTGTCTATCAGTAACGCGCAAAATCCGTCCAGGTAGGTACTTTCAGCGAATAATCGCTTTGCCTCAAAAATCGCAAAAGTACGAATCGCAGCGCCAAAGGTGCGCATAACCGCGGCAGTAACCAGTGGTCTCAGGCCCTTCTCAAACGCGAGCCAACGAGGGGATCAAGAGTTGGATGGAAAGCTGGACACGAATCCTGGCGGAGGTTTGAGCGTCGATCCGAACTTCTTTGTCGAGTTGACGGTTATCGTTCGCATCAGATCCGGCTCGAGGGTGGCGACTGTTCATCTGACTCATCCTGTTATTCATGATTGTAATGAGCGGGGTTTGGGCCTGGTTAGCACTCCTTGGTTTGGGGGCATATCACGGAATTAATCCGGCTATGGGATGGCTCTTTGCGGTTGCACTCGGCATGCAGGAGAAGCGAGAGCGTGCCGTGCTTGCGGCTATTCCGCCAATCGCGTTGGGCCATGTTTTGTCGATTAGTTTGGTGGTCGCAGCATTTTGGCTGGCCCAAGCGAGTATCCCGCAGCAGCCATTGCGATATGGTGCGGCCGCAATACTGTTTGGCTTTGGACTCTATCGCCTGATTCGTTCTCGCCATCCTCGTTGGGTAGGTATGCGTGTGGGGTTTCGTGGTCTCCCACTTGGTCCTTTCTGATGGCCACAGCCCACGGCGCCGGATTAATGATTGTTCCCATCCTGATAGGTTGGTCTAATGGCAATCAGACTAATCATGCGACATCCATGGCGGCGATGGACCATGCTGCTCACATACAGGTGATGAATCACGTTGCGGCTTCCTCAACCAGTTTGGCAGGAGCATTTCGCTTCCTGGTGGCCGTGGGTGTGCACAGTGGTGGCTATCTGTTGGTAGCGACTCTAATTGCGCTCGTAGTTTTTAAGAAATTCGGCCTCGCGTTATTGCAGCGCGCTTGGTTCAACCTGGATCTGCTTTGGGTGATCGCGCTGATGCTGAGCGGAGTGTTTATTTTGGTTGTGTGAGTACTTCGATCGATCAAACTGGCTTCGCGGGCTGAAACCTTTTCGCAACAGATGTATTTCATCGCCCGTCTCCTCTTGTTGGCTCTCGGCTCGCGCCTACTCGCCCATGGTGCCAGTCCGCAAAGGCCCGTTAGGCCTGTAGGTGCTGATGATGACACCTGAAGACACAGCTTTCGTGCTGACGAGCGCGAGTTCGCGTGGCGGGGTTCCATCCGCAAAGATACGTTTGCCGGTGCCTAATAGAACCGGAAAGACGAGCAACAAGACCTCATCCGCAAGCTCGTGTTCGAGCAGCACGGGTGTCAGCGTCGAGCTGCCCCAGACGATCAGGTGCGGTCCATCCATCGCCTTGACGCGGCGAACACCCGCGACGATGTCGGGTCCAAGGGCCTCGACAGGACCCCACGCGAGACTTTCGGGTCGGTGGGTCGCGATGTATTTCGTCGCTCCGTTTATCGAGTCCGACATTGGACTTTTGGGGGCGGTGGGCCAATAACCGCTCCATATATCGTAGGTTCGTCGACCCAGCAGCAGATCGAAGTCGTCGCCGTGAGCTGCAACTATGGCCTCTCCTCCTTCGGGGTCGTCATGTGGCGCCGCCCATCCGCCGTACTTGAAGCCGTTTGGATCTTCCTCCGGTCCACCGGGGGCCTGGATCACGCCGTCCAGCGAGATATGTTCGAGAATCTTGATCTTTCTCATAGCGTCTCCTTTCACCAAGCTGGGTCGTCGGGGAGGTAGTTGGCAACCAGATACTGTGGCATGACTTTTTCTCCTTGTTTCCTATGGCTTGTTTCCGATGACTCGTTTCCTGTTCACTCAGGAACCGTAGCACATCGTTCTTTTGTCTTATAGTCGTTGGGTAGAAGAAAAAATCGACAGCCTAGGCAAACTTTCTTATTTCAATTCCGCAAGCAGCCTTGTGAGGAAACGGCGCACAAAATGATTTCCTCAGTTTTTGTGCTTTTTTGTGCCTTTTTGTGGCTGTGTCTTTTACGCATGAGAGGATCGATCGTAAATCCTGTACATCGATTTCTCTCTGTGTTACCTCTGTGCCCCGAATGTGGCGCTGAAAGGATGCAGAAAAGGGAAAGATATGAACACGACACGTATTGCTGCCTGGTTTCTTCTGTTAACTATGGGAGTAATTTCGGCAATAGCAATCACCGGAATGCAAACTCGGGTGTTAGGCGCTCCGCGTCATTCGCTGGATACCAAGGCTCAATCCGAAGACGAAATCAACGATAAGAACTGGCAGAACAGCCCCAGGATCATTGCCATCCGCAAGATCGTCGATTCGGATAATACCGAAGTCAGGAAGGGCGCGTTTAAGACTGAGCACCGAATTTGTGAGGAGGGCTGGTTTAGTCGACTTCGCATCGCCCGCGACTCCAAAGGCACTGTCAGGTGGTACCAACATTATCAGGAGGGCGAAGATTCATCCTGGGACGATAACTATTACTACGACGATGCTGGTCGATTGCGGTTTGTATTAATGACCTCTTATGCCATCAACGGCACTCGAGAACAGCATCGCGCTTATTTTGATGAAAGCGGCCATCTCATCTACCATGGTCGCCACCTCCTCAAGGGACCGGGATACTTTGGACCTCCAGTCGAAGATCTCAAGGAACTGGTGAAAATGGATCCAAAAAAAGATTTTGTGGAAGCCACGCAAGGATGCAAAGAGGTGAAGTCCTCCGCGAAGCATCGCACCAGAAAGAGCTGAATGACATCGCCGCAGTCGATCATCGCACTCCTTTCGAAGTGCCAGAAATCAACAGCCCTTGACAGTCGGATTACCGCACCATACCGTCCACGTGGTCGTTTGCACCTTCATGCCTGTCAACGAAGGCGAGTTCGTTTCTCACTATAAGATCCACTCCCAGCTTGGGGCGGGTGGTATGGGTGAAGTTTATCTGGCTACCGATACCCTTCTCGACCGGAAAGTTGCTCTGAAGCTCCTGCCGAGTGAGGCCACTTCAGACCAGTCCCGCGTTCGCCGGTTTCTGCAAGAAGCAAAGGCAGCATCCTCACTCAATCACCCGCACATCATCACGATCCATGAGGTCGGGAGCACAAATTCGACTTACTTCATTGCCACGGAATTCATTGAGGGAGTGAGTTTGCGCGAGGCGATCAATCGTGGCCAGCTCGAGATTGGACGGATTATCGAGATCGCTACTCAAGTAGCGTTAGCTCTCACGGCAGCGCATGAGGTGAACATCATCCATCGAGACATTAAACCCGAAAACATCATGATGCGCGAGGATGGGTTCGTGAAGGTACTCGATTTCGGACTCGCTAAGCTGCTTCAACAAGGCCTCGTCGAGCCTGAGGCCTCAACTCTCGTAAATACCACGGATGGAATTGTTTTAGGGACGCTCAGTTATATGTCGCCCGAGCAGGCTCGCGGGCAAGAGGTTGACGCAAGAACCGACGTGTGGAGTCTCGGCGTCGTTCTCTATGAAATGGTGTCAGGAAGACGACCTTTTGAAGGCACAACTAAGAGTGACGTGTTAGCGTCAGTACTAGATCGCGAACCTACGCCCCTGACTCGCTACTCACCCTCAGTTCCAGCAGACTTAGAACGCATTATCAAAAAAACTCTGGCGAAAGATCCCAACGAACGTTACCAAACTGCGAGAGGATTGCTTGTCGACCTAAAAACCCTGAATCACGATCTGCAACGTCAGAAACTCGCATCGGAAGTGGTTCCACCTACCGCACCGTCAGATCAAAGTCCGGTTGCACGCATTTCGCGAAGTCATCTGTTTATCGGTGCAAGTGTGTTATTGCTGCTGATTGGTGGCTTAGTTTTATTTTTGCAGCAACGGTTACGGTCGGCACCAACCGCCGCGGGCGACACAATAACTCTGGCAATCTTGCCATTTCGTCCGCTGAATGAAGGGGAAGATACAGCTTTCCTCACAACCGGACTCGCGGACGCGATCACTACACGACTGGCTAACGTTCATCAAATTCGCGTTCGCCCAACGAATGCGATCCTCAAGTATGAAGGACAGCCTGTAAGTGCAAAGACAGTAGGTGAAGAATTGTCCTGCAATTACGTAGTGCTCGGCACATTGCAGAAGTCGGGTGAGCGTTTGCAGGTTAACGTGCAACTGGTCCGCACGAGTGATGAGGCACTGATCTGGGGAGAGCAGTTCGATAAAGTACGGACGGACATTTTGAGTTTGCAGGATGCTGTTGCGACACAGAT
>DASUYO010000170.1:0-4069 GCA_036377375.1 Pyrinomonadaceae bacterium
GCACTAAAACCGCCGGCATCCATCAACTGGTGCAGCACCGGCAGGTCGTCGAGAATCCAGAACGAGCGTCCCTGCGTTGCGACTACCAACTCCTTTTCACGTTTCTGAATCGCGAGATCAGTGATCGGCACCACCGGCAAGTTGAGCTGCAACGACTGCCAGTGTTCGCCGTTATCAAACGAGACGTACATTCCGGTTTCGGTTCCGGCATAAAGCAGGCCGCGCTTGTTTGGATCCTCGCGAATTACGCGCGTGAAGGTCGTGTCGGGAATACCGTTAACGATCTTCTTCCACGACTTACCGTAATCGGTGGTCCGATAGAGATATGGCTTGTTGTCGTCCCACTTGTACATGGTCGCGGCAACGTAAGCAGTGCCGGGATCGTGTGGCGACGCCTCGATCGAGTTAATTTGAATCCATTCCGGCATGATGCTCGCGGGTGGCGTGACATTCGACCAGTTCTTGCCACCGTCACGCGTCACATGCACCAAGCCATCATCGCTGCCCGCCCAGATAGTTCCCGCCTGAACTGGCGATTCGATTACAGTGAAAATCGTGTCGTAGTATTCGATGCTGGTGTTGTCCTTGGTTATTGGACCGCCAGACGAGGCTTGCTTGCTTTTGTCGTTACGTGTCAGGTCGGGACTGATGATCTGCCAACTGTTCCCTTCGTCTGTCGACATGAACAACACGTTGGCAGCGCAGTAAAGCTTATTTGGATCGTGTGGTGAAAACAGCAGTGGGAAGTTCCATTGGAACCTATACTTCAACACGTCAGCGCCCGAACCCATGGGATTGTTCGGGTAAGGATTGATGTCGCGTAATTGTCCGGTGTGGTGATCGTAGCGCGTCGTCAAACCGCCGTAAGAACCCGCGTACACGATCTGTGAATCTTTCGGTGAAGGAGCAATCCAACCCGACTCACCGCCGCCCACGTCGTACCAGTCACTCGTGCCAATGGCGCCCTCGGTGGTGCGACTCGCGATGCGAACAGTCGAGTTGTCCTGCTGCGCACCGTAGATGTTGTAAGGAAAATCGTTGTCGAGCGCGACACGATAAAACTGTGCCGTCGGTTGATCCTGTTCGGTCCAGCTCCTGCCGCCGTTGAAGGAAACGTTTGAGCCGCCGTCGTTGCTCTCAATCATTCGATTCGGATCGTCCGGAGCGATCCAGAGATCGTGATTGTCTCCGTGCGGCACTGAAATGGCGGTGTAGGTGCGACCGCCGTCATTCGACTTATAGAAACCGGTATTCAAAACGTAAACAGTGTCTGCATTTTTCGGATCGGCGTAAATACGCGTGTAATACCACGCGCGCTGCCGCAGTCGTCGCTCCTCGTTGACCTTGGTCCACGTCGTGCCACCGTTGTCGGAACGAAACACGCCGCCATCTTCAGCTTCAACAATGGCCCACACGCGTTCCGAATTAGCGGGCGAGACAGCGATGCCGACTGTGCCAATCATGCCTTTCGGCATGCCGTTGTTGCGCGTCAACTCAGTCCACGTGTCTCCGCCATCGGTCGATTTAAAGATGCCGCTTCCCGGACCACCGCTCTCGAGCGTCCATGGCTTGCGATAGACTTCCCAGAATCCTGCATAGATGATGTTGGGATTTGAAGGATCGAGAATCAGATCGATCGCGCCCGCTTTGTTGCCGCGGCTGAAGATCTTCTCCCACGTCTTGCCGCCGTCTTTTGAACGAAATACTCCGCGCTGCTCGTTTGGTCCCCACACATGGCCCAGCGCAGCCACGTAAACCAGATCAGGATTTTTCGGGTGCACCCTGATGCGCGCAATCTGTCTCGTATCTTCAAGGCCAACGCGCTTCCATGTCTTGCCGGCATCGTTCGACTTGTACACGCCATCGCCGTGTGAGACGTTGCCGCGAATCGGCGACTCGCCCATGCCCACGTAGATCGTGTTCGGATCGGAATCAGCAACGGCGATTGCGCCAACCGAGCCCGTGCCAAAAACTGAGTTATCGCTGACCGATTCCCAGTTGATCCCGCCATCTGTTGTCTTCCAAACGCCGCCGCCAGTCGCGCCGTAGTAAAAAACAAACGGCTGCGAGGGCACACCGGTGACTGCTGCCGAGCGCCCGCCGCGATATGGACCAATGCTGCGATACTGCAACGCTTTCAACAGATCAGGCTGCTTGGCGGATGCGGGCGTGGAGTTTTGTGCGTGAAGAGGCGTGGCTGAAAGAGTCAGCGCAAAGATCAGACAGAGAATTACGCTGTTACGAGACATTTGGATGGGCTCCTTTATCGACAGTGATTTTAGCCGCAGATTTGCGCGGATCTTAATGCGGATTTTCTTCGCGCAGTGGGCGGCTCATTAATTCTACTACGGCATCGCGCGCGGACTTGTCATCGTAAAGCACCGCGTTCACTTCGTTCGTGATTGGCATTTCGAGTCCGGCTCGATCTGCCAGCTTCTTAACAGCACGGGCGGTGTTGATGCCTTCCGCGACTTCAGTCAGCTCGGCAGTGATCTCCTGAAGAGTTCGTCCCTTTCCGAGTTCTTCACCAACAAATCGATTGCGCGAAAGACTTCCGGTGCAAGTCAAGACCAGATCTCCGAGACCCGCGAGTCCCATCAACGTCTCCATCTGCGCACCTTCACGTCGCGCGAGACGTGTGATTTCTGCCAATCCGCGCGTGATGAGTGCGGCAACACTGTTTGAGCCGAAGCCGAGTCCGGCAGTCATGCCCGCAGCGATTGCCATTACGTTCTTCACCGACCCGCCGACTTCGGTTCCAACTACGTCGGAGTTCGTGTAAATGCGCAGGTTCTCAAAACTCAAATCATTCTGGACCGCGCGTGCCGCCGCAATGTCTTTACTCGCTGCAACTATCGCAGTCGGATGTCCCTCGACTACTTCTTTGGCGAATGATGGACCAGACAACGTCACGAACGGCTGAGACGTGCCAACCACTTCTCTTGCAATTTCTGATATGCGCTTGCCGCTTTCGATCTCGATACCTTTTGCGACGCTGACGATGATTGCTGCTTCGTCGAGCAGCGGCGACATCGCAGTTAACGTATCTCGCGCGGCGTGAGAGGGCGTGGCGAGAATGACTGTCGCAGCTTCATGCAGTGCGATTTTCAAGTCGTCCGTCGCGGTCACAGCAGCAGGTATTGAAGCGGTGCTCAGGTAACGTGAATTCACGCGCTGTTCATTGATTGAGCTGACGACTACGTCATTTCGCGACCAGAGTCGCACGTGGTGTCCTGCCCGCGCGGCGATCACGGCGAGCGCTGTTCCCCAACTTCCTGCGCCAATGATTGCGATCTGTTTCAGATCCGAGACTCCGTTCCTCGCGCCAATCGTTCAATGTTTCCGCGATGTGCAAAGACGATCAGCAGTGCTCCGACAATCGCGGCTGTAAGCAACGGTCGCACATCGCCCACCGGGACGACAAACACACTCTGCAACCAGACGAATAGTGGAATCAGTATCGCAGCAGTCACAGATCCCAGCGATACGTAGCGCGTTAAGAAGACGATCGCGACGAAAGTGATTCCGGCACACAGCAGCGCAATCGGAGCGAGGACGATAAAGACGCCGACTCCCGTCGCCACACCTTTGCCGCCACGAAAACCCAACCACACAGGAAAAATATGACCGACGATTACGGCGATTGCCGCCGCCGTTACAACCCAACCTCTGCCAGCCAAGGCTTCGGCGATCAGCACTGCGGCAGCGCCTTTCAACGCATCGAGCACAAGCGTCAAAACACCCGCTGCCTTCCCGGCGCGTCGGGAAACGTTCGTCGCCCCAGTGCCACCCGATCCGGTTTCCCTGATATCACTACCAACTTTCTTTCGCACGATCAGGTAGCCAAACGGAATGGATCCAAGCAGGTACGCGATGATAATGACGATGATCTGCGTCATCCGCGTTAAAGCAATCGACGTCGCAACAGATCCAATGCGGCCTGCGACGCGCGCCAGCGAATCAACTGACGATCGCCCGGCAAGTGCAGCCGACGATGCTCGGTCTTGACGTCGCTCGCCAGCGCAATGAAAACAGTTCCTACCGGCTTCTCTTCAGTTCCGCCACCAGG
>DASUYO010000171.1:0-18307 GCA_036377375.1 Pyrinomonadaceae bacterium
GTGTCGTAAGTGACTTTCTGGTCGTAGTAACGAAAGATCAGTGAGTCGACACGATTGGCAAGCACGGTGGTCTGGTTTGTGCCGTTCCTCTCGTACCGGACGATATAACGCTGTCCCAGATCGGCATCGACATACATCAGAAACTTGAGATCCTCATCGGGGTCGTTAACGTCTGAGTCTTGAGCATAGCCGTTAGCCGCCTCGGGAATGCCGTTCAGATTGGAAACGATTCGAATCGAAGTACTATCACTGTCGTTGGTGACTATGCCGTTGGTTGAAACAGCTCCGAGTCCGCCCGGCAGTTTTAAACCAGCGTTGCCAATCTCGCGCGTCATGATGTTCAACGCACGCTGCGCGTCGGCTATCGCGTCTGACTTGCGATCCTCACGTGAGCGCACACGGAAACTGCCGGCGAGTAGTGAGCTGCTCAACGCCATGATGGTGATGGTGATTCCCATGCCTATGATCAGTTCTATCAGCGAAAACCCGGCTTGATTGTTTACACGTATCGTATTCATGGCGGTTTGCCTTCCGGATTCGAATCGAAGTTATTGAGAGACTGCGTAGCTGCCACTGGCTAATGTAGAGCGCATGGTGGCGAGCACGACGGATGCGCGTGTCCAGTTTGGACCAGCGGCTGCTTGCGGCGTGACTGTGATGGTGATTCTTCGCAACTGTTTTGGGGAGTTGTCGGAATTGATCTCGTCAGCAACTACTCTTTGCACGGTGTAGTTTTGCCCAGCGCTTCTCACGGTTGAGATATTGGTCCCGGCGAGCAGTGTGGCATCTTCAAAGTTGACACTTCTGAGCTGCTCCATCTGCTGCTGGGCCACTGCCATCGCCAGCGCTCGCTGGCTGCCGCCGACGTTGTTTCGCATTGAGAAGACAAACAGCGAGGAGCAACCGAGTGCGGCGACCGTCATTACGACCATTGCGATGCACGTTTCAATTAGCGTGAAGCCGCGCTGGCCTTTGTCTGTTTTGTTTTTGGCGCTGTGGATTTTCATGGGCGTTTTGTTTTTGATCTGGGTTTATAGAAGCGCGACGACAAGGACTGAAACCGTCTTCGAGCCGCAGCTTGAGTTGAACGTGATGGAGTAGGTGCCGATCAATTTCTTCGATTTAACAGTGAAGCTGGTTGAGCCGCCCGCCCCGACGGTTTGCGCTGAAGGACTCACCTGAAGATAGGTCGGCCTGCTTGAGATTCCGGTGATGGCAAGACTCGTCGAAGCGTTATGACTGACGTTGATCGTCGCCGAACCATTCAGACTGAGTTTCAGCGACGGCAGACTTGTGGAGATCGTGCAGATCGCAGGAGCCGGCGTTGGTGTTGCTGTTGGCCCCGGACGCGGCGTTGGTGTCGCCGTCGCGACTGGTGACGCACTGGGAGTTGGTGTGGCTGTCACAGAAGGCGTCGGCACAGGAAGTTGTCCGATACTGGGAGACGGTATCGGACTTGGCACGATGCTGGTGTCAGGTGTTGGCAACACAGTCGGCGAAGGATAGGGGATTGTTGACGAAGGTGTCGCAACAGGAGTCGCACCTGAAGCAAGATCCCCAACCTTTAGTTTTATGTCCGGTACGGAATCATCAAATACCTTGCTGTCGACAGTCACATCGCCGGAGCCGGTAACGTCGATTGAAATCGAATCCACGTCGTTCTTGAGTCTGATTGAGACCTGGGCATTAGGGCTCGCAACGCCGCCAACAGTGTTCCATGTGCGTCCGCGCCAGTCGAAGCCGATTGTCTCGGCTGTTTCGAATTTGACTCCATCGGGGAGCGGGATGGTTACTGTATCCATGACACCGTCGCCATTGCTGTCGATGGTCACGTTATAGCTGGTCCGATCGGGATTGATCGTGATGTTGGCTCTTTCGCTCTCGTCATCTGCGTGGCGGCGAATCGAGTACATGCGAGCCTTCTCGATATACGATGCATATTCGCGAGCGGCACTCGAGAGACGAATGCTGGTCTTGGCGCGATTGACTCCCATGACGCCGAATCCGGTAACGATAGTTAAGACTGTTGCGGTGATCAGCAGCTCGATAGTTGAGAAGCCGCTGTGGGAGCGCGATGTCTTCTGTTTGTTGAATTTGCTCTTCTGCATTCGCGTCATGGTCCAAAAAGAAGTTTGTGGTCCAAGTCTGATGACCATGGCTGGTCCATGAGCAATCGTGGTGCCACGAAACTCATACAGACAAAATTCCGCAATGTGAGGAACGAGGGATCAGTGGAGTTGACTGAAGTTCAATCAGTTTGGTTTGAGTTCGGTTATAACCGAGGTCAGATTGAAAGAAGAGAAGTACGCAACAGAACCGAGCGCGGTAGCGCCGGGTCAACCTCATTCAGGAGTCGTGATTTGGAAATTGAACCCGGCGCTACCGCGCTCGGTTCCGTTGCGTTAATAATCAATTTGCTTTGCGGCTGGCAGGCTGACCGAAGTTTGACGACATTTGAGTTGGACCAACGAGACGGGATCGAGTCGGCTAAACAACTCACTCACAACAACTTCGCTCGAATTAGAGAGCCGCGGCGCTAGACGGCATGTTGCTTGCAGCAGACACAAGTGCCCTGCCTCTTGCTCTCCCCGAGCAACAGTTTGGGAGACCCACTATGAAGAAGTATGAATTCTCCGAACTCGGTTCCAACCTGCTTATCGTTGGATCGCTGACACTCGCCTTCGCCCCTTTCCTATTGGGCGACCGCTTGATCCTGATCGTCTCAGGATTGATGCAGGAAGGCGGCGTGATGATTAGCCAGTTTACCAACTACCTGAGCTGGCTAGTCTCATAAGCCGCCTTTTTGCGCGACTACTTAGTAACGACGTTGCCCTCGGCGTCATACATAGTCACATCACCGAAGGGCGTCACCTGATCTTTCACCTTATCCCAATCACCAACGATCACTATTGCAGCGTGATATGTGTCGAAGTATTTTGCGGCCACTCTTTGAATGTCCGCCGCGGTGAGTGCTTCAATCTTCGGTCGGAAGTCGTTGATGAAGTTCTTGTCGAGATCGAACGTATAGATCGTGTTAATGCGACCTGCTAAGCCAAACTGGCTGGCAAGCTCAACCGAGAAATTACCAGTGCTGAACTCCTTTGCCGCACTCAACTCTTCATCCGTCACCGGCAGTACACGCATTCGATCGAGCTCGTAAAAGATCTCGAGCAATGTAGGACCAGTAACTTCGTTACGCACGAAAGCGCCGGCCAGAAACGATCCGGTCTTCGCCAGTGTGTTCGCGGAGCTGAAGGGCGAGTACGTATATCCTTTCGACTCGCGAATGTTGCGGGTGAGTCGTGAGTAGAACGAGCCGCCATAGATCGTGTTGGCAGTGCGGATCGCAAAATAATCTTTGTCTTTGCGTGGAATACTCACGTTGCCGATGTAGATTGCCGATTGCACTGATCCGGGTCGATTTACGAAATAGATCTGGCGTTTCTCTCGACTCGGCACCGGCGGATTTTCATCCGGTGGCACGGTGCCGCTTTTCCAACTCGAGAAAGCCTTCTCGATCTCTGCATACGTCTTCTCGAATTCGATATCGCCAACGACGATCAGATGCGCGGCGTTGGGGACGTAGTACTTCGTCACAAATGCACGCAGATCGTTTCGCGTCAACGCGCTGATCGATTTTTCATCCGGCACGACGAAACTGTAAGGGTGATTTCCGAAGACGGCTTTTTGAAAACGCTCGTTCACAAGAAAACCCGGATCCGCGCGGCCGGCGCGAATCTGCTGAATCGTGTTTTCCTGCGTCAACTTTACTTCGGTCTCGGGAAACGACGGGTGTTGGGCCACGTCGCTCATCAATTCGAACAGACGTGTGGAAAACTCTGAGAGCGCGGAAGCACTCATCGCTGTCGAATCGGCATCGCTGCCCAGCGAAAGCGTGCCGCCGATTGAGCGAAGCTCTTCCTTGATCTGCTTGCTGGTGCGCGTGTCTGTACCTTCGTTTGCTACTGTTGCTGCGATCTGCGCGATGCCCGGATGAGCTTCGCGATCGCTCGCATTTGTTGCTGATCGGAAGGCGAGTATCGCAGTAATTTTCGGCACGTTCGGCAATGGAGCCAGCACCACAGTCAAACCGTTCGCGAGTTTCTTCTCCGTAATCTTCGGAAGATTGAGAGGTCGTGCCGCACCTGGCGGTGGAGGAGTTTTCTGTTGCGCAAAAGTAGTCGTTGCTAACAGGACGATTGCGAGTAGTGTCTTCTTCATTATTAATCCTTTCAATGCGCCACAGAGGAATTCAAAAATAGTTCAGAGTTCAAGCTTTAGCTTGCTGGCTTAAAATCCGAGAGTGCAGCCTAAAGGCTGAACTCTGAACTATCCTCGAATCCTCTTTGAGCACAGTTACTGGCCCGTCTTTGGTTGTGCCTTTTCCGGAACGCGATCGATCACGGTGCGATTAGTCGGCACGAGATACTTCGCGGCCGCTGCTTTAATCTGCGCTGCGGTGACGTTCTCGAACGGCGTCAGCAACGAGTTGATCTGTTGCGGATTGTCGCGGAAGAGTGCGAGCGCCGCGAGCAAGTGCGCCCTGCCAAAACTCGATTCGAGCTGACTATAGAAGCCTGAACGATACTGCACCTTTGCATCCGCCAGCTCTTTCTCCGTCACGCCCTTCGACGCAATGTCTGCAACTACTGCATCCATTTCTCGGAGGATCTCGTCGGCGGTGTGGCTGGGCTTGTATGTGGTCCGAGTGGTCATAATCATCGGACCGGTATAGTCAAACTCGTTTCCGAAATAATTGAGTCCGCCGCTTAGATCGAGCGTCAGCTCCTTTTCTTTGACGAGACGCTGATACCAGCGCGAGCTGTCGCCGCTTTGAAGTATTTGGACCAGCAGGGCAATTGCCGGAAAGTCAGGAGAGTTCTGGGGCGGCACGTGATGGCCGATTGCGAGTGCGGGCAGGTTCGCGAGCTTGTCGGTTTGTGCAACTCGCTTTTCCTTGGTTTGCACCGGCTCGGTTAAGTCCGGACGCGCCGGCATCGGCTGGCTGGGAATGCCCGCGAAGTGTTTCTCAACCATCTTCTTCACGTCGTTCACATCAACGTCGCCGACGATGGTCAGCACAGCGTTGTTTGGCGCATAGTAAGTCTTGAAGAAACTGCGAACGTCTTCGATCGTTGCGGCATTGATTTCCGCCAGGTCGCCGTAACCGTTATGCGCGTTGTTCCAGTTCGTAAAGGCGTTCTCCCAAAGACTGATCCACTCGAAGAACTGATACGGCTGATTCAGCACGTTTACGCGCACCTCTTCACTCACGACGTTTTGCTGGTTCTTGAGGTTCTCTTCGCTGATGTCCAGCGAGCGCATGCGATCCGATTCGAGCCAAAGGCCAAGCTCCACACGATTGCTCGGCAGCGTTTGATAGTAATTGGTGTAGTCAAAATCCGTGTGGCCATTCAAACTCCCGCCGTTCGCCTCGACGAACTTCGCGTGCTCAAACTTCTTCACGTTCGCAGAGCCCTGGAACATCATGTGTTCGAACAAGTGCGCGAAGCCGGTTCGGCCCTTGGGCTCGAGTCTGAAGCCGACGTTGTAATAGATGGCAACGGTAACCACGGGCGCGATGTGGGTTTCTGAGATCACCACCTTCAGGCCGTTTGGAAGTTTGTAATAGACGACTGGAACGTCGAGTGGTTTAGCATGAGCATAGGAGACGTTGGCTATCAGCATCAGTAGCGATAGGCAGGTCACGAGTAAACGTCGCATAGTTTTGCAAGTCCTCACTTTGATTCGCGTTCTTATCCACAGATTACACAGATTATGTGAATCAATCTGTGTAATCCCTGGATGAAAAAATCAGATTGAGCTACGCAGATTTGGATGAAAGGTCTTTCTCACCCGCAGTGTGGCGTATTACGCGGGCAATTGGAAGAAAGTTTCTCAGTATCTCTGCGTCTTTGCGCCTTTGCATCAAAGTTTTGTTCGACTCTACAATGCCGGAGTTAAGCTATGTTTTCAAAGAAAGCCGTTGTTTTTGTTGTGATCCTGCTGGCGGTATGTTCCGTCGTGGCAAAGACTCAGAAAATGCGTCGCATTACGACAGGAGTTTGGGGCGGAGAGCATATCAATATGAAGGTCGGCGCAAAGTCGGCGACGATTGAATACGATTGTGCTCATGGCCTTATTCACGGACCGCTGGTCATTGACAGCAGCGGCCATTTCAATCTGCGTGGAACGCACACGATGGAGCGCGGCGGTCCCGTGAGAGCCGACGAAACGCCAAACGAGCAGCCGGCGACCTACACCGGTTCGATCAAGGGAAATACGATGACGCTAAGCGTGAAAGTCGCTGGGTCAGAGATTGACACGTTCACTCTGGAGAAGGGAAAACCAGGCGAGCTTTTCAAGTGCAAGTAAGATCATGGGCGTAGCAAGAAAGTTTTTGATAAAGGGTGACGTGCAGGGCGTTGGATATCGTTTTTTTGCGCAGCGCGCGGCCGCCAGACATCAGGTTGTGGGTTACGTTCGCAATTGTCCTGACGGGAGTGTTGAAGCGTTTGCGGAAGGGCCGGCGAATAGTGTCGAAGCTTTCAAGCACGATCTCGCGACGGGACCGCAGTGGGCGGTAGTGGATCAAGTGGAAGAGATATGTCTGGAGCCGACAGGTTTCTATTCTGCGTTTCGAATTGAGAGATAACTATAGCGATGGACCATCTAAAATCCCTGATACGCGAAGTGCCGGACTTTCCTAAGCCCGGCATCAATTTTTATGACATCACAACGCTGCTCAAGCATCCCGAAGGGTTGCGCAATACCGTGGACGCACTCGCGTCCGAGTTTGAAGGCGAGAAAGTTGATTCGGTAATTGGAATCGAAGCGCGCGGATTTATTTTTGCGCCGGCGCTCGCGTATCACCTCGGTGCTGGATTTGTGCCGGTGCGGAAGCCGCGCAAGTTGCCGGCTGAGTGTGCTTCTATTTCTTACGATCTCGAGTATGGGCAGGACACGCTGCAAATCCATCGCGACGCGATCGGTGATGGTCATCGCGTGATCATCGCCGACGATCTTTTAGCGACGGGCGGCACGGCGCGCGCGGTTGTGGATCTTGTCGAGCAGCTCGGCGGAAAAGTCATTGGTCTCGTGTTTGTTGTGGAGTTGGAATTTTTGCCAGGCCGCGAGAAGCTTACTGGGTATGACGTGCGGTCGCTGATCAAGTATCAATCCTGAGCCGCGCTTTACGTTTCTTTCATCACCAATTACGATCTCTCTCCTGTGCTCCCGTAGCTCAGCTGCATAGAGCGTCCGCCTCCTAAGCGGAAGGTCGCGCGTTGGAATCGCGCCGGGGGCACCAGTTTTTCTAAGGAATTTAGGAGCTCGCCCTCCTTTGCAGGCTTTGTCCCGCAATTTGTCCCGCAATTTTTCTTGGAGTCTCTGGCACGAGCCGTGAATACGCACCGGAGGCAACATGAAAAATTACTCGACCAGCATTCAACGACGGAAGCGCGGTACCCGCACGGAGTACATCGCCAGACTCACTTACTACGACAAGACCGGAAAGCGCAAAGGCGTTTCCAAGAGTGCCGCTACTCATTGCCAAGCAAAGACGGAACTACAGGACCTCATAGATCAGCACGTGGCAGGGGGCGCCAAGGTTTTGGAGGCGCGTAACATGACCTTTGCCGCACTCGCACAGCATTGTAAAGAAACCCGCTATTGTGAGGCGTTCTACGATGAGCAGGGCCGTAAGCTGTATGGAGTGCGTGAGCCGAAAAACTTTTCCTCAATGATTAATCGGCTCGTGAGTTTGTTGGGTCACCTAAAGCTGACTGATATCACGGTCAGTCATTTACAGCAATACCGCCGTAAACGCCTTAGCACCAAAACGCGCCGGGGTGCTTACACGGATGTAGCGACTGTCAATCGCGAACTTTCTACATGCCGAGCGATGCTCAATGACGCAGTCGTAAATGATTGGCTCGTCCGTTCTCCTTTTGCTAAAGCCAAGAAAGGCGCACTAATCGCGATCGCACATGAGGCGAAACGTCAAATCGTGCTCTCTTCTGAGAACGAACAGAGGTTGCTGCAGGCGTGCAGTACAAGCAAGCGGAGGCACTTAAGGGCAATGATCATCGCCGCCATCGACACCGGTTGCCGTCAAGGCGAATTGCGCCGCCTGCGGTGGTCGGATGTGGATTTGCAGAGCAACACACTCAAGGTCATGAGCTACAAGGGTAAGACTGTGAACAGACGCGTTGTGCCGATTACAGATCGCTTGCGAGCTGCGTTGTTGGACCTCCGTACTAAACCGTCCGTTGCGGCATTCAGAAGGCTTAGGACTGGCGAAGCAACTGATACCACGTCGGTCTTTGGCATTGCCAATAATGTAAAGAAATCGTTTAACGCAGCTCGTATCGAAGCGGTTCTCCCACACATCCGGTTCCATGATCTCAGACATACGGCCGACACTTTTCTCGCTCACGGTGGCATGAACATCGCGCTGGTCGCTGAGATACTTGGACACTCTGATCCAAAGACCACTCGACGATATGTCAATGCCACTGTGGACACTGTAGAGGCCGCGCGAGATATCCTCAACAAACGCCAACTCATAGCAAGTGTCTAGGCGATCCTGCGGAGATTATCAGTGCGGAGAAGGCGCTTTGGCTTGCCGTTCAGCGCCCGAAAGATATTGCTCCAGATGCGCGGCACCCACAACGCGCCTTCGACCGATCTGATAGTAGCCAAGTTTGCCACTGTCCATGAGACGCGATACGGTTGAGACGTGAACGCGGATAAGCTCGGCGACCTTGCCCATCGAGAATTTTTCCTCTGTCACTTTGGAGATTGCTACTGGATTCGATTTGTTTGGTTCCTTCATGACTCGTTCCAAACTTCACGCCGGGTTGTGCATCCATCGTGCCATTTTTGTTTTTTGGTAAGCACCTCCCAACTTCAGCCCTCTCAGCACCAAATTGCCAGCTAAAGCTAAAGTAGAGTCTTCAGCCTGACGCTGGCTAGGCTTAGTGGCACCTGCTTTGCACCGTGCGTCTGCCAAGCGCTTAGTTCTATAGAGCGCCAACGGAACATGGGAGTGTAGTTTCACTGGACCGTGGGTACTAAAGCAACGTCATTCGACCAATGCTTGAAAGCGGATACCGAGGGTGTTGTAGGTTACACACACCTGTTGTGAATTGAATAGATGATGCAGTCAGTACGCAAGGTACCTGAAATGCAATTAGACCGCGAAAGTTCAAATAGCCGAAAACCGATCGTAGACCAGCAATTAGACCAGCAATTTATTGATGAACGGCAGCGTCACGCTCCACCAAGTAAAACTAACGATTCTCGGCTTATGAAGCTGGACCTGATGATTCGCGGTCAGTCAAAGGTGATGCGTAATCTAAAGAGATCAATTCTTAAAGCAGCCGATTGTGGCTCGACTGTTTTGATCACCGGTGAATCAGGTGCGGGCAAAGAATTAATTGCACGCTCGATTCACGAGTCAGGTACACTGCAACGCGAACCATTCTTGGCTATCAATTGCGGAGCTCTTACCGAATCGCTCCTCGAGTCTGAACTTTTTGGCCATGTCAAAGGAGCTTTCACCGGCGCCACCGGCTATAAGAAAGGGATGTTCGAGTCGGCGGGTAAGGGAACTATCTTCCTGGATGAATTCGGAGAAATGTCATCGTCGATGCAAGTACGCTTATTACGCGTGCTTCAGGAACGCAAAGTTCGTCCAGTAGGCTCGGAAGAGTCCAAAGACGTTAGCTTCAATGCACGAGTACTGGTGGCCACCAATCGCGATCTCAGGCAAGAGGTTGCCCAAGGAAGGTTACGCCAGGATCTTTATTACCGCGTTAACGTTCTTTCAATTAGGTCACCCGCCTTGCGCGACCGCCTAGACGATTTACCGCTCCTGGTCGATGTTTTGCTAAACAGAATTGTTGAGAGTGGCAAACTCGTCCGACCACTTCGATTCGATTCAGAAGCTCTTAACGTGCTGCGAAGTTACACTTGGCCGGGAAACGTCAGAGAGCTGGAAAATGTGATCGAGCGATTAGCTGTCAATGCTCCTCGCACCCGTGTCGTTTCAGGTGCTGACGTCAGTTTAGATCTTGAAGTCAACGGCTTCGCTCAAGCTGACGCACATCGGGAAATCATACTTGCCGAAAGACTGCGATGCCTGACGAATAGCGGAGTGTCGGTGCGGCATCTGTCTAAACGTCAGGAGCTTGATCTTTACCTTCAAGAACTCGCGCAAGTAGGTGGCGATGTCACAAAGGCAGCACGACGATTAGGCATCAAGCGCACAACTCTTCACATGCGCATAAAAAGATTAGAAAGGAAACTGGCATCGGTATCAGCAAACACCAGTTGATAAGGCCTTAAAGTAGAATTTTTCAAAGTTGTAAACCGATCTCAAGTTTCTGAAACGAATTTTCGAGATGCATCAGGTGACACTTTAACCGCGAATCTTTCTGAACTTTTGGGCATATCTTTCTGTTGCAGCAATCATATCTTGGACAAGACCAAATCCTTCTTCGTAATCTTCAGCATAACCGACGGGTTTGGTTACAAGTAAGCCAACTTCCGCCAACCTCCTTGCGGGAGAGGCTGATGACCCGGTTCAAGTCGCCGGGCCATGCGCAACCTTGTCTGTCGGCTTTAGGCATCATTAACTCTCACTTTCGCGTAGGGGGACATCTATACCGAGCGAGTGCTTATTGGGACGTGATGAGGTCGAGATTCAATACTTGGGAAGACAGTGCCAGTTGAAAGTATTCTCACGACCCAAACCGACGGCGATACTCAGGGGATTCAATAAATCCCCTCACAATTATGTTTTCGATCAGGTCCCGATTCGCGCCGGGTGTGTTGAAGCGGCGGTTATGGAAGATAAAGCCACAATTCTCCGGGTCTGAACTGACGTGACAGTTCTCCGGATCTCTTCGTAGGTATCCCAGATATTCCATCGTCACAAAGTTGGGAATGTAAAACTTCGTAACTACTTCGTTGCTTTCTGCGATAGCGCGCAAAACCTGCGCCCGCGTTTGGCTGTCGTTGTTCAAATTAGCAATGAGCGTGCTCTCATTCACCAACGTTACTCCGGCGATGCTTTCCAACTTCTGCACAAACTGCTGGTTGGATAGACTGCTTGGCAGAATCGCCTGCACTTCAGTTCGTGCAAGCCAGGCACTGGCCAGTTGATGCTTCTTCTGATCTGTCAATACTGGATCGTCGTTAAGAGTCGAGAGCGTCGCCAGATCAGCCATGAACTCTGCGTAATGAGGTCGCTCGACCTTGTTGGGATCGCTGAGCTCGGCGACAGTTTTTGGTCTTTGTCCGATGACGATATTGAAGAGATTGGCGATGTACGCGCCTTTTCGGCCGAACTCTGGTGATCGGAAGAAGTTGGCTGATAAGGCGCCGCGCGTGTACTTAACACACTCGGTATCCGACGGATTACAGCCATTCAGGATGTCCAGATAAAACTGCAATCCTGCAGGCTCGGGCTCACGCTCGAGAAAATCAAGATATTGCTGGCGGATGAAGAAGTTAGCACAGTCGATGGGATTTGCGGCGGCACACGCCTCTGCCGCGTCGTCATCGATGATCGTTAGCTCAGCCACGCTTGGTGCCGCCAGTGCTACCCCCTCTACTTTTTCTCTCAGGATGACGAAAAGTGTTTCATTGGGTTCCGGGGTAGTGTCGTCGGTGATTAACACGCGGAATGTCTTTGCTGTCTCACCCGGCGCAAACGAGAGCGTGCCATTGGCGGATGTATAGTCTGAGCTATGCTGAGCACGGCCGTCTAAAGTCGCAAAGTCAACGTTCGCGGCCGCAGACGAGTCACCCTCGCGCACTACTGTCACCTCGAATGAACCTGCAGCCTCAGAAATAGATAGGCGTTCGCTGCCGAAACGAATGACATTTGAACTCGTGTTAGCAATCTTCAGGATAAAAGGATCGCCCTGACTATCATCGCCGAGAACGCTGCCGGTGTGGATGATGCCGCTGAGGCTGATCTTAAAAGGATAACCAGTTGCATATATGTTCCCTTCGCCATCGATCGCGACACCTGATCCGGCTTCATCGAAGTTGCTAGCCCCGTAATAGGTCGAGAAGATGAGCGAGTTTGTTCCAGTGGCATTAGTATCAATCTTAGCTATGAAGAGGTCGAGGTTGCCTCCACCAATGTCAATAGTTTGGAACGCATCGCGGGTCGGAAAATCGGCTGAGGCTGTTTCACCTACCAGGTAGGCCTTCCCAGTCGAGTCCACCGCGACGGCACGAGCAAGATCTATATTTGTGCCCCCCAGGTAGGTGGAATAAAGCAACGCCGTTCCAACTGTGTTCACCTTTACGAGAAAACCATCGATTAAGCCTCCACCGAACATAGGCTGAAACCCATTCACTATTTTCAGAGTTGGCGAGGTCTCACCCGCGAACCGAGTTTCGAAGCCTGTAACATAGGCTTGGCCGCTCCCGTCGACGGCGATGTCCGTAGTATGCAGCCTTGAGTTGCTTGCCGTCGTCACATCCGGAATGATGAACGAATAAACAAGCGCGGAGCCTGCCGCATTGAGTTTCTGCACACGTGCGTCACCAGTTATATAAGGGTTACCCGAATCGTCAATGTCTATGGAGTTGCTGAAAGGATCGTTGATGTCGAAGAAGGTCGAGAAGACCAGCGAAGCTTCTCCCGCTGCGTTCGTGTTGAACTTTGCGACGAAACCGTCCCGCTCACCTGGGTTTAGGAATCGAAGCGTGGTTCGCAAAGCACCGGTTGTCACCGGAAAATTTGTCGATGCCGTGTCGCCCGTAATGAACGCATTACCAGAGGGGTCGACGGCGATGTCCGTTCCGAAATCAAAGTTGCTGCTGCCTCCAAGAAAAGTCGAATAGAGCAAGTCACTGCCCGTCGTGTTCAGCTTCGTAACAAAAGCGTTTGGGAAGCCTCGCAGGGTTGACTGGAAAGCGTTGCGTATGGGGAAGTCGGCCGAGTCGGTCCAACCAACTACATAAGCGTTACCCGTAGTATCCAGTGCGATGCCTGTACTAGTGTCGGTGCTACTGCCGCCGAGAAGAGTGCTGTAGACCATGCCGGCGCCGTCCGGCGTGAACTTTGTGATGAAGACCTCACCGTTGCCGTTCGAATTGTTTTGCGTTTTCTGAAAAGCGTTCGGCGTGACTGGAAATCCGGGTGACGAGATAAAGGCCCCGCTGACGTAAACACTCCCGGTCGAATCGACGGCAATGCCCGTAGTTGCTTCGTCACCCTCCCCACCGAAATAGGTCGTGTAAACCAGTACAGGATCGATCACAAGCGCACGGCTCTTATCGTATGCTCCTACCTCGAACCCGATCTGGTTGCGTCCGCGAAATACGAAGCGACCCGCTACCGCCCGACGCGCGCCGTCTACTTCCTGATACAACACAGGTTTGTGTTGTCTGATGACCTCGCCACTCGAAAAGCGCATGATCAGATCGCCCGTTACCGAGTCTATCTCTGTTCGTTTGACGCCTTCGATCCCGAGTCGAATCTCTTCGGGGTTTGCACCTGGAGCTAGATGGAAGTCGTATTCGAGACTACGCTGGTTGCCGTAGTAGACAAGGTCAATACCTTGATAGACGTTCTTGTATTTAACTTTGCCGTACGTGGCGACATTAGTGCGCCACGATTGAGGATCGTTTCCCAACAGGTAATTGGCCTTACCAGGCAGCACCTCCTCGCCGCTCACCGCGACATCCGGACGTGCTTGCAAAAGTGTCATCCTCACCACATCACCTACAGACGAGCGCCGCGAGTTTTGACGCGAACTAAAATCTTTTTCCGCCTGTTTGTGCTTTCCTCCTGCCTCTTTGTTGAGGGACAACACGGCCTGGGTAGAAGTAAGGTGGAGGTGGTAGCCAGCTCCACGTGCAAGAAATTTAACGGACCGATCCGCCTGCCCCTCATTCGCTTCAAAACTTATGGGAGCTTTGCGGTAAGTCTGGGCAGAGTGAGTCCGCTCCAGATTGTTTTGGGCTACTTGGTTTGATACGGACGAATTGGTCAGGTTTGGTTGCGTTGCTCGGCTCGCGTGACTCCTAATAGCCGGTATCGCGACGGCGCCACACAAAGATGCGAGTGTCAGCAGTCCGGTGGTAAAAGACCCAAGAGCACCTCTTTGATGTTTCATTGTTCTCACCGACTCCTATTCCGATGCGACACTTCTGTTACGCTCCGCGTGGGCGGGGCCGCCATTTTACCTGAAACGATTCCGTTGTCAAGATTTAAATATCTGATCCTAGTAATTTTATACATCTTAGGAAGATTTTTCCGAAGCTGAAGACTGGCACTTGACCCCCAGATTAACGACGGATAATGCTGCGCTTCCGCGGAAAGGCCGGTAGTCGTGCAGAGCGAAGGTGCTGGTACTTATTCTTTAGCAATGAGTTTAACGAACCGTGATCTTCAAAGCCGAGCAACTTCGCTGCGTGTGAAATGCGACCCTCAGAGTCTTCCAAAGCCAAACGTATGTATCGTTCTTCAAGTCGGCGCACTTCTTCTTTGAGTGAGAAGTGTTCCCATGTGTGCCTCTCCGAATGCTTGGTCTCATCAACGGCAGCTGACTTGGCGGGATGCCCCTCGCTCTTTTCCTTGTTTCGAGGTGAATCGGCTGCAAAAACTTTTGCCGCTGCCCGGCGCAAGCGCGTCAGAATCTCCGGGTGCTGCGATTCAGAAAGGAGTTCGTCTGCGCGTTCATAGGCGAGGCGCAGTTCCTCAAAAGTGAGTTCAGCGCCGAGTTCCTCGATTAACGAGAGCGAAGCGAAGCCCGCGTCTTCGAGGTCACCCGCTAGTTCAGCCACTTCCTGGGCGCGCATCAAAGCTGCCCGTGCGGGAACATGTCTGCCGAGCCGCGCAAGCGCGACGCCGTGGGTGATGAGTGTCTCGGACAGTAAAGCGAGTTCACCACCTTTATTCAGAATGCCGGCTGCGATTCGCGCGAGCCTTTCAGCTTCCGCATAGCGACCTGCTGCAATGAAGGCACGCGCGCGCGTCTCATCGACTTGCGCGCTGTGAACCGTATCTTTAAGACGGACGAAGAGGCGCCGGGCGCGGTCCAGATGTGCATGGGCCTCGGTAAAGTTCCCGAGAGTGGCGAACAAATATCCAAGGTTATTCTCGACCGCCGCCTGATTGCGAGTGTGCTTGGCTCGTTCAAAGTGGAAGCCAGCCGCCGCGTATTCGACGAGTGCGCGGTCTGCGTAATCCCTTCGGCGTTCGGCAACACTGAGGTAGTTGAGCACGTTGGCCAATTCGTTATAGAACTTGCCTTGGATCGCGTGCGTGACGCTGGCCTCGAAGAGTGGCGCAGCCTGCATGAGGATACGCAAAGCATCGTTGTAGCGTTTAGCTGAGGATTCGACGATGGCGAGACGCAGAATGGCGACGGCTCGCCGCTCAAGATCGTCCTTACTGAGCCGGCGCAAAGCTTCCGTCAGGATCACGCGTGCTTCATCAAACGCGCCTTCACGCCAATAACAATAAGCGAGTTCGGTCTGAGCCTCCGCCGCGTGAGCACTGTCATCCAGCCGTTCGAAGATTCCAATACTTTCGCAGAGCAAATCCTTTGCTTTTTCCTGCGCATCCTGGATTTGTTCTGAGCTTCCAATCCAACCCGTTAGAGCACCAACGCGCAAAACCACTTCACCAAGTGCACTCTTGTCAGTCAGTTCTTCAAGGCGGGGACGCACCCCGACGCCCTGCCACAAATCTCCCAATGCTTGTCGCGCAGCTTCGTAATCACCGATCTCTTCAAACTTCTTCGATAACTGGATACGTTGCCGCGCACGCTCATCCGGTTCGAGTAAAGGATCTTCGAGTTGGCGGAGCACTTCAGCTCTCAACTTCATGTATAAGCCCCACTTTTAGCGCTTTGGAATTTTATTCCGTAAGGATAGCTGTATCTAGCGTTGTACGCAACCATTTTCCTCGGAGTCTGAGATTGGGTGCGGCTTCGCTCTTGATTTCGAAGTAGAACCTTACCAGGCTCCTCATAGGTTTGGGGATTCTGTGCGACTTCTCGTGTGCAAAAGAATGCTGATGCGCTAAGAGCTAGAACGATGGGTGGCGCGCCTGGACTTCAGTTGTCGCGACATAAAGTTTCATTCCAAAGCGAAGCGGCCCTTACTATGTCCGTCCCTTGACGCGCACTTAATTAATGTCTCTTCGAAATTCCCGCTGCCGCTACTTGATGCCGGATGAGAGCCCAAATTGATGGCGGCGTTGACCGGACCTCGCGCTCATTTACAATCAATCGTCACAGTCGCACTCGGAACCGGAATGCGGATAAGCGAACAGTTGCAAATGAAATGTCATCAAGTCGACTTTCTTCGTAACATCGTGACTGCCAGGAACACGAAGAACGGAAGACCACGGGACATCCCGATGAAAGATGACGTAAGACAAGCGCTCGCTGAGGCACCAGACTGGCAGAAACCGGATGTGATGCGATCACGATCGCGCAGTGGCTTGGACACTCAGATGTGCGAGTGACGATGTGTTACGTGCGCGCGGTTGAGACTAGTAAACGAGTCGCAGTTGGGCCGTGAGACTAAATTCCGGAAGTTGGTCACGTTTTGCCAGTTGGCCAAAACAGCCAGCGACGACGCTGGCTGTAAGTCATTGAAACTAAATGGTGGCGCAGAAGGGGTCGAGAACCTGCCCTCCGCATTGCGAATTAGACACCCGGCAAAAACCTAAGTGCTTGCCCTTTCGAAAGTTGCAGCCACCGAAGAAAATGAAGGGTTTTTACGTTCTTTCCCATTCCTTACCATCGCGTGTGCGTCGTGTGCTGTTATTTTTGGCCACGTATTGGCCAGTTGGAATCCTAAAAAGTTAGGAGTTCAATGACTGCACTGAACTGACAGTATACTCGTATTCATAAGAATCATAGACTAACAATAAAAAATTGTATGCGAGAGGTTTCGCCTAACTGACAACGAGCCTTTTGCGTTCAATCAGTTATAACGCTGTATCTGATTGAGATTTTCAGCCGCTGCCAGTTGGCATGAAGCCGCCGCGACCCCGGTCTGAGGGCTGGCGCTCAATTTAATTTGAGGGTCGTGTGACCGTCTCGATCTTGCTGCTGACGACATCGAGTTTCAACGTATTCTTGTTTCCATCCTCAAACTCAAATACGAGTTCTGGTTCGCCAGCGAGCGTCGTTACACCAGCACTCACCAGTCCACCTATCTTCACCGACTTCCCATTCGGGACTTTGACCAGCTGTTTCTTATTGAAGGTAACTGATTTCAAATCATCAAACGTGTCGCCAGTTACTATGATTTCATCGGTCCCGACCACCACTCGGCCACCTGCCGTCAGAGTAATTTTCGGTGGACCTTCGGGTGTTGGCAGCGTCACGAAGACATAGCGGTCATTGCCGCTCTTCTTCAAAACGATCTGCTTCAGGTTATTGCGTTGAGCTTTAGTAAGCCTGAATATTCCCAGCGTCGCTGGATCCGCGCCAGTTACTGCCTGTATGGTTATACCAGTAGGAATCACAATTGATGATGCGGTCAAACGATTTCCGAACAGCAAGTATTCGCTAGGCTCCACATTGAGGTTCAACGCCATTACTTTATCAGTCGCACTTTCTAAATTTGTATTATTAACCGCTGTCGCGTCCGTGGCAAAAGACTCATCCCAAAAAAGAGGCTTAAGCTGAACGCTTGTTGGTCCATTGAGGAGACTGGTGGGAACTAATGCGCGAAATGTCTTAATGGCGCCGCCGTCCTTCCGCTCGATCGGCGCATCCGCAAGTCCAAAAACGCGATCATTAATTACCATTACGTAAGCGGTAAGAGGTGGCCCAACGGGAAAGTTCGTCAGGTTGCTCGTAACAATGCTTTTCGAATCGTCAAAAGTGGTAATCGATGATGTGTTAGTAGGTTTGGGTGTCGGAGCCATAACATGCAGAGTCACAGTGGCATACTGCGAGTTATATCCTGCAGCATTGGCAGCAACATCAATCTGGTAGTCTCCCACGGGCGTGCCTGCGGCTCGTCCAGCGGCTGCGGGTGTGACTGTATTTACAGTCAACGTTGGCGCGGCAAACCCGCTTGGCACTGGAGTGATCGGGTTAACGTCCCACGCCGTGCTCACTCCCCCTCCTGCCGAATGTACGGTCGCTGTCAAATTCACATTGGTTGAGAAGCCGGCAGCCTCAGAGACTCTAAACGTGAACGATGCGGAGCTGCCGGCAGCTATTGCCGCTTCGAGATTCAAACGCTGTAGTCTGAATCCTTCGTTAGAGGTAGGTGTTTCCACGCAATTTGCCGCCAGCACCGGCGGCGG
>DASUYO010000172.1:0-12074 GCA_036377375.1 Pyrinomonadaceae bacterium
ACGTTCCAGATTCACTCCGCCATGGACCACTTCAATCGGAACATCCGGCCGAGTGAATCGCCGGACGATAGGAATGAGATTGTTGGACCAGCAGGTAATCAAGTCAGCATTGCGGAGCGCGAAAGGTGTTAACCAGCGCTCGCGAATGTCGCGACCAGGTTGCCAGTTTTCGCCGAGAATGTCGCCGCCCATGACGGTGATCACTGCCGGATGAAAGCCTGACAGCGCGCCGTACCACGCGTTTACTCCGACGAAGTGAGAGTGGAGCACGTCGATTTTCTCTCGTCGCAGATAGCTGCGCAGACGTGAGATCTGTGCGGCAGTGCGCCAGAAACGTTTCAGATAAAACGGCGTGAGCTCGCCAAGATATTTCGCGCCCGCCTTCTCTACCGCTTCGACGTCCTGCGGTGTCAGCGGCGCAAAGGAAAACAGCGACATCTGATGACCGTGATTGCTGAAGTATCGCAACCAACGATGGGAGTGGATGTAACGTCCGTCGGCGAGGAAACAGATACGCATGCTAGGCGGATGCGACCATGCGGCGTAAGCGACGGCGTCCGAGATGTGCTACGCGGAAAAGCTGTGCAGGGTCAGTTGCGACGGCCTGTAGTAGTGTGCCAAACCCACCAGCCGGTTCACCGCCACGCATGCGACTGAGCGCGAGTTCCATTTTCGCTGAAGCCAATCGTCGCTTAACGATCGATGAGTCGTTCCACAGCTCCGGATTGCGTTGCAAAGCGGCATGCAGCGCGCGCATCTGTTTTCGACAGGTATCGACTGAGTTGGCCACGCCCGAACACTGGCTGGTGTGTTCGCGTCGCAGAGCCAGTGGCTCATCGCAGTAATACACGCCATAACCGGTGCCCGCGACACGCAGCGATAAATCGTAGTCGTCCATTGGGAAGATCGACTGATCGAAATCGCCAACGTTTTCGAATACCGCTTTGGGCAACGTAAATCCCGGAAAAATATGCGAGAACTCGAAAATGTTAGTTAAGGTCCGGAAGCCACTTTGCACAGCATGATTGCGCTGCTCGCTTTGGAGCTGATGCCAGGTGCGTCCGCCAAAGAGAACTTCGCCTTCAGAATCGATAATTGTCGAATCGCAGCAAAACAAACCCGTGTTTGGATGCTCACGAAAGACATTCACTGCCTTCTCAATGTGATTGGGCAAGAGCGCGTCGTCGCTATCGATGAATGCAATCAACTCTCCCTGCGCGAGACGTATGCCGTCGTTGCGTGCGACTGACGCACCGCCGTTCTTTGGTTGTTCATGCACGCGGACGAACGAGTAATCCGGTTGCGACTTAAGCCACGCCACCGTGCCGTCAGTCGAACCGTCGTCGATCACGAGCGTCTCGATGTGTGGATAAGTTTGTGACTTGATCGAGTCGAGACACACCGAGATCCATTTAAGACGATTGAAGGTCGGGATAATGATCGATACCAGTGGAAATTGCATATCAGCTACGGATCTATTGTCGGCGATCCGTCTGCAATCCGCGTAAATCCGTGTGAACCATTTCGCGAACTAGCTCCGGAAACGTGTAATTCGATTTCCAATTCAGCTCCTGCCGTGCTTTGGTAGCGTTGCCAACTAGCAGATCGACTTCAGCCGGCCGCAGGAATCGCTCATCCGTGTGCACGTACTCGCGGTAATCAAGCCCCACTTCGCCAAACGCGAGCTCACAGAATTCTCGCACTGTGTGCGTCTCGCCTGTCGCGACGACGTAATCATCCGGTGTGTCGCGCTGGAGCATCAGGTGCATGGCGCGAACATAATCCTTTGCGTGTCCCCAGTCACGTTTCGCGTCGAGATTTCCCAGTCGCAGCTCGTTGGTTAGGCCGAGTTTTATCTGCGCTACCGTCGAAGTGATCTTTCGTGTGACAAACTCATAACCGCGTCGCGGTCCTTCGTGATTGAAAAGAATGCCGCTCAAACAAAACATATCGTAGGCTTCGCGATAATTTCTGGTGAGATCGAATCCAGCGACCTTACTGATGCCGTACGGCGAGCGTGGATGAAAAGGGGTCTTTTCGTTTTGCGGCGTTTCCCGAACTTTACCAAACATCTCGCTCGAGCCTGCAAAATAGAAGCGGCACTTGGGCTGCAATTCACGGAGCGCAGCCAGCATGTAGTGAGTGCCGTTGATGTTTGTATTCATCGTCGAGAAGCCGTCGGCAAAACTCTCAGCCACGAAACTCTGCGCTGCGAGGTGATAACACTCGGTGAACTCATGTTTACTTACGACGTGGAAGATCGAGGGATAACTCTCGAGGCTGGCCGGATGCAGGACCACTTTATCCAGCAGATGCGCGATGCGCGTGAAGCGTCGCTGTGGATCCTCCAGCGCAACGCGCCGGACCAGACCATGAACCTCGTAGCCCTCGGATAACAAAAGCTCGGCGAGATAGCTTCCATCCTGGCCGGTGATCCCGGTGATAAGAGCACGTTTGGTCATAGAAGCGTCACCCTATCACAAGCCGCAAAGAGGCACAAAACGCGCCTGCTTCCGGTGCGACGGGCGGCCACGGAGGGCCGCCCCTACAGTTGTTTGCACAGGGTTCGTACCAGTAAAGTGACGTTGCAAGAGCAACTGTAGGGGCGGCCCTCCGTGGCCGCCCGTCGCGTCCAAGCACACGCTAAGAGAGTTACGTTTCGAAATCCGGATAGTCGCGGTCTCTGTCGATCATGAAGGGGTTGTCGATGGGCCATGAGATGTTAAATGCGGGATCGTTCCAACGTATGCCACGACCGTGCTCCGGCGCGTAGTAAGCCGACGTCTGGTAAAGAACTTCAGTATTATCTTCCAGCGATAAATAACCGTGAGCAAACTCTCCCGGCACATACAACATGCGATGATTATCGGCAGAAAGCTCTACAGCAAACCACTGCTTGAATGTCGGTGAGCCGGCCCTCAAATCAATGATGACGTCGTAAATGCTTCCACGCGTGCAACGCACCAGCTTCACCTGTTCGTAGGGCGGCAATTGATAGTGCATGCCGCGCAATATCCCGCTCTTTTTATTAACGGAGATGTTGGATTCGACCCAGCGCGCGTCCAGTCCGGCAGCTTCAAACTCCCGATCGGACCACGCGCGCGCAAAGAACCCTCGAACATCTTCGAACTGTTCCAACTCGACTACAAACGCACCTTTGAGTTTCGTTTCAGTTATGACCATACGTTCAATTAGCGTTTTAGCCTGCGAAGCAGGCGTAAGCATAAAGCCTGGGGCGCAAGCCCCAGGATCTCGGAATAAATGTTTTGTAGCCCGTGAAACGGGCGACAGTCTTAAGGTGCGAGCTTTCGCCCGCTATCGCGGGCTCTATGCTTAAATGCAATTCACAACCTGGGGCTTGCGCCCCAGGCTTTATGCTTTCGCCTGCTGCGCAGGCTGAGCAAAAACCAATTCGACTTTTCGAATAAAATACGTTCAACTGTTTGTCGCTTTCCCCGTCAATTTTGTGAGATGCCACTCCGCTCGGTATAAAAACTCTCTGCTGATCGTATTGAAGCTGCGAGGTGAGATTTTCATCAACAGCTTTTGCAGAGAGGTAACTATGCCTGACTTATCCCACGCGGAAAACTCAGTCAGAAACTGCTGGGCCTCAGCCACTTCACCTTCTTCGATCAGCGCTGCGATTACGTCGCGATAAAGACCGCGCAGCCTCGTTCTCTTTTTCTTCTCGTCAAGCTTCCCGGCGTCGATGTGCCGCTGCACGACTCTCAGCATCGGCTTCAGCATATTGCTGTTCTTGTGAGTCGTTGCGGTCGGATGGCGACGATATTTAATCAGTTTTTCAGTCATTCCATGAAACACGGCTCCGCGTTTCGCAAGCCGAAGCCAGAGTTCATAATCTTCGCAAAGCAAAGATTCGTCGAACGGAGATGCGTTTGGAAGTATTTCCTTTCGCAGCACGACGGATTGAACTGGAATGAAGTTCAGAAGCAACAGAAGATCCAACATTCGACGACCTTCGATTGTGCCCGGCACGATCGGAAAATCAGTCGCTCCCGGTGGCGCTCCCGGCTCATAGATGATAAAGCCGTTACTATAAACGACGTCGGCATTCACACTGCTCATCACCTGCATCTGAAGCTCGAGTTTCTCGGGGAGCCAAAGGTCATCGGAATCCAGAAATGCTATTACATTTCCACTCGATTTCGGGATCGCTGTGTTTCTCGCTTTGCCCTGGCCACTATTCTGTTGAAAAAGATACTTGACGCGACTATCCTGCGCCGCGAAGCCGCGTATGATCTCGGCGGTCTTATCTGTCGAACCATCGTCGATTACAAGCAGCTCCCAGTTTTTGTAAGTCTGATCAATGACTGACTGGATCGAATCACCGATATACTTCTCGGTGTTGTATGCAGGCATGATCACGCTAACCAGAGGCTGCACTTGTTAATCCTTCAGCAGTCGTCCAACAAATTTCTCCACGAACATTTCGCGGCTGAACAGTTGTGCGCGCTTGCGTGCTGCATCTGACATCTTTGCACGCAGGTCATCGTCACCGATCAGGCGTGTTGTGTAGTCTCTGAGCTCGTTCAGAGTTTCCCACAGAAAGCCGTTGACGCCGTGTTCTACGATCTCTGCCTGACCGCCCTTGTTTATGACCACCGGCACACACCCGGCAGCCATTGCTTCAACGGTGCTGATGCCGAAGTGTTCGACGTATATCGGACGCGTGTTCTGATCCTCGCCGTATCCGGATGCATGCCAGAAAATACTTGCGCGCTCATAAAGGTTAGTCAGCTCGGTGCGAGCAAGATTGGCGACCACGTGTGCCCCGCTGGCCGCTGCTATCGCCGTCAACTTTTCAAGATAACGTTCGTGCTCCGGTGTTGGACCAAGGCCTCCGACGGTGAAGTATTGCCAGTCGATCGGCCGCTCACCGTTCATTAGATTATAAGCCTCAAGCATCTGCTCCTGTTTCTTCGTATGGCCTTCAGTGTCGAGTGCAAACCTCCCGACGCTGAGAATGATCTTTTCTTTATCGACACGACGGAATGACGTGTTGACCGGCGGATAGACAACTTCACAGTCGATGCCCCAGTGCTTCTGCGCCCACTTGCGGGAGAAATCGGAAATAGCTGTCTTGAGCTCGTAGCTCTCCATTCGTTTCTTCCACTCCCAGCTCTGATACAGATATCGCCCAGGATGTTTGCGAGCGAGCTCTACATCCACACCGCCTTCGGGTTTTACGTATGGGGCAGTAGGAGTCGGAAACAACACGATGAGAGCGCCTTTCCTGGCGTGGGAAAAGGGCGGCACGCCGTGCATGATGGCGACGAATACGTCGTATCCCTCGCTGAGGTGTGCGAGAATTTTTCGCGAGTCGCGGTAATGCTTTAATGGATTGCGGCGCGAAAGATGCGGAGCACTGTTCGTCGAATCGACATAATGAAGCTGCACGTTGTCGAGGTTGGTGCCGGAATTCGCGGCGAGCTCTTCGACTGTGAGCGACGGAATGCGGTGAAACAAGTCCACCTGATGATCTTTGGCCAGGGCTTCGGAGAGCAATGCAGCGACGAATTGCGCCCCGCCAATTCCGCCCCCGTGCGGTTCATTGTAAATACTGATCTTCAACTCGAGATTCCTGTAAGGACGGGCGGCCACGGAGGGCCGCCCCTACAGTTGTTGCTCATCGGGCCGGTTCGACGATGTTGCGTGATTGACTACAACTGTAGGGGCGGCCCTCTGTGGCCGCCCATCCCTACAATTGAAGTGATTCAAAGAATGTTCGATTGTATCGACCATCTGCTCGAGCCGGTATTTCTGCTCGACGGTCGACCTCCCTAGCCGTCGCAATCTCTCAAAGAGTTGTTCGTCGGTAAACAGCCTCGAAATACATGCCGCACACTCTTCAGCATTCTCCTTCTCGAAGATCAAAGCATTAACACCATCTTCGAGAATCTCACCACTCCCGCCGGTAGCGGTGCCCACCACGGCGAGACCCGAAGCCATCGCCTCGAGAACCGTGATGCTAAACGGCTCTTCCCAAACAGAAGGGAAAATCAGGACGTCGTGTTCCTGGTAAATGCTGGTTATTTCTTCGCGCGGTACCTGACCGATGAATCGAACATTTTTCTCCAGTTTGAAAGATTGGACCATCTGCCGCAACTTCGCTTTGAAATCCGTTAAGATACTGTCGCCGACAATCGTCAGCGTGGCAGTTTCATGACCCTTTTGGACCAATAAGTTCAAAGCTTCAATCGCGGTGTGCACTCCCTTGTGTGGCGATAGTTGACCCGCAAAGAGAAGACGTTTCGACTGGCTCGACTTCTCTGTAATTCGAAAGCGTTCGACATCCACGCCCCAGTGAATTACTTCAGCTTTCGAAACCATTTGACCCTTCTCCAGTGCGTCGCGCTTGAGACACTCACTGGCAAATTGAACGTTGCGCAACTCGGGCGGCGCGGGACGATGGGCCAGGTTCAGACTGTTCAGCAGCAGCAGGATGCCCTTCCAGAGAAACGGGCGACGAAGACCCGCTGCCTGCTTTTCCCACATGCGATACCCCGGATCTGTATTCCACTCTTCCACCCAGTGATCCGATACAAAATAGCAGAGCGGTAAACCGAGTTGTTGGGCCACAGAAACGATCGACAAGGAAATGCCTACAGGATTCCAGACGTAAACGATATCCGGCTCGAACTCACGACAGAGCTGCCGAAAAGCTTTTTGATTCGTTTTTTCTTTTTTTAAGATTCCGGCGAGATCGCCAAGACGGTTTGGTGTCCACCACTGACTGAGTCTCAGCATGCGATAGACTTCGCCATCGATCTGTGGATGGTCCACCCGATAAGTGCTTGTCAGGACTCTGACCTGATGCCCGCGCGCCTTCAGTGCTTCAACTATGTCCCGGCAACCCAGCTCGTAACCGCCTATGAAAAAAGGTGGATAGTAGTTGGTTACAACACAAATCTTAAGACCCATGCTAGTTGTCGAGATAGATGGCGAAACGCGTTCCCGCGATGTTGAAAAGAGAGCGCGTTGCCTGTAGCTCATTCAAAAACAGCGTTACGCCTGCGCATTCTGAATGTATTTCGAGCCACCGGTAATCGTCCCAGACTATGACGCCACCGGATCGTAGCAATGCAAAAGCATTTTCAGTATCTGATTTGACACTTTCATAAGAATGATTGGCGTCAACAAGAACGAGATCGACTGAACGCTCGTAAGGTTGATAATCGAAGGTTAGAGAGTTGCCGTAAAGCTGCCGGATCTTCGAGCTGTATGCAGTGTCGCGAAACGCTGAGCCGATTTTTTCAGTTGGTTTCAGATCGAGAGTCAGGATCTCCGTTTCGTCGGACGTATTCGCAGCCATTACCAGAGTGGAAGATCCTGTGTACGTGCCGATTTCAAATATCCGGCGTGGTTTGATACGGCGACAAATGCCTGCAAGCGTCAGCAGTTCCGGTAATGGAACGACCATGTCGCGCGGTCGATAGAGCTCGGAAACGGGCGTTGTCACGAGTAGTGATTCAATGCCAGGAAACAATTCACTCAGCGCGCGCTCCGGCAGGGCGAATTGCACGTCTTTGACTTCGGGCTTGATTCCGTTTTCCGGGATTGCTGGCTGAGGATGTGACCTACCGTAGCGCACATCGCGATAGAGATCGATTAGTAACGGTGGAAGCAACCGTTTGAGGGCCCTCCTCGGTGCACTTTGGGTAGCGGAATCTGTTTCCATCTCCATGGCGTTATAGCGTTGTGGCATTAATGAAACAAGTACATACCAACTTCCTCTCACCCGGCGCTGAGAATAGTTCAGAGTTCAAGCTTTAGCTTGCAGTCGTGATTGCGAACAGGCAGCCTAAAGGCTGAACTCTGAACTATGTCAACTCCTTCTCAAGCGTCACCAACACGGAGCGCCAGGGTTTGAACGGCTGACTGCAAGTCGTGCTCGTGTCTGATCCGTCCGGTCACGTAGTCTTCGAAGAACGACGCTTTCACAATTTCACTGCCAAACCCGATTATTGGTCGCACATTGAAGAGTATCGGCAACGATAGACAGGCAGTGCTGAACGTGATGATTTTGAGATTGCGTGGCGTTCTTTCGTTCTCGCTCAGAAAAGCCTGGATCAAAAATACCTCGAATGGAGTAAAGAACAAGTACGGATCAGTCAGCAACACCACGTCAGCAAACATGTCGCTGAGTCTGCGTCCCAACTCCTGAATCTTTGCTTCCGTGTCTCTCGGATGAGGCTTGACGATGAGAGTTGATTCACGTGGTAGCTGCAATTTTTCCAGAAACTCTGTGTAAGCGACGAGCTCCTTTTCGCTGGACATGCGCGACGCCTCTGAAAAATTTGACGTCATCAGGATAACTGCCAGACGACTTGCAAGATATCCGTATTGCGCGGCGACCTGGTCCGGATCCAAAACTCGCGCGAGCTTGCGAAAGATCTCTTCCGTCTTCGCCTTGTTGACAAGCCTCGTTTGCATCGGCGGTGTCTCACCCAAAATTTCCGGCAGCAGGAAATACCCGACGTCAAATTCGATCTCGTCGAGCACCACGTCTCTCAACGGCGTCTCGTGCCCAGTGAGTTTGCCTCGTAATGAATGTTTAAGTTGCCTTAGTTGTTGTCTGACGACAGCTTTGAGCGGCGGCCTGCCGTTTTTCTTCTCGGGAGAAAAGTACGCCTCCGAGAAATAGATGCCGATGCTGTCGCCGTAACACACTTTCCACGCGTCGCGATAGACGTTCAGTATCAGCCGATTCCCAAATTGCCAATTGCGACACAGATAAACCTCGTCGGGTTCGGTAACGCCCACCAATTCACGAACACGTTGAAGAACTTGCGGTTTTGTTTGGAAGGTGAGCTGCGCGTCGAATTCCAACATCTGAGCGTGGCTGAAGTAAACAATCGACTTCCACGTTTGCAGTCCTTCCGCCATTTTCCTGACCGCGCTGGCAAACTGAGGCAGCTGTGAATGCGGCGCGAAGAGCTCATAGATCACAAGATAGTCTTCATACTCGTATTCGGCGCCCGAGTTCCGCTGCTCCTCTTCGCGGGAACGAAGTGCGGCCACGGCTGCGATCAATTGAATACCTCCCTGGCAGGTGACCACTCGCTTGAGCTTCTTGCGATCTGTCATTCGATTACGATCTGATCCTTGTGGACATGCCTCGCAACGCGCGTTTGACGGGTGCGGCGAGTTGTCTGGTCAAGCTGGGTGAAGCCGTCGGGCGGGAGAAGTTGCCATCCAACAGATCGCATCGAACGTAAGATCTGATCATGCTCAGTTCCAGATCACGATCGGTGATGTATCCGGCGGCGCGGGCCTGCTCAAAGTAGTCGAACCATAGCTGTCCGTACGGGTGATTCGGGTATTTCCACGGTTGCGTCAAGAGATTCGTGTAGTGAATCAGCTTCGTCTGATCGTCCCGTTGATCAAAGACGTTCCAGTGCGGATCGAGCCGTCCTACTTTGTACGGATGGTGCGCAAGGAATCTCGGGGCCATGACGGAGAAGTCAGTCATCGAATATAGGCCCGAGTCGATCTCATCGATTATCTGCTCGAGATCAAACCGGCATCGCTCACAATCGATCAGCATCACGCTGAGTCCCCAAAGCTGCTCCCCTTCGTAAGCATCAGGCTTAGCGAGAAAATCGGCGCCGTCGAGTGGAGTGTCGAAGAGTTGTGCGATGTCGGAGAGACAGATGGTGTCGGAATCGATATAGATTGCTTTGCCCGTGTACTCGCACAACTGCGGAATCAGGAAGCGATAAAGACTAAACTCCGTTACGTTTCGATACTTGACCCTCAACGACATCGGTGCGAGAACCGGTTCCTCGTCGTTCAACTCGATCGCGTTGTGCGTGCCGTTGCAGACGTAGACGTCGAGTTCCCGTTTTGTATGCTTGCGAAGGGAGTAGATCGCAACCTTGCGCTCGATGAGGCTGGCTTCGCCCGAGCCGATAAATACCTTTACGCGAGTTTCGTCTTTCACCGTATTATGCTGACGAATAAAATGCCACAAAGAAGCACAAAACGCACCTGATATTTAGTGGCGGAGAGGATTCATAAATGTCACGCGTCTTAAAGGACACGGTTCATAAAGGACTTCGCGATCTGTTTGGAATCGACGTAGTTCGCGCAGTGCAACCGGCGTCGTTTGACGACGGCTGGCCTGAAGAGCGCGTCTACTGGCGAAGGATCCTCGAAGAGTTTTATCAACGTAACTATGGCTTGAGTCTTCACGAATCGCAAAGCGATGATTCACTTGTTCCGCCGCTCGATGCGGCCGCCAAGATACAGGGGCTCAACAAAGCTGATCCGGATGGTTTCTTTGCGTCGGGCTACCGTGCCGTTTGGACCTACCATACGGAGCTTTCCGATTATGGCGGCCAGGTCGACAGGATGGACAATATTCTGGAGATGGGTGTCGGGCTCGGCCGTCTAATCGTTCATTACTTTCCTTTCAAGGCCAACCTCTATGGTTGTGACGTCACTCCCGAGGTCTTTGCATGGACCAGGTCGAAGCTGGGACATCGAGTGCAGCTCGAGCTGACCGGCATGGAGCCGCCGTTGCCTTACGCGGATGATCTATTTGATCTCGTTTATGCTAACTCGGTGTTCACTCACGTCCCTTGCTCGCTGATGGACCAATGGGCTGCTGAGTTGCGTCGCATCATACGTCCGGGCGGTTTCCTGATCTTCAGTGTGTTCGATCCCAACCACTATCTCCGTGGCATGACGTATCGCGAGTTTCACAGTCGCTTTCAGGCGCCGGGCTGTCGTGACTGGGCTCACGAAGAGGGCGTGCTCATGCTCACATACTTGAGTCGCGACGAGTTATTCCGCACGTGGGGCAACCACTTCAAGGTGCTGGAGCTGCGTGCTCATTACCGCGAACAGAGTCACCTGATCTGCAAACGGTGAGCAACAACCGAGCGCCAACGGCGCGGAATATGAAAGCCAGGGGCAAGCGCGAAGCGACGCGGAGCGCGTCGCCCCTGGTTACAGACAGCGCGAGAACCAGGCCTAAAGGGCCGAAATAAATACATAGTCATTACGCCCTTTCAGGGCTTGATCGCACTTCTCATTTGTATCCAGGGGCGACGCGCTACGCGCTTGCCCCTGGCTTTCATATCCCGCGCCTTTGGCGCTGCGATTAAAGTCCACTGCGTACGAGGTCGTGCAGTCGCAGAAGACCGACTGAATGGCGATCAGCGTCAACTACCGGCAGCACCGAGATCTGTGAGGGACGATTTTCCATTAACTGAAGTGCAGTGTAAGCGAGCTCATCCGGCGTGATCGTGATTGGATTGCGAGTCATGAGATGCTCTGCGTTCAGCTTTCCAAACTCTGTGGGATTGGTGTTCTGAACCGCACGCCTCAAATCGCCGTCAGTAACAATGCCCGCGAGAATACCCGCCTCAGTGACGACGTTGACGGCGCCGAGTCCGCCGCGCGTGATTGCAGACACGACTTCGATCCACGAAGTTGACGGAAAGACCGTCGGATTATCGTCGCCATGGCGCATGAGATCTGAGACTTTCAGCGTCAACCGTTTGCCGAGGCGGCCAGCCGGATGATTGAGTGCAAAGTCCTCGGGCGTGAGTCGTTTCATCTGCATTACGGTCAGAGCGAGCGCGTCGCCGATTGCAAGTGTGACGGTCGTGCTGGCCGTCGGCGCTAAATTAAAAGGACAGGTTTCTTTGTCTACCGAGGCGTCGAGGACAACATCCGCATTGCGCGCGACGGTTGAATTGACGTTTCCCACGATGGCGATAAGCGGCACATTCCGGTGCTTCAGGTAAGGCAGCATTCCGAGGATTTCATCCGTTTCACCGCTATTGCTCAAAATCACCACGACGTCAGACGTGTGCACGATCCCGATGTCGCCATGCAATGCATCGGACGGGTGGAGAAATACGGCGCGTGTGCCGGTGCTGGTTAGCGTTGCTGCAATCTTACGAGCGATAAATCCCGACTTGCCGATTCCGGTAAGAATCACTTTGCTTTCACAACCGGCAAGGAGATTGAGGGCGCGTTCGAGTTGCGCGGGTTGGAGTCGCTGCGCAGCGCACTCGATTGCCCCTGCCTCGTGGGCCAGC
>DASUYO010000173.1:0-14431 GCA_036377375.1 Pyrinomonadaceae bacterium
GGAAGATACGGAGATTGGGCAGTCGAAGAAGGATGATCCGGTGGATGTTGCGAAAGTTGGGTTTGAGGCGATGATGAAGGGTGAAGGAGATGTTGTTAGTGGATTCAAGAACAAGGTGATGTCCACGGTGGCATCGGTGACGCCGTCGGGTGTGCTGGCTGAGCAGCATCGGAAGAAGGCGGAGCCCGGTTCGGGAGTTAAAGAGTAAGTTTCAGACAGGATTTAAGCCTGGCGCAAAGTCGCAATGCCAGCGCCAAAGGCGCGGAATATGAAAGCCAGGGGCAAGCGTGAAGCGCAGCGGAACGCGTCGCCCCTGGTTAGCAAGAAATGATTTGAAGAGAGCACTGAAGGTGCGAAATATCAACCGCAATTATTCCGCTCTTTCAGAGCTTCATGTCATTGCGCTCTTACCAGGGGCGACGCGCCTCACGTTGTTCGGCGCTTGTCCCTGATGCTTTCATATTCCGCGCCTTTGGCGCTGGCATTTGCGAATCTTGTAAATCCTGTCTCTAGCTACCGCAAAGACACACGCGCGCCTGACCGAATTAAGACCGGCGGTCCGACTGTGAAGACAGGCGTGCTACTGATTTCATAACGGCTGCCCGTCACATTCTGAAACGCCACGAACAATCGGACCTTCTCCGACACGGCTCGCGATGCTTCCATGTCGATCGTAAAGAACTTCTCGAGCGGCAGCGTGTTCTGATCATCATCAAATTGCCTGCTGACAAATCGTCCTTGCGTTCCCACCAACCACTTCGCCTTCGCGTAAGTCACCTGGAAATTGAGTTGATGCCGCGGCACCTGCGGCACCAGCAGCCCTTCCAAACTGCGGTTCGCCGGAAAACGAAGCACTGTAGTGTCCGTCAACAAATACTCACCCGAGATCTCCCACTGTCGCGCAGGTTTTGTAATTGCTGAAACTTCAATTCCGCGTGCGCGAATCGCGCCGAGGTTCTTTCGCTGTCGCGTGATGAGCGCCGGGGTTGTCGAGAGTGTAACGTTCGCGATGGAATCGTCGATTTCGCTCCAGAAGAAGTTACTCCTCACAAACAATCGCTCACCAAACTTCTGCACGCCGAGCCCCACATCACCGCCTGTCAGCCGTTCCGCACCCAGAAAAGCATTCGCATTTGTTATCACATTCCCCACCCGGAAATTCCGATAGAGCTCGTTGAGCGTTGGCGCGCGAAACGCTCGATACGCTGAAGCACTCAGCGAAAATCCATTGCCGATCCGTTTTATCAGCGTAACCCGCGGACTAAAAGCGTTCTCTGACCTGTCGCGAAAATCGTTCAGCGACGGCACACCGCTGATGGGAATTCGATCAGAGAACCCGCGACTATTTACCCAGCGATCGACGCGAGCTCCAAAACTAAAAAACCAATTTCTGAGTCGTACGGAATCGCTTGCAAAGAAGCCAAACGATCTTTGCCGGCCTCCGGCATCTACGAGAGCAGTGATGCGTGAATTGTTGAATGTCGTTTCGGCACTATGACCGCGCACGTCACGTCCTTCGACACCTGTGGAAATCGACTGATGAGCGCCCAGACCTCTGCGCCACTGGAAAGCGAAACCGATCTGTTGTGACGGATTACGCTGCCGGTTAGTCAGCGACTCCGAATTCCGATTCGCTGCGACAGCCGAAAAGTTCTGATTGAAAGTCTCACTCGATCCGTAGAGACGCAGCGAAACGTCATCAGACCAGTCCATACCAATGTCGAGCGCTGAGATTCGCGTGTCGTTGACTTGAACAGGCGTTCCATTTCGACGGCTTTCACCAAAAGAGCTCAAACGCACAAACGCATGCCCTTGCGAGCCGAGTGTTCGTGAAAGAATAAGAGCGCCAGTAAGGTCTCCAGTGCCCGCCCGAGTATCAACGCGGCCGCGCTGGTTCTCCGGTACAAGCACATAGCCATCCGTATGCAGTGCTTGGCCTGAAAATAAAATTCCCCAGCGATCGAAGGTTTTGCCAGCGCTAAAAGACGTCGCGCCAGTTGTTTCGTTTCCGGCCGAGACCTCGAAATCGAGAAACGTCGCCGGTGTTGTCCTGCTCCTTATATTAATGACACCTCCGAGCGCGCCGCTGCCGTAAAGATCCGAGGTGGCGCCGTTATAAACCTGGACACTCTCGACACTTACTCGCGGCAAGCGGTTCCAGTAGACCCAGCCGCCAAAAGGACTGTTCAAAGGCACGCCGTCCAGCAGCACGAGTGCGCGACTTGCGCCATTCGCGCCGGCACCCCGCAGCGAAACGCCCTGCGAAGTCGGATTCGCAGACAAGCTTCCTGACCGTCGGAAGAGTGAAAACCCCGGCACCTGCCTGAGCACGTCGTCAATCGTCAGTGCTCCGCTCAGACTGATCTCCTTTTGACCAATCGCAAACTGGCTGGTGGGTGTTGATGGAATCCGTTCGTCGCCGGCTGTGATGAGAATTCTTTCAAGCACACCTGCTGGATCGAGGCGGATGCGAAGCGGCTCGCTCGTTGTTGAGATTTCGAGTTTGACTGTGCTGAAGCCCGGCGAGCTGATCGAAAGCGTTCCGTACGGGTGCGTACTCAACACTGTAAAATTTCCTGCCTGGTCCGTAACGGTGTGAACCGTGGTCCCATTCGATTCAAACTCCACAGATGCACGCGCGATCGCCGCGCCATTGGAATCAGAGACGCTGCCAGAGATCTTGGCAGGTTGTTGCGCAGCAGCGTAGAGAACGACGACGAAGATACAGCACGACGCGAAGGCCCAGCTTTGTCGTCTTCTGGTACACCAAAACCTTTGCGCTGTTCTGTTTCTCACTTGAGCGTCCGACGTGAACCCGCGTTTAGCGACGATAATACTCGCGCAAACGCGATAGGACCATCCTTACATGAATTGCACGCTGTTTGTATGTCGCTGTTTGCCACCCACAAGACATTCGAACAAGGGCAGGGAAATGAAACCAAATATAGTGTTCGTTTTCATTAGCTCGACGCTGCTCGTCTGCGCCTTGGTCCTTCTGTCGTCCTGCACTTCGCGTAACCCACAGCCACAGCCGATGGGCCAGAATCGAGTACTTACCGCGCCCACAGGTGCAAGCGTGTCTGCCGAACAGGAAGACGGGCAGTGGACGATGCCCGCCAAGAATTACGCCAGCACGCGTTTCAGCGGTCTTCAGGACATAAACACAGGCAATATCGCAAATTTGAAACTTGCCTGGTCCTTCTCGACGGGCGTCGTGCGCGGTCACGAAGCAGCGCCCATAGTCGCCAACAACACGATGTACGTGATTACACCTTATCCGAACATCGTGTATGCGATCGATCTGACAAATCCCGCTGGTCCAGTCAAATGGAAATATGAATCCAACCCGTCGTCGTCAGCGCAGGGCGTTGCGTGTTGTGATGTCGTCAATCGTGGCGTGGTCTACTCCGACGGCAAGATCTTTTTCAACACGCTCGACAACAACACCATCGCACTCGACGCCAACACGGGAAATGTAATCTGGAAAACGAAAGTCGGCGACATCAACCTCGGTGAATCGATGACGATGGCGCCCTTGGTCGTTAAAGGTAAGGTGCTGGTCGGCAACAGCGGCGGCGAGTTTGGCGTGCGTGGCTGGTTAACAGCGCTGAACGCAGCTGATGGAAAGATTGCCTGGCGCGCCTATCACACGGGTCCGGACGCCGACGTTCTTATCGGTGCAAACTTTCATCCGTACTATCAGATGGATCAGGGAAAAGACCTTGGTGTGACGAGTTGGCCCAGCGACGCGTGGAAAATTGGCGGCGGCACCATGTGGGGTTGGATCTCATACGACCCGGAACAGAACCTGATCTTTTACGGCACTGCTAATCCCGGCCCGTGGAACCCGGACCAGCGTCCGGGTGATAACAAGTGGACCTGCGGCATCTTTGCACGCGATGTGGATACAGGCGACGCACGTTGGTTCTATCAACTCAGTCCGCACGATCTGCACGACTACGACGGCATCAACGAACAGATCCTGATGGACGTGCCCGTAAACGGTCAGACGCACAAAGTGCTCGTGCGGCCGGAGCGCAATGGGTACATGTACGTGATTGATCGCACCAATGGCCAGGTGCTTTCGGCAAATCCGTACGCGTACATCACATCATCTAAAGGCGTCGATCTCAGCAGCGGCCGGATAATCGAAAATCCGGAGAAGAAACCTGAAGTTGGCAAAGTCGTACGCGAGATCTGTCCTTCTGCCCCCGGTGCGAAGGATTGGCAGCCATCTGCGTTCTCGCCGAACACGGGTCTTCTTTACGTTCCACACCAAAATCTTTGTATGGATTTCGAAGGGCTGGAGGCGAACTACATCGCAGGCACCCCTTACGTCGGCGCGAACGTGCGCTTGTACGCTGGACCAGGAGGCAATCGCGGTGAGTTTCTCGCTTGGGATCCGGTGAAGAATGAAAAGGTGTGGGCAATCAACGAAAACTTTCCGGTGTGGAGTGGGGCGCTGGTGACTGCTGGTGATGTCGTCTTTTACGGAACGATGGATGGGTGGTTCAAAGCGGTTGATGCGAAGAGTGGAGCGTTGTTGTGGCAGTTCAAGTGTGGCTCCGGAATCATTGGACAACCGATCTCCTATCGCGGACCAGATGGAAAGCAGTACGTGGCGATCCTTTCGGGTGTTGGCGGTTGGTCCGGCGCGATTGTAGCGGGCGGCCTCGATCCGCGTGATCAGACGGCGGCGTTGGGGTTTGTGGGCGCAATGGGTGATTTGCCGAATTACACGACGAGGGGAGGCATGCTTTATGTGTTCGCCCTTCCTTAGCCGCAAAGAGGCACACAAAGCGCAAAACGCTTTGCGCCTTTGCGCCTTTGCGTGCGTGATTCTTTTTTCCGCGTGTTCGACTCATAAACCCGCCGCGATTACCAGCGCGACGGCCCAAACGATCACGCGTCCTGCGGGTGTGCTGCGCGTCTGCGCCGATCCAAACAATCTTCCATTCTCGAATCAACGCGGTGAAGGCTTCGAAAATAAGATAGCCGAGCTTCTGGCCCAGGACATGGGTGAGCGCGTCGAATATACCTGGTGGGCACAGCGTCGCGGGTTCTTCCGCAATACTCTCAAAGCCGGTGCCTGCGACGTCGTAATCGGCGTACCGTCCGGCTTTGAAATGGCACTCACCACGAAACCGTACTACCGCTCCACGTACGTCTTTCTTTCTCGCAAAGATCGTCACATCGACGTGAAGTCATTCGACGATCCGGCACTGAAGAAACTGCGCATCGGCGTGCAGATCATCGGCGACGACCAGAGCAATACGCCGCCTGCACACGCGCTCGCACGCCGCAACATCATCACAAACGTCAAAGGCTACACGCTCTACGGTGATTACAGCCAACCTGATCCACCGGCACGCATCGTCGATGCAGTTGCGAAAGGCGATATCGATCTCGCGGTTGTGTGGGGACCGCTGGCCGGTTACTTTGCGAAGCAATCGCGGGTGCCGTTGGAAGTCGTGCCAGTCTCTCCGCAGATCGATCAACCGTTCCTGCCATTTGTTTTCGACATCTCGATGGGCGTGCGGCGTGGCGATCAGGAGTTGAGGGATCAGGTTGAGCAGGTTCTGGAGAAGCGGCGCGCAGAGATTGATCGGATCCTGCAGGATTACCAGGTTCCAAGAGTGGAAGGAGGCAGTGGTGTTTAAGCGTATCTTCTTTTGCGCTTTGTTGTGCCTCTTTGTGGGTTCATGTAAGCGCGAGCAGCGGCAGTTCACGACGCCGCCCGCCACGTTCAAGTCTTACGACGTCACGATGAGCGACATTCGTCCGGGTGTGGGTGGCCTGCCGCAGCCGGTACAGAACCCTTCAGACCAGCGTGCTTACGACACGAGCGAAGGCAAGCGTCTGTTCTCGCAATACAACTGTAGCGGTTGCCACTTCAACGGCGGTGGTGGCATTGGACCACCACTGATGGACGAAAAATGGATCTATGGTGATAGGCCCGAGAACATTTACTCAACCATCGTCGAAGGCCGGCCCAATGGCATGCCTTCATTTCGACAAAAGATTCCCGACGCTCAGGTTCAGCAGCTCGTCGCCTACGTCCGCTCGATGAGCGGCCAGTTGCCAAAAGATGTTGCGCCAACTCGAAACGATACGATGAACGCGCGTCGCTCAGAACAACGAACAGAAAGGAAGAGTCCGCAGCAGACCACTGCGCCGCCACAATGAGCGAGACGAATACATTTCGGCGCGTGTGTCTGGGCCTTTTGGCGCCTGCTGTCGTGCTGTGCTTGTCCTCGTGCGGCGGCATTCAAAACGCGGTCAACCCGGCTGGTCCACTAGCGGGCAAGCTCAGCCAGCTCTGGTGGTTGATGTTCGTCGTCTGCTCGATCGTTTTTGTCCTCGTGATGATCGCAGTGCTGATGTCACTGAGAAGACGAACAGGTGATTCTCCCGATGAGATCCCGCCGATGGTTGAACCGCCACTCGAGGAAGAGCGGCGCCGTCGCAACGTTGTGATCAGCGCCGTCAGCATAACGATCGTCATCCTCTTCGTGTTTTTGATCGTCAGTTACTCATCCGGTCGAGCAGTCAGCGCGAACCGACCGGACAAAGTTGGTCTCGTGATCGAGCTGACTGGACATCAATGGTGGTGGGAAGTTCGTTACTCGGATGTGGATGCGAGCAACATCTTTACGACTGCAAACGAGATTCACATTCCCGTGGGTGTGCCGGTTACGTTCAGCCTGCGCGGCGGCGACGTGATTCACAGTTTCTGGGTGCCGAATCTCGCCGGCAAGAAGGATCTCATTCCGGGAAAGATCAATACGCTCTGGTTACAGGCAGACAAGCCCGGTGTCTATCGCGGCCAGTGCGCTGAATACTGCGGCTTGCAGCACGCGAAGATGGCGCTTTGGGTCATTGCGGAGCCACAGGAGCAGTTCAACGCGTGGCGACAGAATGCGACGCAATCGTCTATTCCACCGTCAACTGATTCGCAGAAGCGTGGGCAGCAGGTCTTTTTCTCTACGACGTGTGTGATGTGTCACGCGATTAACGGCACTGCTGCGGGTTCGAACATTGGTCCAAACCTGACGCACGTCGGCAGTCGTCACATGATTGCCGCAGCGACGCTTGAGAACACGCGCGATCATATGGCGCAGTGGATCAGGGATTCGCAGACGTTCAAGCCAGGAAACAAGATGCCGCAGAACAATCTTTCTGACGCAGATTTGCAGGCGTTGGTCGACTATTTACAGAGTTTGAAATGAGCCACAAAAAGGCACAAAAAGAATTGCAAAAAGGCACAAAGCATAAAGGGAATGAGTAGCGAAGAAATAGAAAAGAGAGATGAGCCGCGGCCGAAGAAGGTCTCGCGCGTTGAAATGGAAGAGGAAGACCTCGCGGCGGTGATGGAGCGCGAGAGAGGTGAGCTCGAGCGCACGTGGGCGCGCCCCCGCGGTCTGCGTGGTTGGTTCACTGATACAGACCATAAGACGGTTGCCATGCGCTACATCATCACCGCGTTCATCTTCTTTATCCTCGGCGGGATCGAAGCGGCGCTGATGCGCATCCAGCTCTCGAGACCCGAAAACCACTTCCTCAATCCCGATCGCTACAACCAGATCTTCACAGTACACGGCACCACGATGATGTTCCTGTTTGCGGTGCCGATCATGACTGCGATGGGAATTTACCTGGTACCGCTGATGGTCGGCGCGCGGGACGTCGCATTCCCGCGGCTCAATCTCTACGGCTACTTCGTTTACTTAATCGGCGGAGTCCTTTTGTACGCGGGGTTTTTCCTGAACACCGGACCTGACGCAGGTTGGTTCGCTTACGTGCCGCTCTCAGGGCCGGCGTATTCACCGGGAAAACGTGTCGACATCTGGGCGCAGATGATCACGTTCACTGAGATCTCCGCACTCGTCGGCGCCATCGTCGTCATCGGCACTGCATTCAAGATGCGTGCGCCCGGCATGTCGCTCCACCGCCTGCCGCTGTTTGTTTGGGCGCAAGTGGTCACAAGTTTCATGATCATCTTCGCGATGCCGGCGGTGATGCTTGCGAGCAGTTTCCTCGCCAGCGATCGTTTAATCGACACTCACTTCTTCAATCCGGCCGAAGGTGGCGACGCGATCCTCTATCAACACCTGTTCTGGTTCTTCGGGCATCCGGAGGTCTACATCATCTTCATTCCCGCACTCGGCTTTATCTCGCCGATTGTCGTTACGTTCGCGCGACGAAAGATCTTTGGATATGTGGCCATGGTTCTTTCGCTGACGACGACCGCGTTTTTAGGATTTGGATTGTGGGTGCACCACATGTTTGCCACTCCGATACCGCAGATGGGCCAAAGCTTTTTCACAGCCGCCAGCATGATGATCTCAATTCCGAGCGGTGTGCAGATCTTCTGCTGGATCGCGACGCTCTGGGGCAGCAAGCTGAACATCAAGACGCCTTTGCTCTTCGTGCTCGGCTTTTTTGCGATCTTCATTATCGGTGGCTTGACTGGTGTCATGCTGGCGTCTGTGCCGCTCGATTTGCAAATTCACGACACGTTCTTCGTCGTTGCACATCTACATTACGTTTTGATCGGCGGCGCGGTATTTCCGCTGTTCGGCGCCTTTTACTACTGGTTTCCGAAATGGACCGGACGCCTGTTGAGTGAGTGGGCAGGGCGCTTGAACTTCTGGTTGATGTTCATTGGATTCAACCTCGTGTTCTTTCCGATGCATCAACTCGGACTCAACGGTATGCCGCGCCGTGTCTACACGTATTTGCCGGAGACAGGCTGGGGAACTCTCAACCTGATCGCGTCAATTGGTGCTTTCATTCTTGCGAGCGGCGTGCTGGTCTTCATCATTAATGCGTTTTGGGCTTATCGCGCCGGTGTTGTAGCGGGCGATAACCCGTGGGGTGCTGATTCTTTGGAGTGGAGCACCTCTTCGCCTCCGCCGAATTACAACTTTCACAACTTGCCGGTGGTCCAGGGTCGTTATCCGATCTGGCAGGCTACTGCGGATGCGCCCGTTGTGCGCGGCTTGAGTACCACAAAACGAGAGACACTCGTAACGAGTGTGTTGGATGCACAACCAGAATTGCGTTTTGACATTCCTGGTCCATCCATCTGGCCCGCGCTCGTGGCAGTGGCCACTGGCGTTTCATTTGTAATCGGAATATTCACCCCCTGGGCCTTTCTGGCGGGCGCGATCCTTGCCGGTATCACGCTCACAGGGTGGTTCTTCGCGGATCCGAATTATGAGAACAAGGTTGCGCGTGAGACAGGAAAGCGCTCGCAAGGAGTTTCGCCGCAGCCTGAGTTACAACCGAAACAAGTATGAGCACACGAGCCGTCATCGACATTTCTGAGCTGCCGCACCACGAGTTCGACACATATGATCCGGTCTGGTGGGGAAATAACCTGTTGCTCGCGATCGAGACGTCGATGTTTGCAATTCTCATCGCGACATACTTTTACCTGCGACAGAATTTCGCGCTCTGGCCGCCTCCGGTGGCCCAAACGACGGCAACACTCAAGCCGTTGCCACAGCTCGGCTACGGCACAGCAGTCACAATTCTTCTTTTGGTGAGCTGCATTCCGATGGTGTTGACGGACATTTCTGCACGCCGCGGGAGCAGAGGTGTATCGCAGATCGGACTCGTCATCGCTGTCGCTTGCGGATTGGCTGCCATCGTGTTGCGAGGATTTGAATTCTCGGCAGTTTACTTTCGTTGGGACAGTAATGCTTACGGCTCGGTCGTGTGGTTCTTACTCGGCATGCACATGCTGCATCTGTGCGTGCTCACGACTGAAGCGATCTTGCTGGCGGTGTGGATTTTCACGCGTGAGTACGACATGAAGCATCGCGTCGATATCGTAACGGTAGCGGTTTACTGGTACTGGGTGACTGCGATCTGGTTGTTGCTTTACGCAATCATTTATTTCACACCGCGACTTGGATGAAACCGATGGTGGCCACCGAAAAACACGACAAACAAGCAACGACTCCGCGCGGGCTGTGGCTGCTCATGATAGCGCCGCTGGTGATTGCGGCGGCCGAGTTCCAAATCAATTTCGTGCTGGTGCGGCAGGCTTGTTCGATGCAGCGGAATGTTGCGTTGTATGTGGTCATCATCGTGGCGTTGCTGTTGACGATTGGTACTGTGCTGGTTGCTGTGTCGATTTGGAGAAGAGCGGGGATTGACTGGCCGACCGAAGCGCCAGATCTCGCAAACCGAATTAGATTCATTGCGGCGGTGGGAATTCTTACAAGTGGGATGTCGTTTTTATTGATCCTGGCCCAGGGGATTGCGACCATCACTTTTAATCCGTGTCAGCTATGAAGCACAAAGAGGGGCAGGAGCAGGGTACAGGCGCAGGCAGACTCTTTTGCTCCTGCGGTCTGCTCCTGCTCCTGTTTCACGAGGGGCAGCCACATAACTGGCACGACCTCGCGCGTGCGTGGAGCTTCGAGCCACTCGTTGTAATTTCATTAACAATCTCAGCGCTGTTGTTTGTCATCGGCGTGCATCGTCTCTGGCGTGAATCACCCAAACGCCGCTCGATCCGCACTTGGGAAGCACTCTGTTTCGCGGGCGGCTGGTTCGCGCTCTTCATCGCCTTGGTTTCGCCACTGCACGCGTGGGGAAGCGTTCTGTTCTCCGCGCACATGACCCAGCACGAAATACTCATGCTGGTGGCTGCGCCGCTACTCGTCCTCGGACGTCCATTGATCGCCTTTCTGTGGGCACTGCCGCTGAGCTGGTCACGCCGCGTTGGTAATCTTGGAAAGTTTGCTCCAATAAATCGCGTTTGGCGGACACTCACTATCCCGCTCGTTGCGTGGCTGGTCCACGCAGTCGCGTTGTGGATGTGGCACATTCCCGTGTTGTTCGAAGCCGTGCTGCACAACGAAGCAGTGCATACGGCCCAACATCTCTCGTTTCTGATCTCCGCGCTGCTGTTTTGGTGGGCGCTGATTCATGGTCCACATGGCGCGATGGGATATGGCGCCGCCGTGCTCTATCTCTTCACTACTTCGATTCACAGTGGCGCGCTTGGTGCACTGCTCACGATCGCGGGCTCAGTCTGGTATCCGTCGTACGTGGGCCTGACGAGCTCGTGGGGACTAACACCGCTAGAAGACCAACAGCTCGGCGGGTTGATCATGTGGATTCCTGCGGGCTTGGTGTACGTGATTGCCGGACTCGCTCTTTTTGCCGGTTGGCTGCGTGAAGCGGACTTGCGCGCTGAAAAACGAGAACGCCTGGAGCTGGCTCGATGAAGAAAATCCTGGAGATCGCGCTCGGCATCGTGACGAGCGTCGGCGGCTTCCTGGAAATTGGATCGATTACCACTGCGGCACAAGCCGGCTCTGAATTTTCATTTCAACTCGTTTGGGCCATTGTCCTCGGTGGACTCTGCATAATCTTTCTCGTCGAACAGGCCGGCAGGTTCTCGGCAGTTAGTGGACGCACAATTCCCGACGCCATTCGCGAACGCTTTGGCTTCAACTACTTCGCGTTCATGCATCTGGTTCTGGTGATCGTTAGTTTGTTGGTGCTCTCAGCCGAAATTGGTGGCGTTTGCATCGCGCTCGAGCTCGCGACTGGAATCAGTTTTCCTTGGTGGGCGATACCGGCGGCATTTGTTATCTGGCTCGTGATGTGGAAGGGCACGTTCGGCGTGATCGAAAAAGGCGTTTCGATACTCGGGCTCATCACGCTCTCTTTCGTTGTTGGTGCAATCATCATCCATCCGCCATGGTCTCAAGTTGCGAGGGGAGCTTTGCCGTCGCTGCCGCAGCATGATTCAGCACGTTACTGGTTCGTCGCAGTTTCCATTCTCGGCGCTTCAATCTCCCCGTATCTCTATTTTTTCTATTCATCCGGTGCAATTGAAGATGAGTGGAAGGAGGGCCACGTCGGAATCAATCGCATTATCGCGACAGGAGGCATGACCTTTGGCTCAGGCATTTCCATAGCGGTGTTGATACTGGCCGCCATGATCTTTGCGCCGCAGGGAGTGAAGTTCGAACACTACACGCAATTGCCAACGCTACTGACGCCTGTCTTTGGTTACTGGGGATTTCGGCTGGTTGTTGCTTCAGTCGGTATAGCCTGCATGGGCGCCGCAATGGAGATCACTCTGGAAATTGCGTACCTCACCGCGCAGGGCTTTGGCTGGAACTGGAGCGAGAATCAACCTCCAAAAGCCGAAGCACGCTTCGCTGCTGCTTACACACTCACAGTGATCCTCGGAGTGATCACCAACATCATCGGTATCGATCCTTTGACGATGACGATCTTCTCGATGGCGTTAACTGCTGCAACTCTGCCGGTCTCGATCGTGCCGTTTCTTTTCCTGATGAATGACTACAGCTACGTGCGTATTTATCGCAACGGCTGGTTCTCGAATGCAGTCGTGATTGCGATCATCGGGCTGGCGTTTGTGCTGGCGCTAGTGGCGATTCCTTTGCAGATCTTTGGAGGCGGCTGATGAATTTGATCAGAGACTGTCTCGACAAGCAGATTGAAGATCGTGCGAAGCGCCGGATGGGGCGCGTGGATGGAATTGTTCTGGAGCTTGAAACTGGTCGCCCGCCGCGAGTCGCGTATGTCGAACTGGGTGTCAAGACGTTGATGAATCGTTTCAGTCTGCGTTTGGGAAACTGGATTTCTCACCTGATGGAGAGCAGGCACATCGAGTCTGCGCCGTATCAGATTCCGTGGGGCAAAGTCAGAGTTGGTCTGAATCACGTCGAGGCGGACGTTGAGGCTGAGAAGACTCCGGCGCTGGAATGGGAGCTTTGGTTGCGAGAGAAAGTTATTGGACGTATTCCGGGGGCTTAAATGTCAAGGCAGTTGTTACACGTAGAGCTTTTGTTGGGCGAAAAAGTGTTTGGAATCAACGGGCAGCCGATAGGGCGGTTGGAAGAGATCCGTACCGAGGTTAACCGCGGGCACTTTTTTGTGTCGGAATTTCTGGTGGGAAGTTATGCGGTGCTGGAGAGACTCGCGGCATGGCGCATCGGACGCGCGTTGTTGCGTGTGTTTGGGAGAAGGAAAGAGGGATATCGGATACGATGGGACCAGTTGGACCTCTCCGATCCGCAGCGACCGCGTTTGCTGTGCGGCGTTGATGAGTTGCTGCCGCTGAACCAGGAGCAGTACATGAAATGAGAACGGCAATTGTTTTGCTTTTTCTTACGCTCGCCGGTTGCACTTCGAAGCCCTCTGGTCCGCTGGCCTTCGTCACGAACGAGCGTGATGGCACGATCACCGTCATCGACACAGGCAAGGATCGAGTCTACTCAACGATCAAAGTTGGCGGGCGCCTGCGAGGGATTCATTTGAATCCCGATAGAACTCGCATCTGGGTTGCCATCAGCTACCCCACCAACCAATCTCAGGGTGAAGACAAGATTGCGGAGCTCGATCTGAAGGGGAACGTCATCGCGAAGTACGAAGCGGGTACTGATCCCGAGAACTTCGCCATTGACGATCATGGCACGCGACTCTACATCGCCAACGAAGATGCCGGCACCGCTTCGATCACCGACGTAAAAGCGAATCGCGTGATTGCGAGCATGCCGGTAGGTATCGAACCCGAAGGCGCCGCGATGAGTCCTGATGGGCGTTGGGTATACATCACTTCAGAAGCGAGCAGCAGCGTAAGTGTTATCGATACGCAGACCGGGAAGATTGTCAAGCAGTTCCTTGTTGGGGCTCGCCCGCGCGAGGCTGTTTTCACGGCTGACAGCTCACGAGCATATGTCACTGCTGAGAATGGAAATGTGGTTTCTGTCATTGATACGCGGGATCACTCAGTCATCAAGACAGTTGAGTTGCCGCGCGGCGACGGCTCTGCGCAACTCAAACCGAAAGGCGTGGTAGTTTCGCCGGACGGCAAACGCGTTTATGTGGCGACCGGTCGTGGAAACAGTGTTGCAGTGCTTGACGGCGAGCAACTTTCGTTAATCACGTTGATTCCCGTGGGCCAGCGTCCCTGGGGCCTCGCACTCACACCGGACGGTCGCAAGCTCTACACGGCCAACGGCGTATCGAATGACGTGAGTGTCGTAGATACAGCAACGAACAAAGTAATCACGACCGTAAAAGCCGGCGACGGCCCCTGGGGCATCGCTCTCTAGCCACAAAAAGGCACAAAATGCACCAAAAGATTTCAGTATTTGCTTTATATTTTGTGCCTTTTGTGCTTTTTGTGGGTGAAAAGCGGAACTAAATAATGAACCGGGATGAACTTCAGGAAAAATTTTACGAGCTTTCTTATTACACTCTGGCTCATCAGGAACCGGCTTTTATTCACCAACACATCGTTGATGCCTTCACAGCTCAAACCGCGGATCAGAATACGAAACCGATTGCAGTTGCCTTTGCTTTGATTGGGCTCTGCCTGTATTTGGAAAAGAACTGTACCGGGAAACAAGTGCAATTGGCCCACATGTCG
>DASUYO010000174.1:0-12762 GCA_036377375.1 Pyrinomonadaceae bacterium
CTTCATCCGTAATTTCCGTGTTAATCCGCGGCCGAAAGCGGAGCCGCATCACGCTGCTCCAAACTTTTGGTGGCGGATGAAACGCGCCCGGTGCAACATCAAAGAGCTTCTCAGTCTCGCAGTACGCTTCAACGAGAACGGAAATGAATCCGCGATCCGTCGTTCCTGCCGGTGCAAGCACTCGTTCGACGACCTCGCGCTGAAGCATCAGGACCATCTCTTCGAAACACGCGCGCTGCGCGATCAATCTTTGCAGGATGGCCGTGGAGATGTTGTAAGGCAGATTGGCAACAAGTGTTGCCGAACGCGCGGGCGCAATCGCGGCGCAGAAATCCATCGTCAATGCATCCGCCATTACGAGTTTAAAATTAGGGAGACTGCCGAAGCGTGCATTCAGTAATGGCTCGAGTTTCCTGTCGAACTCGACTGCTATGACTCGACCCGCACGCTCGACAAGTGACGATGTCAGCGCGCCGGTGCCTGGTCCAATCTCGACGACAGTCTCGTCAGCTTTGGGGGCGAGTGCTTCGATTATGCGGTGAATGGTGCGCCGGTCACGGAGGAAGTGTTGGCCCAGGCGCTTCGAGGGATAAGGCTCAGCACCTTCATCCTTCATCCGATGGAATTCCTTTGATACTTCGCGGGTAGCCGGTGACTTCTATATCTCGTCCGTGATGGACCACGCTCACCCGTTCGAGCTCAAGCGCATCCACCATCGTCTCTACACCCCTGCCACCGATCGTGCCCGGCGCCTCGGTGCCGCCGATAATCTTTGGCGCGATGAGAAACGTGAACTTGTTTACCAGACGTGCATCGACAAATTCGCCTGCAATCGTTGCGCCACCTTCGACAAGCACGCTTTGCAGCGAACGGCTGCCGAGCTCATGCAACACACCCATCAGATCGCCACGTCTCGAATTCACAATCTCGACCCCTCGCGCTCGCAGCACGTCTGCATGATTGGCACGCTCGTTTCCAAACACGATCACGGACGCTTGAGACGTCGTGCCGGCTAGCTGTGACTCCGGAGAAAGTCGAATCTCTTCGTCGAGCACTACTCGAACGAGAGGTCGCCTGCGCGGCAATCCAGAGCGATCGCTTAACAACGGATCATCGATTTCAGCCGTTCCTGCGCCGACGAGAATCGCATCGTATTCATGGCGCAGTTCCTGCGCACGTGCGCGCGCCTCCGGGCCTGTAATCCACTGCGAATCGCGCGTGCGAGTGGCGATCTTTCCATCGAGTGAGACGGCGAGTTTTAAGTGAACGAACGGAAGGCCCGTTGACATGTAATGCAGATACGCCTCGTTCACTTGCGCTGCTTCTTCACGCATCAACCCCGTATCGACCTTGACGCCGGCGGCACGCAAATGAGCGAAGCCTTTGCCTGACACTTTCGGATTCAGATCCTCAATCGGTGCGACGACGCGCTTGATGCCTGCGGCGATGAGTGCGTCGGTGCATGGCGGTGTGCGGCCGTGATGTGCGTGCGGTTCGAGTGAGACGTAGGCGGTGCCACCACGAGCCTTTTCACCCGCGAGCTCAAGCGCAATCGTCTCGGCATGCTTTATCTCTTCGAAGATGTAAAAGCCTTCGCCGGCTATGTCGCCTGAGGAGCTGACGACAACGCAACCAACCAATGGTCCTGGGCTGACTTGTCCGACACCTTTCTTCGCCAGCTCGAGCGCACGAGCCATCAGCCGGCGATCTGTGTCGGTCCAGGTCGTAATTGGTTCAGTTAGTGTCGTCGTTGGCAAGTTCTAATTTCCAAACAAGCTGTTCACATACTGCTGCGGGTCAAACACGACAAGGTCGTCCACCTTCTCACCAATTCCCGCATACCGAATCGGCAGGTTCAACTCCTTCGCAATCGCCACAGCGATGCCGCCCTTCGCAGTGCCGTCAAGCTTTGTCAAAACGATCCCTGTCACTCCGGCAACCTTCAAAAACTGCCGCGCCTGTTCGAGACCATTCTGCCCAGTCACCGCATCTACAACCAGCAACGTTTCGTGCGGCGCGCCCTCAACCTCGCGTGAGGCGACACGTTTCATCTTTTCCAACTCGGCCATCAGATTAGACTTCGTATGCAGCCGGCCCGCCGTGTCCACAATCAACACTTCAGAACCGCGCGCCTTCGCCGCCTTGAGCGAATCGAAGAGGACCGCGGCCGGATCAGTACCCTGCTTCTGTTGGATTAGCGGCACGCCGGTGCGCTCAGCCCAGATCGCAAGCTGGTCCGACGCCGCAGCGCGAAACGTGTCTGCCGCGCAGATTAACACGTCATTGCCTTCAGCCTTGATTCGTTGTGCAAGCTTGCCGATTGTCGTCGTTTTCCCGACACCGTTGACACCGACGATCATCATCACGTACGGCGAAACACCTTCCGGAACACTCGTCTCCGTAGCGACGCCCTGATGCTCGGAAGCTTTCAGGATATTCAACAGCTCCGCTTTGATTGCCTGCTTTAGTGCGTCGAGATCGTTGATCTGCTTACGAGCGATGCCACTTCGTACAGTCTCGAGGATCTCCAACGTCGTCGGCACACCGATATCGGCCGCAATTAAGACTTCCTCAAGCTGGTCCAACAACTCTTCATCGATCTGCTTGCGCCCGGCGAAGACCGTATCGAGCTTTTCAGATAACGAATCGCGTGTAGCCGCAACGGCGCGCCGGAACCTTGCAGAGAACTCCTGTTCCAGCGCAGCTTCCTGAGCTTGCAACTCTTCCATTGAGAGATTCAATCCCAGGACAGAGCTCTGGAACGGAGATCTCGTCGGCGGAATTGGCGGTTGTTTTACTGTCTCGGCTGGCGGCGCCTCCGGTGGCGGTTCAGGCGTTCGCGCAGGCGTTTCTGATCTGGCTTCGGCAGGCTCATTTAAACGCAGGGAGACAAACTCATCCTTTTTTCTTCTCCAAAAAAGTCCCATGTGTGGCGCAGATTATAACCACAGATCCGTGGCTTAACTAACGCCGACTAGCTCAGGCTGTGAGACTGGTTTTGGAGTAGGCTTTTTGAGCCTGACTTGCCCCGGTTTGATCTGGCCTTCCTTGCACGCCTCTGACAGCGCAGCGACCACAGCGGGATCGTAACGTGTGCCAACAAAACTCTCGATGCGCGCAAGCGCGTCTTCAAACTTCATCGCTTTCTGATATGGACGATCCGTTGTCATCGCGTCGAACGTATCCGCGACCGCGACGATCTTGCCCATCAACGGTATCTCGTCACCTTTCAAGCCCTGCGGGTAACCCATGCCGTTGACCATCTCGTGATGCATATACATTCCGGGCAGAAATTCCTTCATAGCTGGAATCTGCGACATGATCTTGTAGCCCTTTTGCGGGTGCTGCTTCATGATCTCGTACTCGTCATCCGTGAGCGCTGCGGGCTTCTTGAGAATGTTGTCGTCGATCGCGATCTTGCCGACGTCGTGCAACAACGCGCTGATCCTGATCTTTTCGATTTCCTCATCTGATAAACCAAGCCGCTGCGCGATCGCCATCGAGAAACGTGACACGCGCTCGGAGTGACCACGAGTGTATGGATCCTTGCCGTCGATTGCCGCGGCGAGTCCTTTGACAGTGCCGATAAAGAGCTCGCGGTTCTCCTGTGAAGACCTTTGCAAGTCGACGATAAAACGCTCGACTTGATCAGTCATCATGTTGAACGAGTTGCCGAGATCGCCGAGCTCAGTGCGACTGGTCACTCGAATGCGTTTTGAAAAGTCGCCGGTCGCAATTCGATGTGCACCGCTTGCGAGCTCCTGGACGGGATGAGTCAGTTTCTTCGCGAAGAAAATTCCGATCAAAATCGTCAGCAACGCGGCAATCAAACTGATCCAGAGCGTTTGCCAACGCATGTCAGCGACTGATGCCAGCGCCGCTGCTTCATCCTGAATCGCGATCACACCGAGGCGAGAGTTCTTGTCGAGCTCGGCAGTCGCGTAGGAGCCAAGCATCTCGACGGTGCGGCCGTCGCGAGTTGCTGAAAACGGTGCTAATGCTGATTGCACCTGCGCGCCTGATTCCTGCCAGTCCTGTACGACCTTCAAATCCGTCATCGACTTTTCAGAAAACGCAACGCTCGCTTCGGGATGAGCGACGGCGCGTCCGTTCTGATCAACGACGAACACGACCGGCAGTCCTGCATCCAGCAGCTCGCGCTCGCTCTTCGAAGTCGGTTGCTGCACGGCAGTAAAGACTTCCTGAAAAGAAACTATCGCGACCACTGCCGCCACGACGTCCTGGTTATTCGCGCCACCTAACACAGGCTCCGCAATCGTCAGCGCCATTTCCTGTCCGGAACGAATGATTTGCGGCCGGCTGACCACCACGCCGCGCCCGCTCATGTGCGCGAGCACCTCGCTCACCCGAGCGTCGACTTCTTCGAGCTTGATCACGTCAGGCTGAAAGGCGCGGTGCAGAGTGCCGTCTACCGGCCAGAGGGCGAGTGCGATCAGGTTTGGGTCTTCCTGGAGTGTTTTCTGAAGGCGCAGGTCATAACCGGAGTCGTCGAGCGCCTTAATGCCGCCGGAAATCTCGAAAGCACGGGCGAGTCCCGTCACAACGTCTCGATACCGCTGGCCATAGAGCTCGATCTGGCGGGCTTTGTCCTGCACGAGCTGCGCCTGATAGCGGCCTTCGATTGAGCGAAGTTCGTCTGCGCTGCGGCCGGACAGCACGACGCCGGCGAAGGCGAGCGGCAGCAGGCCAACGAGCAGCAGCACTCCCAGAACCAGGTAGAGGAGACGGATTCGTCCGAGTTTTTCGAGCATTTTTGGAATCTGGCGGTACAATCGACGGCAGGATCGGGCCGAGAACTATTATTGTCGAGGCACCCGAAAAGTGTCAACGAGTTTTAACACAGATTTGCTCGGATTTGAAAAACGGATCTTTTTCGACTGGTAAGCAGCTAAGAACGTCTAAATTGCTGAGCCGCAAGGCTCGAGAATGGAACCTTTGAGTAGCGACGAGATCATCGTTGAGCGTGCTCTAACGGGCGATGCGGAAGCTTTTGGCGAGATCGTGAGGCGCTGGGAGCGCCGCATCTTTGCGCTCAGTTATGGCATGCTCGGTCGTGAAGAAGACGCCCGCGACGCCACTCAGGAAACCTTTCTCGCCGCGTTTCGCAATCTGCGGAATTTCCGCGGTGAGGCAAAAGTCTCCTCGTGGCTGCACCGCATTGCGGTAAATCAATGCATCTCGCGACAGCGACGCTCGAAGGTCAGAAGCGAGTCGGCGCTCGAGGATGAGCAGGAGACGCACGCGAGCAGCTTTGCCATGCCGCTGAGCTATTCGCCGGCACACGTCGTGGAGGGGCGACAGGAAACAGTGGCTGTGCGTCGGGCAGTAAACAGTCTGCCCGTTGAGCTGCGGCAGGTGGTGGTGATGAAGGAGTTTGAAGAGCTCACGTTTCGTGAGATTGCGGAAGCGCTGGATTTGCCGTTGAGCACGGTGAAGAGTCGCTTGTATACGGCGATGAAGCAGTTGCAGATGCGGCTACAGAAGTTTGAAAGCAGGGCTTGAGATGAACGAAAGAAAGAACTCTCCCGATTGCGAACGCGCGCCGGATTTGATCGCGTTCCTCTATAACGAAGCAGACGAGCACGAAGCACGCGACTTCCAGCTTCACTTGCAGGAATGCAGCCGTTGCCGCGATGAGCTCGCGTCATTCGGTGCTGTGCGTGAATCAGTCACGGCGTGGCGAGACGAAGCGCTGTCAGGGTTCGTTTCCAGTCCGGTCGTGACAAAGCCGAGCAGGAAATCAGCACTCGCTGCGTTGCGCCAGTTTTTTGATCTGTCACCGTTGTGGCTGAAAGGAGCGACAGCGTTGGCAGCGGTACTGTTTTGTGTGCTTGTTGGACTGGCGATTGTCAGAAGAGAGAACAATCAGGTATCGAAGGTAAATTCAGACGCGAAGTACACGCAGCAGGATGTTGACCGGATGGTGAAAGAAGCACTTGCAAGACAAGAGAATGCAAAGCCGCCGGTTGAAACTGTTGCCGGCACGACTGAAACGGTGAAACCTTCAAAGCCCAAGATTTCGCGCACTGCAACACCGAGTCAGCTTGCAAAGAGCCGGCGGCCTCTATCGAAAGCTGAGCGTGAACAACTGGCTGCTGAGCTGCGGCTTTCAGGCGCGGACGCAACTATCAATCTAATCGGAGACCGAATCAATCAGTAATCATGTTTGAGGCACAAATGATATTCAGAAGATCAATTCTCTTGTTGGCAGCAGTTCTAATCTTCACCATCACACACTTCGCTTATGCGCAGAACGTGGCGCCAACAGCTGCGGATCAGATCGAACAACTTCGACTGACGCCCGAACAGCGACAGCGCATCCGCATGATCTTCGAGGAAACGAAGAACGACCGACAACGGATCAACCGAACATTGCGCGAAGCGAATGTCGCCCTCGATCTGTCTTTGGATGCGGACCCTATTGACGAAGCACTGATTGACCAACGCTTAAACCAGCTCGCTGCTGCTCAGGCGGCGCAAATGCGTATGAGAATTCAAACCGAATTGAGAATTCGCCGCGAGCTGAATTCCGAACAACTCGCCACTCTGCGACGCCTGCGGCTCCAGGCCAGAGACTTCATCAATGGCCAACGCCCTCTAAACCAGCGACCTGTAAATCCTCGTCGCAACCTTCCCCAACCGTAATTTAGCCACGGATTTACACGGATTTCATTCACGGATTCGACCCTTTCCCTTGACGCCCTGCGCACATTTTGCGCATGATAGGCCGCTCTTCTGAACGAGTCCCGATAAGCTCTCCATGAACTTTGCCACGCGCGCCCTGCTCGAGCTGCAAGAAACCACGCTTTTGGCCGCTCGCGCCGTTCGCGGCATCTTCAAGCGACCGCGCTACATTCCCGAAACCATCGCCCAAATGGATGCCATCGGCGTTGGCTCGCTGACGATCATTATTCTCACTGGTTTCTTTACCGGCGGTGTATTAACAGTACAAACGTTCCCGACGCTCAAAAGCTACGGCGCCCAGTCACAGACCGGCTACCTGGTCGCTGTCTCGCTGGTCCGTGAGCTGGGACCTGTGTTATGCGCACTGATGGTGACAGGAAGAGTCGGATCGGCAATCTCTGCCGAGCTGGGCTCGATGGTTGTCTCGCAACAGATCGATGCCATGCGTGCGCTCGGCACCGATCCTGTGCGAAAACTTGTTGCGCCTCGTTTGTTTGCTTTGTTGGTAAGCTTACCATTGTTGACGGTGCTGGCCGATGTCCTGGGAATCTTTGGCGGTTGGGTCACTGCTGTTCTTCTCTACTCGGTTTCGTCGAGCGTGTTCATTTCGGCCGTCCGAGACGGCATCACGACCGATGATCTTATCGGCGGTGTGGTCAAACCAATCGTCTTCTCGCTGATTATCGGCACAATTGCGTGTCGCCAGGGACTCAGCACTGAAGGAGGCACGGTCGGGGTCGGGCGCTCCACCACGCGGGCGGTAGTGCTCGCCTCGATCGTTGTCATTATTGCCGACTACTTTCTCGCGAAAGCGCTTCAGGTTATCCTAGGAACTCAATAACTATCGTTCGTTTCTTTTCGGATGGCAGCGGAAATACATACAACATCACCGACGATCAGCGAAAGCGCTGCGGAGTCGACTTTTCACGAAGTAGACGATCGCGAGCGAGCCATACCTGCGATCGAGTTTCGCGACGTGCTACTCGCGTTCGACGACCGCGTGATTCTGAATAACCTCAGCTTCAAGGTTATGAAGGGTGAGACGAAGATCATTCTCGGCGGTTCCGGCGGCGGCAAGTCAACGATCATCAAACTCGTTTTAGGTTTGCTGAAACCCGATTCGGGACAAATATTCGTCGAGGGCGAAGACGTCACTGATTACAGCGAAGAGCAGATGATGACCGTCCGCAAAAAGATTGGGATGGTCTTCCAGGAAGGCGCGCTCTTCGATTCCCTTTCCGTTTACGACAATGTTGCTTACCGGTTGCACGAGCAGGGCGTGCCTGAAGATGAGGTCGAGCCTGAAGTTCGCCGCATGTTGCGGTTCGTCAATCTCGAAGATGCCATCGATAAGATGCCGATCGAGTTGTCAGGCGGCATGCGCCGTCGCGTCGGCATTGCACGTGCGCTGATCGGTGATCCGAAGATCGTTCTCTTCGACGAACCGACGGCCGGTTTGGATCCGCCGACTGCTCGAACCATCTGCGAGCTCGCGATGAAATTGCGTGACCTCGAGGACGTCTCGTCAATCTTCGTGACTCACGAGATGAACAATCTCGATTACATCTGTTCCGAGTACGCGGTAGTTGACGAAGATGGCAAAGTGGTTTTCGAGCGTGAGGGCGAGCGACTCTGTCTCATCAACAGCAAGGTCATGATGATGCGTGAAGGTCGCATAATCTTCAGCGGCACAGACGAAGCACTGCGCCGTACTGAGGATCAATACATCAAGAGATTTCTGCGGGGACATTAAAGAAATAGTGAGGACAACGCCATGCCTCGATCAAGAAGCACTATCAGTCTGAGCCAGGTACGAGTCGGCATCTTCGTGTTAATTGCGATCGCTGTGTTGATATTTCTCGTGCTCAACGCGTCGGGCGACATTAATCCCTTCAGCAGAAAACTGCATGTGAAAGCGCGCTTCGTGGATGCGAATGGATTGCGCGACGGTTCGGAAGTGCGCCTCGCGGGTGTGCGTGTCGGCAAGGTTGAGCGCATTGTTTTATTGGAGCCATCGCCGGTGCCTGGTGCACCGCGAGTGGAAGCACAGATGACAATAGACTCAGTCATCGACGGCCGTCCTGCCAATGAGCGTATTCGTTCTGACTCACAGGCTCAACAAGGATCGCCGAGTCTGTTAGGCAACGAGATGCTCATCAATATCACGCCGGGAACGGCTGTGGGCCAACCAGTCCAGGAGGGCGCGCTTCTGCCTTCATCGTCATCAAACACTGTCAACGACTTCGCCACGTCAGGTACTGATCTGGCCCAACGGCTTAGTAAACTCTCCGATGAGATCAACGGCATCGTAAAGGACGTAAAAGAGGGCAAAGGAACTGTCGGACGCCTCTTCAGCGACGAGGCTCTTTACAACAACCTGAACGCGACGATTCGTGAAACCCAAGACCTGATGACGCAGGTCCGATCGGGCCGTGGTTCGGCAGGACAATTCATCAACGATCCGGCGCTTTACAACAACGCTAACGAAATTACCCTTTCCCTCAAAGCGATTGCCGACGATCTACGCGCCGGCCGCGGTACCGCTGGAAAGTTGTTGACTGAAGATGAATTCTACAATCGCATCAACCGCACCGCCGATCGGCTCGACAAGTCAGTAGATCAAATTAACCTCATGATCGCTGACATCAACGCAGGCCGCGGCACGCTCGGCAAGCTCATTCGCGACGAGCAGATCTACAATGACGCCCGCGCGGCAATCGCCCGCTTCAACACAACTGCCGAACGCGTCGACAACCTCGTCTCGGCCGCTCAACGCGGTGAAGGCACGGTCGGCAAGCTCCTCAACGACGAGACGCTCTATACGAATGTGAACCAATTATCGTCCGAAGGTGTGAAGATGATTTATGACTTCCGCCAGAACCCGAAGAAGTATTTGACGATCAAGTTTGAGCTGTTTTAAAGAAATCTGTAGCCACAAAAAGGCACAAGAAGCACAAATGTTTTCTAAATCTCTTTTGTGCTTTTTGTGCTTTTTTGCGGCTAAACTGACACTGAAGCATGAACTATAAGAAGCAGCGATTAGGGACAAAGCTACGTCGTGCTGCCCAAAGCGGCGCCCGATATCGCGACATTCATGTCTTCATCGGCGGAACGGGAGCTGTCGGCGGTACTGCTTTGTTGCAGATGCTGTCGATGTACGAAGAGATGATGACGATCCGCCGGCCGGAGATTGATGATGTTCCGATTCTGGTAACGACGGGCGCGACGTCAGGAGAACTTCAGTCATTCACACGTCGATTATTTCGGTTCATCGAATCGCGCGACGGCGTATTGAAGCATCCGCGTCGAGTGGCATCGGGATACTTAACGCCAAGCGGAATTTTTATAGCGTTGGAGCGGTTTCGTTTGACCTTTGATCTCGACGGCGATCCGGAAACATTCGAGTCGTTGATTAAGAAGGTCTCCTCGCGTCGCCCAATCAGCGACTTTCTAAAGTCGTACCAGTCCAAACATTTTCAGGATCGACCGGCGACGAAGTTTCGTTCCGTCATCATCGGCATACCAATGCCGAGTTTGATGGCCTATCACCTGGACCATTTAACCGAAGTCGCCCGGTATGTTCGCGAGTTGACTGCCGAGGACATTGAAGCCTTGCGCCAGGCTTTCAGGAGAGCATTCCGCGAGGACTTAACTGAGATCAATGCAACGCTCGCTGAAGAAGTGTTGGTCGCTCATACCACCGCTGTCGGTGGCATGTATGACCCAGTGATAGAAAACGGAAAGCACTCCAGGCAAATCAGGCTCGGTTTTTCTCACAGCGCGCAGGACGAAAAATTAATTATCAAACAGCAGGAGGCGGAAGAGTTTGCGCGTGAATATGCTTCGATTGGCGTCAAAGTGTTGGTAACAGCTGCGGCAATCGGAATCGATGAAGTACGCATCCGTGCCGAGATTCCATTACACTTTCAAATTGCCGAAATGTTGCGAGAAGCAAACTCCTCACTTGCCGGCGGTAGCAAGGTAATCAGAGTTTACAAACCACTGCTCGTTTCTCTCGACACGCCGGGATCTGCTGTTGCGAGTTTTGCGAAGGGCGAGCCACTTCGTCCGGCTTACTCGATTCGCAGCGGTGAAAATGGCTTCTTTACAGTTTCAAACGCTGATGCGCTTTACCGTGTGATGCGAATTGCATCTGCGAGCGAGCTCGGATTGGTGCTGGCCACAGTCGGTATCTTTGGTGATGATCCGATCAGTCCATGGTTCCGAAATAACGTCTGTTACTACACTGAAACTGATAACTCGCGGCAGGTTTTTGATCTGTTGAATCAACCTCCTCTGCTGAAAACACAGATGAGCGGTATCGAACCGCTCGCCCTTCAGGATCTCGGCTCGTCAAAACACCAGGGCGAATTACACACGTTGTCATTGTTAATTCTTCTACATCGACTTCGTACTCTCGACACGGATGCAATCGATCCTTACATCGACATCCAATACTTTGATCCGGCACATTTCTTCATCGAACACTCGCGCCCCTTGATGTTCGAAGATCTGGAGACGTGGCACGTCGATACTCTCTCTGAGGAGATACAGATCCTGGCAGCCGCAGAAACCGCGCAGGATCTTTTGACTCTGATCCCAAAGCGATATCACAGTGGACTATTCCCGCTTCGTGACAAAGCCCTGACTCGTATTCTGGAGCGTGTGCTGCAATCTGTCTGGATGATTCCATCGATCGGATCTCCACTCGTGTTTGAGCAAAACGGCCGCAGCTTTATTCGTACGGGTTATTTTGCTGCGCCGCTTGCGACACTTGTTTCCAGAGAAGATTCCATAAACAACTGGCTTGAAGAAAACTACCAATGCCATCTCGCAAGGGGGTACGAAGCGTGCACGTTTGAAGGGTTCAGGGACTTTTATCTGTGCGCCGGTGGGTTCGTGGATCTGCGGCCGGTGGCAACGCTTTGCACAGCGAAAAATACCAACGTCTCTCTCAAGGGCAAGGTGAAAAAGATCTTCAGCGAAGACGAGCTTCGAAAAGAGTTGTTACAGATCGAGCCCTACAGTTTTTTCACTACATCCGGTTTGATAGCGTTGTTGTTTCGTCTTAAATCGCTGTATGGCTATCTGAAAGAAGCGATGGCGGAGTTAGGAACGCTTCACGAGTTCAGGTGGCAAATGCCGCGCGATGCGAATGGTCATATTTTATTGGTTCCCGGTGCTGTAGAGGCTTTTCGAATGGTCTCAGAGGGATTGGAGAAAGCCACCGGCACCGAGAGGCTTGACGGTATGTGGGGATACGAACGACGACGCGCTCCGGAGCGCTGGGAAGACATACCCGGACTTGATCCGCATTAATCCGCGATCCCGAACGCCCGAACGGGAAACGTACCAAACTCACGAACCTTCACCGGCACCGCGAAAAATTTGAAACCACTATCCGGAAGATCGCCGAGGCCGCAGAGGTGCTCCACGATCGGAATGTCGTGGCCCAGGAGAATGGTATGCGCGGGGCGATTGCCGTCGTGCGTTGCGTCAATATTGAATGAATCAATGCCGACTAAAGCCGCATCGTTCCTGGCAAGATAAGTCGCAGCCGCTTCCGTGAGAAATGGATGATTGCCGCTCGAGTATTCGTCAGTGCGCCAGTGTTTATCCCAGCCTGTATGGACCAACACGGCCTTGCCTTTCACATCGACCGCGGCAAACGAGTCTTCCCCGATCGCCGGCCCATCGCGTTCTGTGCACCGCACCACAACGCCGTCCAAATTGGCAATCGAATACAGATCGAGACCAGCCAGATCGCGCCCGCGGGCATACCTGTGAAAAGGGCTGTCAAGATACGTGCCCGTGTTAGCGATCATCTCGATCCTGCCGATGTGAAACTCAGTTCCGGACGCGTAACGCGTTTTCGACTCCTCGCGACTGAGATAGTCGCTGATGACGGGCGCCGGCAGACCTTTGTACGTGATCATCCCGTGCTCAACAGTGTGAGAAACGTCGATTAGCTTAAAACCTCGTGACATTTATGCGCCTCCTGAACAAGTACTTGAAAACTCGATGCCATTCCACCAGGCAGGATCATCTCTCGCGCTC
>DASUYO010000175.1:0-3556 GCA_036377375.1 Pyrinomonadaceae bacterium
GTTGGTCCCGCATCTTTACTTGTGGAAGAGCGCGAAATGGGTGCATGGCATTACATTGATGCATCAGGATACACCGGGCTTTTGGGAACGCCTCGGTTACCACAATTATGGAGATCCGTGGCGGGAGCAGCGTTATTGGGGCGACTAATGTGGCATGTCGGAAAGGTGATTGCTCTACACGATGAAACGGCGACAGCACGGACGATCACTCTTGAAGTCGCAGATTGGCCCGCGCACGTCGCAGGCCAACACGTCGACGTGCGCCTGACTGCTCCCGATGGATACTCAGCAGTCAGGTCATACTCGATCGCCTCTGCACCCAACTCTGAAGGGCGCGTTGACTTAACCGTCGAACGGTTGCCTAACGGCGAAGTCTCCCCTTATCTCACCCAGGAACTCACAGTGGGTGATCGTCTGGAGTTACGCGGTCCAATTGGCGGCTGGTTTGTATGGCGTACTGATCAAACTGAGCCAATTCAGTTAGTAGCAGGCGGTTCGGGAATCGTTCCACTCATGTCTATGATCCGTTCGCGCAAAGCAGCAGGCAGCGCAGCGCCGTTTAGATTGTTATATTCGGTGCGGGAGCCAGCGGCAGTCTTCTACAGAGATGAACTGCGGGCGTTAACAGAGAATGAATATTTGAGCCTTACCTACGCTTACACGCGAGTCGCGCCGGCGGACTGGCCGCGACCGCCCGGCCGGATCGACACAACTCTGATCACGAACGCAACCTGGCCATCAAACTTCGGGCCGACTTGCTACGTTTGCGGCCCGACATCATTCGTTGAAATTGCTACAAGCTTGCTGATCGCATCTGGCCACAGCCCTGAAAGGATCCGGACGGAGCGCTTTGGTCCGACAGGAGATCGAAAATGAGTTCACCTATCTATGACTACCTGGATGGTAACGCGGCCGCAGGGGAACTATCCAAAATATTCGCCGTGGATGTCACGGTCGCAGAGGGACAGTGTGCGCATTGTGGTACAACAAAACGCTTCGCCGAAGCTCATTTATACATGCAGTGTCCCGGGGTTGTGGCTCGATGCGCCGTTTGCGAGCAGATACTACTTCGTTTAGTAACCGTTCGAGATCGAGCGCTGCTTGATTTAAGTGGAATGACATACTTCAGTCTCGACACATCGCAATTCAAGCAGTAGAGCTTTCCACAAACGTCGAACGATCCAGCGCGCCATGTGAACCTACTTCACTTCAGCACGCCGACTCGCGCTGGCCGAAGCAGTTCGCCGTTAATGAAGTAACCGCGTCGATGTTCGGTATGGCGAGTACTCGTGTCGAAAATAGCGATGCTCTGACGTAATAGCGACCGCGCTACATGCTTGACACTTGCACATTCGCGGACGAAAGGTCGCTTTGGGGAACACAACTCGAGTTATCTGTGTTGGCCCGGTTCTTGCGATGGTTGACCGAAGATGACGCAGACGAGACTCAGAGAGGGCGTATGGAAAAAGTAGATGAAATTCAACCACTCATTGAGGATGACCAACAAGCGTTTCATGAGCTTTATCAGAAATATCACGAACGAGTTTATTCGATATGCTTTCGAATGACGCAAAACGCTTCTGAATCTGAAGATCTAACTCAGGACGTCTTCATTCAGTTGTTCCGAACCGTTGGAAGCTTTCGCGGCGAATCAACCTTCACAACCTGGCTCTACAGGGTGACGGTCAATCACGTATTGATGCATTTCCGAAAGCGAAAACGGCGGCTAGATCAAATTAATGACAAAGGAGAGTTGCCGACTTACATCGTCCCGGGCAGTCAGGATCCAAAACGAATGAGGATCGTGGATCGCATTCTGTTGTCTGAAGTAATAACGAAACTACCGGAAGGCTATCGGCAAGCCATCATTTTGCATGATATCCAGGGCCTGCAACACAAAGACATAGCAGAAGCGAGAGGCAGATCGGTTGGCACATCGAAGTCGCAGTTGCACAAAGCGCGAGCGATGCTGCGCGAGTTAATCGCTGGACCAAGTCATGAGGTGAATAGTCAATCGGTGGCGTGAACTGTTTGAATATGATGTCTCAACATCTAGCTACTCATCAGGCTGTGATATCTAGTTATGGGATTCGGCGGCGTCCGCACCTAACGTTGGCCACGGTCGTAGCGGTTGAGGGTTCTGCGTACAGACGTCCAGGAGCGCGGATGTTGATAACGCAAAATGGTCAAACAAGCGGTGTTCTCAGCGGCGGGTGTCTGGATCAGGACGTGTGTAAACGCGCAGGTTTTACTTTGCCCTCCAGAGCTGGTGCGCGAGTCTGTGACGATAACGGCTAACCCGCTCTGATCCTGATGACGCACAATTATGTCCACGACCTCGAATTACTTCGGACGTTGATTGACACCAAGCACGGCTACTTAGGGTCTTGGTCCAAGGAAGCGCATGGAACGGTTGCTGTTGGATATGACGAACGGGAATCAGTTAAGTGGCATGGACCATGCGTACGACTCAGGTTTGAACGAAGTTCAGTGTTTGATGGAAGAAATGGGGGCGCGACAAGCGAAAACTGGATCCGGACGTAGTGTCGAGAGGCACAGGGTGCGACCCTGGAATCAATTTGCCGTGAAAGTATTTGTCAGTGAGCACGTTCCAAGAATGAAGTCATGACTGTCAACATTCAAACACAGCTGTTTGTTATCCGTCACTGGGAGTCTTATGAGGATTCTGGGAGCGACCGGTTTGAAGGTGTCGCCGATAGGGCTGGGGCTGGCAGCTCTCGGTCGGCCTGATTACATCAACCTCGGCCACGCAAGGGATCTCCGCGACCACAGTGTCGATGCAATGGAGAGCCACGCGTATGAACTGCTCGACGCAGCCTGGGGATCCGGAGTGCGTTACTTCGACGTGGCTCGATCATACGGGCTCGCTGAATGTTTTCTTGGTGCGTGGCTCAAACGACGAGCGATTGAACCTCAAAGCGTAACCGTTGGATCGAAGTGGGGTTATTATTACGCGGCCAATTGGCACATTCATGCCGAAAAGCATGAGATCAAAGATCACTCATTGCCTTTGTTGCGACGTCAATGGCAAGAGAGTTCGGATTTTCTCGGAGCGCAACTTGACCTCTATCAGATTCATTCGGCAACCACCGAGAGCTGCGTGCTGGACAACCAGAAAGTCCTGCTCGAACTGTTCAGGTTATCGCAGAGCGGAATTAAAATCGGTTTGACTTTGAGTGGTCCTAGCCAGTCGAAAACCCTTCACAAGGCCTTGTCAGTGAGATTCGAAGGCGTACCGCTGTTTCAGTGTGTACAGGCAACTTGGAACTTGTTGGACCCTTCAGCGTGCGGGGCGCTGGCGGAAGCTAAAGCCGCAGGTTGGGGTGTCATCGTTAAAGAAGCGCTGGCCAACGGTCGATTGACCATGCGCAATGCCGAGCCGTCTTTCACCGTTAAGCGAGAGAAACTTGAGCGGCAGGCAAAGCGGCTCAACACCACGATTGATGCGCTCGCCATCTCAGGCGCTCTCGCACAGCCGTGGGTTGATGTTGTGCTCAGCGGCGCTGTGACGACGGATCAACTCCGATCGAATCTG
>DASUYO010000176.1:0-11516 GCA_036377375.1 Pyrinomonadaceae bacterium
GTGATCGATAAGTCGGTGCAGAAAGGCGTGCTGCACAAGAATGCGGCGGCGCGTTATAAAGCGCGGTTGACCACGCGCGCGAATCAAGCGGCTAAGTAAACAATCTATAATCCAGAACTTGCCGAGGCGGATCGACATTTCGGTCCGCCTCGGTTTTTATTTAAAAGGAGCTACGGATGAATCGCTACCAATCAGAAGCTGAGATTGAGCAGGTCGTGCGCGGATTTGAAGAATGCGAGACCGACGCAGATGATTTTCGACATCCGCAGCACCTCGTAGTAGCTGTCTGGTACCTGCACACGATGGACAAGGATGCGGCACTCGATCGCATGCGCTCAGGGTTATTGCGCTTTCTTGATCATCACGGAGTGGACAAAGGGAAGTACAGTGAGACGACCACGGTATTTTGGATCGATAAGATAGCTGAGAAATTGAGTGAGATCGGGCCGGGTGTTTCAGTAGTTGAGAAGTGCAATACGATTTTGGCCGCGGATTTTGCGAATCGAAACTGGGATTAACCGGCTAATTCGCACACGAGCATTTCGAGTTGGAGGCGAGGAGTGGCTTGCGACGTTTTGATGGCCAGATCGGCGGCGGCGGTGAGTTGAATGCCGCGCGCGATCTTAGCGGCAGTGCTGCGTTGCAGGGTCGAGATGTAAGAGTCACGTTTGAATGGCGGCAGAGAGATGTTGCGAAAGACTGCTTCGCGCCCGCCACGCGCGAGCAAATGTTTTCCGAGCGCGAGCCGATGATAGTTGCCGGCGATGAGACCCACGAGCATGACAGGTTCTGCGCCATCTTCGAGCAGTCGATGTAGTGTTTCGAGTGCGCGTTGGCGATTGCCGGCGAGCAAATGATCGCCAAGCTCAAAATTTGACAACTCGCGTGAGCGGCCAATCAACTCATCAACCAGGGGCATCGTGATGCGGTTTGTTTCCGCGGCCGCGGACGCGAGTTTTTCAAGCTCGTTCGAGAGTGTCTGCACGTCAGTGCCCACCAGCCTGATCACCTCACTCAAGACCTGATCGTCAGCCGCAGTCTTCAATTCCTTCAGACGCGCCTTGGTCCACGCCTTCGCCTCTGTATCCTTTAACGGCGCGAACTCGACTACAGTACAAACATCTAACAGGACCTTACTTGATTTCTTTCTTCTGTCGAGCTCGTCGGCGATGAAGATCATGACAGTCGAAGGTGACGGATTGTTGAGGTAACGAATAAGAATGTCTTCATCAGCCTCGCGCAGCCTCGCGAAGTCGCGGATGCGAACGACGCGCATCTCAGACATCATCGGCAACTGGTCCGCCGCAGCGACGGCAGACTGAACTGAATCGCTGAACAGACTGAAACTCGATTCATTGAACTCGCGAAGCAGCGTCCGGCTGAGCGCGGCATCAGTGATTGTCTGCGCAGCGACTCTGCGCAAGTAGATCTCGGGGCCGAGCAGCAGGTAGAGCGGGCGCAGACCTTCACGCAGAGAGCGATCGAGTTCTGTTCGAGACAGCGTTTTCATTACTTCTGGATCTCGACTGCGTTGATAAGCGTTGACACAATGCTCTCTGCGAAATTGCGCGACACGCGGAGAATAGCCGGATCCTCCTCGTTGAAGAACGTACGCGGATCGCTCGCAAACTCATATTCGCCGCGAAAGACAAAGTTTTGGTTGTCGTAAAGGACGCGATTCTCAGTTTGGTCACGTACCGTCACCGCGCCGACAACTGTGACCTCGAAAATGCGTGCGCGTCCTTTGTCGTCGAGCAGCACGCCGCCGAACGTGAAACTCTTGATCACGCCTTCGATCACGGCGTCAGCACCTTCACGCTGCCCCTGCACACGCAAACCGCGACCGCGATGCACGAGCTCGCGCATCACTGCCTCAGTAAAACGCGATTCGATTTTGTAGCGCAGCGCCTGGCTTTCCATTTGAAACGCCGGAACGGCGACAGTTTTGATTCGCGCGGGAAGCTGGTTCTTGGTGACCGGTTTGTAGCACTCAGCAAAACCGGAAACGAAGAACAGCATCAGGATGAAGAGGGGAACGCGAAGGAACTTGGTCATCGGTGGAGGATTCTCTCACATAGTGCGCGGATTTTCACGGATGCTTTCCGTTACACGGATCGTATCGGCGGTGGCTTTCACGTCGTGGACGCGGACGATGTGGGCGCCGTGGAGGATCGCAGCGGTGATGGTGGCAATCGAGCCGTGAAGACGATCTTCGGGAGGTGCAGGCGTGCCGGATTCGTCGGCAAGGATGCGGCCGATAAATGACTTTCGCGATGTGCCGATCAGAAGTGGATAGTCAGGGAAGGCGGCGATTAGCTGGTCCAGTTTTGCGATTAGCTCGACGTTCTGTTCCAGGCTTTTGCCAAAACCGATTCCCGGATCGATCACGATCGATTCGCGCTTCACCCCACGTCGCTCAGCCATGTTTATACTGGCGCGGAGACTGCTCGTGACCTCGTGCATGATGTCTGCCACCGGCGGCAGGCGATGCATCGTCGCGGGTGTGCCGCGTGAGTGCATCAACACCAGCCCCGCGCCTGCACGCGCGACTGCATCTGCGACGTAGAAGTCGAAGCGAAGTGCGGAGATGTCGTTGACGATAGCCGCGCCGGCGTCGAGTGCCGCACGCGCGACCTCAGACTTCGTTGTATCGACGGAGATGGGAACTTCAGTTCGCTGCGCCAGCGCTTCGATCACTGGAACGACGCGCTGGATCTCTTCCTCAATCGAGATTGGCTCGCCACCCGGCCGCGTTGACTCGCCGCCGACGTCGATGATGTCAGCGCCTTCCGCGATCATCTGTTCAGCATGGGCCACAGCGCTGTCGACGGTGACGAATTGTCCGCCGTCGCTGAAGCTGTCAGGGGTGACATTAAGAATGCCCATGATGAGCGTGCGCTCACCAATGGGCATCTGTCGATCTCTAATTTGCCAGAAAGTCATCATCCACAGATTACAGAGATTATGTACATCTGTGTAATCTGTGGATGGATTTATGCGGGTGCCGGATTGCCGCCAGTGATCGGAGGCAGAATCGGCTTCAACGGTTTCGCCGTCGGCTCCTTCAACTGCGGACGATCCTCGTCGTTGCCCGACTCGACCACCGCGTTCTCGTCGAGTGGCAAGCCTGCGACGATCCGTCGTATCTCAACACCATCCAACGACTCGCGCTCGAGCAGGCATTCAGCCAAACGAATCATCGTGTCGCGATTCTCTTCGATGATCGCCTTTGCTCTCTCATACTGAGCCGTGACGATCTTTTTCACCTGCTCATCGATCTTGATGGCGGTATCTTCTGAGAAGTCGCGATGCTGCGCAATCTCGCGTCCGAGGAAGATCTGCTCTTCCTTCTTGCCGAACGTCAACGGACCCATCTCAGACATGCCGTACTCGCAAACCATCGCGCGCGCGAGCTCAGTCGCACGCTCGATGTCGTTTGAAGCGCCCGTGGTGATGCTGCCGAGGAAAGTATCTTCAGCAATGCGTCCGCCCATCAGGATCGCGATCTGGCCCAGCAGATATTCCTGGCTGTAGTTATGACGATCGCCTTCGGGAAGCTGTTGCGTCACACCCAGTGCCATGCCGCGCGGAATGATGGTGACTTTGTGAACCGGATCTGCGTTCGGCACTTTCAGACCAACGAGCGTGTGTCCCGCTTCGTGATATGCAGTGACGCGTTTCTCTTCGTTCGAAATCACCATGCTCTTGCGCTCAGCGCCCATCAACACCTTGTCTTTAGCCAACTCGAAGTCGCCCATCGCGACGAGCTTCTTGTTGTAACGAGCGGCATTGAGTGCAGCTTCGTTAACGAGGTTCGCGAGATCCGCGCCGGTGAAACCCGGAGTTCCGCGCGCGATCACGGAGATATCAACGTCTTCGCCGAGCGGAATCTTCCGTGTATGAACTTTCAAAATGCCTTCGCGTCCGCGAACGTCAGGTCTGGACACCACAACCCGTCTATCAAATCGCCCGGGTCGTAGCAAGGCTGGATCCAACACGTCCGGACGGTTCGTCGAAGCGATCAGGATTACGCCGTCGTTCGACTCAAAGCCGTCCATCTCGACGAGCAACTGGTTCAACGTCTGTTCGCGCTCATCGTGGCCGCCGCCGAGGCCTGCGCCGCGATGACGTCCCACCGCATCGATTTCGTCGATGAAGATGATGCAAGGCGCGTTTTTCTTACCTTGCTCAAACAAGTCACGTACACGCGATGCACCGACACCGACGAACATCTCGACGAAGTCGGAACCCGAAATCGAGAAGAAGGGCACGTTTGCTTCACCGGCAATCGCGCGGGCCAGCAACGTCTTACCTGTCCCCGGCGGGCCCATCATCAAAACGCCCTTGGGAATTCGTCCGCCAAGCTTCTGGAACTTCTGCGGTTCCTTAAGAAACTCAATGATCTCCTGGAGCTCTTCTTTCGCTTCTTCAACGCCGGCGACATCCTTGAAGGTCACGCGTTTCTGCTGATTGTTGAGCAGCTTTGCTCGCGACTTCCCAAACGACAAGGCTTTGTTGCCGCCTGATTGCATCTGTCGCAGCATAAAAATCCAGATGGCGATAATGAACAGGAGTGGCGCCCACGTGATGAGCATGGGCCAGATGTAACTGCTGCTTGATTCTTCCTCTACCTTCGGTACACGCGGTTTGCTGTTGACGACCTCGCGCGCCGACTTGAGCAAGTCGGCCTTCGCAAACTCATTTGATAAGGCGGCTCGATATTCCTGGCCACTGTTATCGATTGCGACGCTTTCGTTCTGTTTAACTGTTAACTGTTTAAGACTGCCGTTCTGGATCATCTGATCCATCTCAGTCAACGAGACGGTCTTATAGGTACTGCCACGTGGATTAACGAGCTTATAAAGCAATAGTGCTCCAGCGATTATTAGGAGCCAAAAAACAATTTGTCTTGCCGTAGAACTCAAATTCATTAACGCCTCCGACCCCTGATAATACCTTATTAGGGCGTCATTTGTCGCTGTCCACCTTTAAGACAGCCTAGCTTAGATGCATGCTAGCAACTAAGGTTCCCTACCAAACTCCAGCCGGTTTCGCTCGCGTCTGACCCGGCCGCCGCCCGGCAACTCCACCACTCGGCCTCCGGCCTTACCTTCCAAAAGCTTCTCGACCGCCACGAGATGAACCATTTCCAGTCTTCGTGTACTCCCTCTCGCGCTCGAAAGCCATTGCCGTAACGCCCTCCGGCGCACTGCCGGCGGCGCATCGGCCAGCACCTTTACGTCCAACGAGGGCCTTTCGGTTTCAACGCTCTCTTGGGTAGACACCGCCGCCCGGCGCAAAAGTGCATCGGCGTCGTTGAAAAGAACGGCGCCATCTTCACGGAGTTGCGCCGCAGTTCGCGAAAGTGCTTCGACGATGCGGTTATTAAACGATTGCATCAACGGCAGAAGCTGTTTTCGCACTTTGACACGCGCAAAACTCAGATCATCGTTCATCTCGTCAAACAGAAAGTCGATCTTGCGGAGGCGGCAGTAGTCTTCCGTGTCTGTGCGCCGTGCCCACAAAAGCGGCCGGACGAGTTTGATCGAGCTGTTTTTCCCGAGCGGCCGCAGTGCTTCCATTCCTCCCAGGCCGGCGCCGGCGCTGCCCCGCATCAGTCGCAGCAGAACGGTTTCTGCCTGGTCATCCATGGTATGGCCGGTGAGAACGTAGTTTGCAGAAACTTTTTTCGCGGTTCTTTCCAGAAAGGCGTAGCGGGCCTCGCGTGCGGCCTGTTCCAGGTTGTCACTGGTGTCATCAGCTACCTTGCTGCGTCCGATCACACTTTTAAACCCCAGCCTCGTCGCCAGATCGGCAACCCATTTGGCATCTTTGCCGCTGGACTTTCGCAGTCGATGGTCGAGATGGGCGACGCAGATGCCGGTCGAGAGCTTGCTGTGGCTTTTGAGCTCTTCGATGGCGAGCAGCAGGGCAGTTGAGTCCGCGCCGCCTGAGACAGCGACGACTACAGTTTCGCCCGTGAACGGAAGCCGGAGCTTGCGCCATTCGAGGAGCAAAAGACGGGGAAATTGATTAAGCCGCATGATGTCGAGATTATAAGACGTATAGTCGCAATGAAGCTGGAACATTTTGTTGAAACTCTTGCGTCGTTTGTAGTTTAGAAAGCTTATGGCTCCGAAAAACCCGAACAGGGGGACGGTATCGATGAGGGTAGAAAAGCAAATCCGCTTTAATGAATGGCTTCTTGGGTCCACAATCTTGTGCGACTCATGCGGTTGCCTCTGGCTCGTCCCGGCCGCGCAGAAGCAGGATAGCTATCTCTGCCGTCAGTGTGGCAGCCAGGTAACCAGCAAACCAGCGCCAATGCTCTCAGAAAATTAGCCACTGACAAAACGGATTAAGAACGGATCTGTGTAAATCTCTTAAAAATCCGTGCTATCCGCGGCTACGACCTCACGGCGAGCGCGAGTAGTCTCCGGCGCATCACAGTGGTTTCACAGATTGGGCCGTATCGGTGTAATCTGTGCTATCTCTGCCCCACAAACTATTTTAGAGGATTGAGAATGAGATTAAGACGACTGTTTTCTGCGCTCTTCCTGGCGCTTTTTGGTTTTCAGACACTCCATTTTACTGCGCTGGCTGACGAAGGAATGTGGCCCTTCAACAACGTGCCTCGCGCAGAAATCAAGAAGAAATACGGTTTTGAAATCACGGATGAATGGCTAAAGAAAGTGCAGCTGGCGTCAGTCAGATTCAACAACGGCGGCTCCGGCTCATTCGTCTCGCCAACTGGACTGGTGCTGACGAACTACCACATCGTCGAAGACATTGTCGGCGAAGTAAGCACCCCGGAGAAAGACTACGCCAAAGAGGGTTTTGTTGCCCGAACGCCTGCGGAAGAGATCAAGATACCCAGCCTCGAGTTGAACCAGCTAATCAGTATCGAAGACGTCACAGCGCGCGTGAATGGAGCAGTGAAGGCAAATGCCACCGACGCCGAAGCATTTGGAGCACGTCGTGCAGAGAGCGCCGCGATAGAAGCCGAGTCGCTGAAGAATACAGGATTGCGTTCGGACGTCGTCCCGCTTTACCAGGGTGGTCAATACAATCTTTATCGTTACAAGAAGTATACCGACATTCGCTTAGTGTTTGTGCCCGAGTTCCAGGCCGCGTTCTTCGGCGGGGATCCGGACAACTTCAACTTCCCGCGTTACAACATCGACATGGCGCTGGTTCGTGTTTACGAAAACGATCAGCCAGTGCATCCCGAGCATTACTTCAAGTGGTCCACCACAGGCGCTAAAGAAGGCAGTCTCGTTTTCGTGACGGGCAATCCGGGTTCGACTTCTCGTCTCGACACAGTGGCACACCTCGAGGAACTGCGCGACACAAGCATTCCGATCATTCTCCGCTTGCTCGAGCGACGTGAGGCGGTGCTGAAGAAGTACATGGAAATGGGCGAAGAACAGACTCGCCAGGCTCAGAACGAGCTCAACGGCGTGCAGAATGCTCTGAAGGTCTATCGCGGCGAACTTAAAGGACTCAAAGATCCCGCACTGATCGCGCGTAAAACGAAAGAAGAGCAGGCGCTGCGCAAATCGATCGCCGCGAATCCGGAACGACAGAAGAAGTACGGCGATGCGTGGGATGCGATCGCGAATGCCCATAAAACTTATCCAAGCTACATACGCGAACGCAGAATCTTCGAGCAGTCCGGCGGTTTCAACAGTATCCTGTTCACGTTTGCGCGCGCACTGGTGCGACTCGCGGCGGAGAACGAGAAACCCAACGCTCAACGACTGCCGGAGTACACGGATGCGCGTCGCGCTTCACTCGAGCTCGAGCTCTATTCGCCGGCTCCGATTCACGAAGATTTTGAAAAACTGAAACTCACTGATTCGCTCGGTTTCATGGTCGAGCTACTCGGTGCGGACCATCCGCTGGTGAAGCAAGTGCTCGAAGGCAAGACTCCCGAAGCACGCGCCGACGAGTTGATCTCAGGCACGAAGCTGAAGGATCCGGAGTATCGCAAGGAGTTAGCAAAGGGCGGCAAGGCTGCAATCGATGCTTCAACAGATCCGATGATCGTGGTAGCACGACTCATCGATCCGAAAGCCCGCGAAGTTCGGAAGCGTTACGAGAATGAACTTACAAGCGTCGATCGTGCGAACTACACGAAGATTGCTCGCGCACTGTTCGAAACGGAAGGAACGAAGCTCTATCCCGATGCGACCTTCACGCCGCGTCTTTCATACGGTGCGGTTGAAGGCTACATAGAGAACGGCAAGAAGGTGCAGCCATTCACGACACTTGGTGGACTGTACGCACGTTCCGACCAGTTCAAGCATGAGTTTCCGTACAACCTGCCGCCGCGTTGGATCGAAAAGAAGAGCGCGCTCAATCTGAACACCCCGTTCAACTTCGTTTCGACAGCCGACATCATCGGCGGAAACTCCGGCTCACCGACGATCAACCAGAACGGCGAGCTCGTTGGTCTGATCTTCGACGGCAACATTCAGTCGCTCGTCGGCGACTTCATGTACGACCCGTCAGTGAATCGAGCTATCTCGGTTGATTCGCGTGGAATGATCGAGGTGATGAAGAAGATCTTCGACGCTAACGGTCTCGTCGCGGAGCTCACTGCAAGCTAAGCAAAAGCCATCCACAGATTACACAGAACAAATCTGTGTAATCTGTGGATTATGCTTTCTCCAGGCCAGCGTATTTCTCCACCAGTTTCTTCTGCCCGTAACCAGGGAAACTCACCGTCAACTTAGTTGACTCACCGGCGCCTTCGCGTCGCAGCACGAGCCCGCGACCGTACTTCGAATGCTTCACGTATGAGCCGGGCGTGAATTCGGCGGGCGCCGCCGGCGCAGTAGGTTTCGGCTCGGCAGTCTGTCCCATTTGCCGATTGCGCTGCTTGAAAAACTCGGCGATCGAATCAACGCTGTCGTAAGTCTTACCGGTATACTTCTTCCGCTCTTTTTTGTACTCGCCGTGCTCGTAATCTATCTCAGACGATCCGCGTGCGAATGAGAGCCACGACTTACCAAGACTGAGATCCTCGAGCAGATCGATCGGCATCTCATTCAAAAACGGCGACGGCTCTGACGCGAGCTCTTCGCCATACACACGCCGCTTCATCGCGTGCGTCACATACAGGTAACGCTCGGCGCGTGTCATCGCAACGTAGGCGAGCCGTCGCTCTTCTTCGAGCTCGGCGCGATCCGTAGCGGAGCGCGCATGCGGAAACAAACCGTCTTCAAGTCCGACGATGAACACCACCGGAAACTCCAAGCCTTTTGCCGAATGCACAGTCATCAGCGTCACCGGCGCATCGCGCTTGTAATCGTCCTGATCGGACACGAGCGCCGAGTGATCGATAAACTCTCGCAGTCCTTCGATTCCTTGCTCGTCGTAGTCAACTGCTGCGTTGACGAGTTCCTGCAAATTCTCCAAGCGACCTTCAGCTTCATCGGTGCGCTCGGAGCGAAGGGCGTTCTCATAACCCGTCTCGATGATCGCTGCCCGCACGACGTCTGAAACCGGCTCAACAGACTTCGCGCTCTTCTCCGGATCGGAAAGCTCGGCAAGGTGATTAACGACACGACGAAAACTCCTGAGCGCACTAATCGCGCGCGAGCCGAGGGTTCCAGGCTGCTCGATGACAACGCCGAGCGTTTCCCACCAACTTAGATCTAAATCCTTCGCACGGCGCTCGATCTCGTCAGTCGTCTGTCTGCCGATACCACGCGGCGGACTATTGATCACTCGCTGCAACGCGACCGAGTCGTTCGGATTCAGCGCGAGCTTCAGGTACGCGATGATGTCGCGCACTTCCATGCGCTCGTAGAATGAAAAGCCGCCGACGATGTTGTACGTCAGCCCGGCTCGACGCATCGCTTCTTCAAACACACGCGATTGAGAGTTCGTCCGGTAGAGGACCGCAGCGCGTATGTCAAACTCTTCGCGACGATGCTCGAGAATCTTGCTCGCCACCCAACGTGCTTCCGCTTCCGCGTCAAACGCCTGGTAATAACCGACACGGCCGCCACGCGGATTCGACGTCCAAAGATTCTTTCCTTTGCGCTCGAGATTGTTCTTCACCACCGCGCCCGCCACGTCGAGGATTGTTTGCGTGGAGCGATAGTTCTGTTCGAGACGAATGGTTTTGGTTTTGGGAAAATGCTTTTCGAAGTTGAGGATGTTGCTGATGTCCGCGCCGCGCCACTTGTAAATCGATTGATCTTCGTCGCCGACAACGCAGATGTTCTGAGTCTTCTGTGTAATCAGACTGATGAGCTGAAATTGGAGCGTGTTTGTGTCCTGGTATTCGTCGACCAGGATGTAGCGAAACTTGTTGTTGTACTTTTCTCTGACTTCATCGACGTCGCGCAGCAGTCGAACTGTTTTGATGAGCAAGTCGTCGAAATCGAGCGCGTTGTTGCCGTGCAGACGCTGTTCGTACATCTCGTAAACCTTTGCCATCACCGCGCGCCGCTCGTCGACGTACTCCGCGCGCGCCGCAAATGCCGTGGGATCTTCCCCGTGATTTTTTGCGGAGCTGATGACTGATTGTGTCGCGCGCGGGGCGATGTACTTCTCGTCGTAACCGAGATCCCGGATGCACTGCTTGATCAAGCGCATTGAATCGTCCTGGTCATAGATTGTGAACCGGCGCGTGTACTTGTCGTTGAGCTTCTCGATGTCCTGGCGCAGGATACGAACGCAGAGACTGTGAAATGTTGAGACCAGCGGCAAGCTGGCGCGGTCCTGCGTGCGGAGGAGTCGCTGCACGCGTTGCCGCATCTCGTCGGCGGCTTTGTTTGTGAAAGTCACGGCGAGGATATTCCAGTACGCAACTTTTTTCTCCGCGATGAGGTATGCAATGCGATGCGCAATGACGCGCGTTTTGCCGGAGCCTGCGCCCGCGAGGATCAGCAGCGGACCTTCTGTAGCAAGCACAGCCTCGCGTTGTTGTTCGTTTAATTGTGACAGGAAATCAGAATCCACGCGTGACTGCATTTAAGCATATCGATCCGTGGAGACAAAATCCGTGTAAATCCGTGGCTAAATTTGATCGCAAGAATCAGGTAGATTAGAGAATTTGGAGAACATACAATCTGCTGCATGGTAAATGTAAATAACGATCAACTCTGGCAAGCAGTCGTCGCGAAGGACGCGCGGTTCGACGGACAATTCGTCTTCGCCGTCAGCTCAACCGGAATCTACTGCCGCCCTTCATGCCCATCGCGTCGCGCACATCGCGAGCGCGTGAAGTTCTTCGAGCTGCCCGAAGCCGCCGAACAAGCCGGCTATCGCGCGTGCCTGCGCTGCCAGCCGCAACGCGCCCGCGTTTTAGATCCGCAGATCGAGCTCGTGCAACGCGTTTGTCACTTACTCAACGACACCGAAAGCGAGACGCAGAAACTCGCGGAGCTTGCGTCGCACGCAGGCGTGAGCGTGTTTCATTTACAGCGCACGTTCAAACGGGTGATGGGCATTAGTCCGCGGCAGTATCTGACGGCGCGGAAGTTCGACAACTTCAAGAC
>DASUYO010000177.1:0-17096 GCA_036377375.1 Pyrinomonadaceae bacterium
GTCAATATTAATCCATCGTGCAATCCCCGGATGAAATCCAAAATTATAGATTGCACTGAGTTTTTGGACTTGTTCCTAAGAGGTAACTACTTCACCCGCAGCAATTACTGGCATTTTTGTAGTCCCCAAAACTTTGGCGCGCATGGAACGATAACTGCGTCGCCAAATTGAACTTTTATCCCCCTGATGCTGATAACAGCATTCAAAAAGTTTCATCACACATCCGGCACTCCGTTGACAGGCTCTGAGAAGGATTGTCGACGACCCAAGCGCGAATTCAAACATTGGAGATTGACTTATGAGTAAACTCAAAGTTGGAAGTTATCCTCTCGCTTCGTTTCTACTTTTACTACTGTTCGCTATCGCCGCTTTCGCGCAAGCCGGCGGCACAACCATTCGTGGCACGGTCAAAGACCCGCAAGGCAACCTTGTAAAAGGTGCGACCGTGACGATCACCGACCCCGGGAAAAACTTCACTCGCACGCAATCCACTAACGAGGATGGCGCTTACGTATTCACTGCCGTCCCGCCCGGCACATACAAACTCGAAGTGAGCGCTACAGGTTTCAAGACCGCCTCAGCTTCAGGTCTCGTCGCACTGGTCGACACGCCAACCGTCAGAGATGTGCAACTTGAAATCGGTTCTGTCACTGAAACTGTAGACGTTACCTCGGCTGCCGAAGCAGCCATCAATACCAGCGACGCAAGTCTCGGTAATTCATTTGAGCGAAAGCGCATCACTGAATTACCTCTGAACGCAAACAACGTTGTGGGCTTGTTGTCACTGCAACCCGGCGTCAGCCGCAGTGGTTATGTGAATGGCGGACGTGCCGACCAGTCGAACATCACGCTCGATGGTGTTGACGTGAACGAACAGCAGGACGGTCTCGACGTCATCACCGACGAAGCTTTTGCCAGCGTTCTAAGAGTTACGCGCGACTCCTTGCAGGAGTTTCGCGTGACCACAACCAACCCAAACGCTGAACAGGGCCGTTCATCGGGCGCGCAGGTTTCACTGGTGACGCGCTCCGGATCAAATCAGTGGCACGGCTCACTGTTTGAAATTCATCGCAACACTGTCACCACTGCAAACGACTTCTTTAACAACGCCGCGGGTGTCGAACGTCCGCAGTTGTTGAGAAATATCTTTGGCGGTTCCCTCGGCGGCCCGATCAAAAAAGATCGCGCGTTCTTCTTCTTTACGTACGAAGGATTCCGGGAAGCAACTGCTACGTCCGTCGTGCGCGAAGTGCCGTTGCCGACGTTGGGCCAGGGCATCGTTCGCTTCCGCACTGAAAGCGGCGAGAGTGACCCAGGGTGTCCGGCTGGAACGCCGTCAGGCGTGAACTGTCTGACGCCGGCTGAGATCGAAGACGCCTACATCGCTGCGAATGGATCCAGTCCCGGCATCAATTCGCAAGCACTCGCAGTGCTCACGGCTGCGGCTCAACGTTATCCTGCAAACGATACAACTGTCGGCGATCAACTCAACACTTCGGGGTTTCGCTTCAACGCGCGCACGCCGACAAAGTTGAATACCTATATCAGCCGCCTGGACTTCAACCTGACTAATAATCAGACGCTGTTCCTGCGTGGTAATTACCAGAGTGACACGATCACCCGCGCTGTTTACTTCAGCTCAGACTGTAGCGTCGCCGGTGACAACATTCAGTGCTTCCCGGACACTCCGCCGCTAACCACCTGGAACCATCCGAAGGGATTCGCAGCGGGCCATGTCTGGACCGTTAGAAATAATCTTGTGAACCGTTTCAACTACGGCTTGACTCGTGCAGCATTCACACAAAATGGCGACTCAACTGAGAACCGGGTCAATTTCCGGTTCATCTTTTCACCTCAGGGTTTCCACCGGACGCTTGCACGGACCACGCCGGTGCACAACTTCGTGGACGACATCTCATGGGTGCGGGGAAATCACACCCTCGGATTTGGCGGCAACGTTCGTCTGATACGCAATAACCGCAATTCGCTGCTCGCATCATTCGACGAGGCGGTCATCAATCCGTCGTACTACAACGAATCCGGCAGGGTTATCACTAACCCGTTCTCAGACTTTGAAAGCCGAAACGACCTCCGCGATGCGCTGTCATCCGTGATCGGCCGCTATTCGCAGTACAGTGCAAATCTCGTGTATGGCGGGAACGGACAGCTTCAAGCAGCGGGTACACCGACGCTGCGTTCCTTCGCCACGGAAGAATACGAAGGCTACGCCCAGGATTCCTGGCGCATCCGTCCGAACTTCACTTTGAACTACGGCATTCGTTGGTCTACTTCGACTCCGGTTTACGAGCGACACGGCCTCCAGGTCGTGCCGAATGTGAACCTGACTGACTACTTCAATCAGCGTGTGGCCAGCTCAAATCGCGGCGTTCCCTTCACCGATCCCATCACTTTCGTTTTGGGCGGCAAGGCGAACAACGCGCCCGGCTATTACAAGCAGGACTGGAACAACTGGGCGCCGTCAGCTTCGTTCGCGTGGTCACCGAACCTCGGCAAGATCCTGGGACGTGACGGGAAGAGTGTCGTTCGCGGCGGCTTCCGCATGACTTACGATCGCATTGGCAGCGCTCTTGCCGTGAACTTCGACCTGAACAACCTGGCCGGATTCACTTCCGCGGAAAACATCAACGCTAATACGTTTGATGTGATCCCAGGTGCGCTCGGACCGCAGTTCACCGGATTCAATCCGGACGTACGCGCACTGCCCTTCCCGAGCGCGACTGGTCCGATCCCGACTCAGTTGCATTTCCCGTTGACTGTGCCTTCGGACGAAGATCAACGCATCGAAGTGTCGCTGGACCAGGGAATAACCACGCCTTACAACTACAGCTTCAACTTCTCTTACGGCCGCGAGCTCGGCAAAGGATTGTCAGTTGAAGCAAGCTATGTCGGGCGCTTCGCGCGAAAGCTGCTCGCGTCGCGCGACATCATGGCGCTCAACAATCTCCGCGACCCACAGTCGGGGATGACCTTCCGCGAAGCAATGAACGCGCTGGTTGATTTCCGTTATGCCAACCGCGAAATCACTTCCATTCCGGACATCCCTTACTTCAACAACTTATTCCCGTTCATGCCTGAATGGTGGGGAGACACTTCGCTGACTCCGACGCAAGCTTCGTATGCGTGGCTCGCACCGACATCGGTCGGTGGCGCCGATATCGTCGACTACACGTTCCTTCAGTTGCTTTGGGACGATAGTCCGACGTGTACGACGTGTCCATTCGGCGGCGGACCGGCGCGAATCAACAATCTGTTCTATCAACCACAGTTTGGAGCGCTCTCCGCGTTCTCGACTCTTGCCAGATCAAACTACCACTCGTTCCAACTCAGTGTGCGACAGCGCCTGCGGGAGGACATTACGTTTGACTTCAACTACACCCTCGGCCACTCGCTCGACAATGCTTCTGGTCTGCAAAACTCGACCAGTTATGGCACGGCGTTCATCGTTAATGCTTTGACGCCAGATGAGAACTATGCCACCTCCGATTTCGATGCCCGGCACATCATCAACGCGAACTGGGTAGTTGGACTTCCATTCGGTCGTGGTAAGCGATTCCTGAGCGACTCGAACGGGGTCGTCAATTCCATTCTGGGTGGCTGGACTCTGACCGGAATTTTCCGTTGGAACAGTGGCCTGCCCATCCAGACTCCGTTTGACTGCTGTGTCTGGGCCACAAACTGGAACGTGCAATCGAATGGCGTTCGTGTTCAGCCCCTCCAGTCGTCGCCGACCCGGAATGGAGCGAACGGCACCCCGAACGTCTTCAGTGATCCGGTTGCTGCGTATCGCAGCTTCAGACCGGCTCGACCAGGCGAAGTGGGTGACAGAAACGTGCTGCGTGCTCCGGGATACATTTCGCTCGACTCGGGACTCTACAAGTCGTTCAAGATGCCCTGGGAAGGTCACGCATTGCAGTTCCGTTGGGAGGTCTTCAACGTCACCAACACACAGCGGTTTGATGGACTCACGATCTCCGATTTGAGTTTGGGAGAGGATCCATTCCTCGGTGGAAATCCGAACTCCGACTTCGGACGCTTCACCTCAACTCAGGCACCTTTGAATGAAACCAAAGCCGGACGCGTAATGCAGTTCTCGCTACGGTACACGTTCTGAGTTAGAGGGCAGCATAAAGGAGCAGGAGCAGTTTACAGGAGCAGGTTTGGAAGTCCTGCTCCTGTTTTACTGCTCCTGCTGCTGTTTTCAAATGTGCGCATGTCTGCGAAAATCTGTGGCCGATGCTTCAGCTCCTGAACATCTCCAACATAGCTCTAATCGATGACATGCAGGTTGAGTTTGAGGGTGGTCTTAATCTGCTTACAGGTGAGACTGGATCCGGGAAGTCGATTATTGTTGACGCGCTCGGCGTGCTGATTGGTGGACGATTCACCAGCGAGTTGCTGAAGTCAGGCGCTGAACGCGGATCGATCGAAGGTCTCTTTTCCGTCACGCCAAATCCGGATCTCGAGTTGCTTCTGGAGAATGCTGGTCTCGCGCCGACCAACGAACTAATAATTCGTCGCGAGCTTTCCTCAACGGGTCGCAACAAGATCTTCATCAACAATCAACTCGCTACGCAGTCGCTGCTGCGCGATCTGCGACCGTATCTCGTCGATATTCACGGACAGGGCGATCAGCAGACTCTTTTCAACCAGGAGACACATCTCGAAATACTCGATGCGTTCGCAGGCAATACCGCGCTGCGCGACGCAGTCGCTGAAGCGTACAAGCGTTGGGTTGCTGTACGTCGCGAGCTCGAATCGCTGCGTCATGATGAAGCTGAAAAATTTCAGCTCGTTGATACGCTGAAGTTTCAAATCGGCGAGTTGGAGCATGCACAGTTGACCCTGGGCGAAGATGAAAAACTGGAAGAGGAGCGTCGCCGGTTGGCGAATGTTGAAAAGCTGACGGCACTTTGCCAGGCGAGTTATAGCCGCATTTATGAGGATGACGATGCTGCGGTCGCGCGTGTGCGACTGGCTTTGAAAGATGTCGAGGAGTTGGGCGAATACGAATCGAGCTTCCGCGATTACATCGAAGGACTCGAGTCAGCGCGTGCCGTGCTCGAAGACCTGTCATTTTCATTGCGCGATTTTGCCGATCGGCTCGAGTTCTCGCCGGCTCGTCTGGCTGAAATTGAAGATCGGCTCGCTGAGCTTTCACGACTAAAACGCAAGTACGGCGGGTCGGTCGCAACTTCACTTGAACACCTGGCACGCTCGGAAGATCGTTTGCGACAAATCGAAACTTCTGACGAGCGTGAACGAGAATTGAATGCCGAGCTTGCCGAGGCGCGCGAACAATATCTCGAACTCGCGCGCAAGTTGCACAAAGAGCGTGTGCGGGCGGCAAAGAAGTTTGAGCAGGCTGTGGAAAAAGGAATCGCGGAAGTAGCGATCGACAATGCGCGCTTTCAGGTGCAGGTAAATGACAATGTCGAATCGGCAGGACAGAAAGGCATCGATCACACTGAGTTCTACTTTTCGGCGAATGTTGGCGAAGAGGTGAAGCCGCTCGCGCGTGTGGCATCGGGCGGTGAGGCCTCGCGTTTGATGTTGGTGTTGAAGACGGTGGCGAATGGATCGCAGTTTCCACGCACGATCGTGTTCGACGAGATTGACACAGGTATTGGCGGGCGCGTGAGTGAAGCAGTCGGGATGAAACTCAAGAAGCTCGCGCAGACGAATCAGGTGTTGTGCGTCACGCACCAGCCGCAGATCGCGCGTTTTGCTGACAGTCACCTCGTTGTGCAAAAAGAGGCGCTGAAGGGCCGCACGCAGGTGAGTGTTGGGCGGCTCGACAAGGCCGGTCGTGTCGAGGAGCTGGCGCGCATGCTCACCGGCGCCGAGATCACCGAGAGCGCCCGCCGCCACGCCAAGGAGCTATTAAAGACTTAGGGTATGAGCACTGAACCAAACAAAGTCATCTATTCAATGGTCGGCGTCAGCAAGTTCTACGACAAGAAGCCGGTCCTCAAAGACATCTATCTCTCTTACTTCTACGGCGCTAAGATCGGCGTCATCGGCTTGAACGGCTCGGGAAAGTCTTCACTGCTCCGCATCCTCGCGGGTGTCGATAAAGATTTCAATGGCGAAACCGTCATCTCTCCAGGCTTCACCGTCGGCTACCTCGAACAGGAGCCACTCATCGACGACTCACGCACCGTGCGCGAAGTTGTTGAACAGGCGGTCCAGGAGACTGTCAATCTGCTGAAGGAGTTTGACGAAATTAACGCCAAGTTCGGCGAGGAGATGTCTGACGATGAGATGTCGGCGCTGCTCGAGCGTCAGGGCGAGGTGCAGGAGAAGCTCGATGCGCTCGACGCATGGGATCTCGACTCACGACTCGAGATGGCTATGGACGCGCTGCGCTGCCCACCTCCCGACACGCCTGTGAAAGTTCTGTCGGGCGGCGAGCGCCGGCGCGTTGCTTTGTGCCGGCTGCTGTTGCAGAAACCAGACATTCTGTTGCTTGACGAACCAACTAACCATCTCGACGCGGAGTCAGTCGCATGGCTCGAGCATCATTTGCAGAGCTATGCCGGAACGATCATCGCAGTCACTCACGATCGTTATTTCCTCGACAATGTTGCCGGTTGGATTCTCGAGCTCGATCGAGGCCAGGGCATTCCCTGGAAAGGCAACTACAGCTCGTGGCTGGAACAGAAACAGGAGCGCTTGCGACGCGAAGAAAAATCAGAAACCGAACGACAGAAAACGTTGCAACGCGAGCTGGAATGGATTCGCATGTCGCCGAAGGCTCGTCATGCGAAAGGCAAAGCCAGAATCAACTCGTACGAAGAGCTGTTGCGACAGGAAAGTGAGAAGCGTCGCGACGATCTGGAAATCCACATCCCGGCTGGACCGCGACTCGGCAGTGTAGTTATCAAGGCGGAGCACGTAAAGAAAGGTTATGACCAGAAGCTGCTGGTTGACGACATGAACTTCTCGCTTCCGCCCGGAGGCATCGTCGGCGTGATTGGTCCAAACGGCGCGGGTAAGACGACACTGTTTCGCATGATCACAGAACAGGAGCAACCCGATGCGGGAACCATCCGCAAAGGTGAAACTGTTCTGCTCGCCTACGTCGATCAAAGCCGGACGCTCGATTCGGACAAGACGATCTGGCAAGAGATCAGCGGCGGCGAAGATGTGTTGAAGCTTGGACCACGCGAGGTGAACTCGCGAGCTTACGTCGCGCGGTTCAACTTCTCCGGCTCGGATCAGCAGAAAAAAGTGGGCATGCTATCGGGTGGCGAGCGCAATCGCGTTCATCTGGCGAAGATGTTGAAGGAGGGCGCGAACGTGTTGCTGCTGGACGAGCCGACGAACGATCTCGACGTGAATACGTTGCGCGCGCTCGAAGAAGCGTTGGAAAATTTTGCAGGCTGCGCCGTAGTAATCTCGCACGACCGTTGGTTTCTGGATCGAATTGCGACGCACATACTCGCGTTCGAAGGTGATAGTAAAGTCGTGTGGTTCGAAGGCAACTACTCCGATTATGAGACTGATCGCAAAGCGCGTCTCGGTCCGGCTGCTGAAACCCCGCACCGCATCAAGTACCGCCAACTGACGCGCTGACGAGCAAATGTCTTCTCCCCCAAAGATATTCGCCAAACACAATCGCGGTCTGCTGCTCGATATCGTTGTCTTTCTTCTGAACATCTTCTTGATGCGGTGGCTCACGCGCTACTTCCTCGATCTCACTCAACTCGTTTCTCCCGATGAACCCCTCGCCCAAGTCACCCTCTCGGTGATGTGTCTGAGCATGTGGGTCTTACCTGCCGCTGGCGCCGTATTGAAGCGCTGGCATTTTCATCATCGTCTGCAAAAGGAAGGAAAGAAGATTGAGTGGGACTCAAATCTTGGCGGCTGTCTCTTCAATCCACTCTTCTACTTCTGTCTGAATCTTGTGCTCGTTTCCGCGATCATAGCGGGCCTTGGTGAGTTTCTGTTTGGCAGGCGAGCGCTAGACAGCGGCGCGATTTTTGTTCCCATGATTTTTATCGGACTGATCGCCACTATCGTGCAGACGTATCTGATTTACCGATATTTCTCACCGCCAAAGAAACCGCCGCGATCGGAGTTTCTGCGGTCACCTGAAAGTGAGATGCTCGGCGATATCTGCATATTCCTGAACATGATTCTCTTCCAGGTAATCTGGAATACACTCACGTTTGCGCCATTCGGCAGGCCATCTGGTCCGCTCGAATTCTTTGGCCGGCTGTTCGTTCTCTGCTTCCTTGCGTTGCTGATCTACTTTCCGCCGCGCATGTTCTACCTGGTGGAAGACATCCATCGCCGTCGCACGTGGTTAACAATGCTCCTGGCGAATTCACCTGTGATTGTAAAAGTGCTTATCGGAACCAAAGAATGGAGTTAAACTAAGCCGCAAAAAGGCACAAAAGGCACAAAAATGAAAGCTATCTTTCTTGCCACGCTATTGATATTTGCCCAGGACCCGGGCGAGATCAAAAACTTCCTGCGCGTGAACAAAGACTTCTGCACCGGTGGCCAGCCAAAACTCGAGCACCTGGAAAAACTGAAAGCAGAAGGCGTCAAATCCATCCTTAATTTGCGCCAGCCCAGCGAACATCGCGCGGCGGAAGAAGAAGCAAAAGCGAGAGAGCTAGGCTTGCGCTACTTCAACATCCCTGTCGCGTACGGCAATCCAAATGAAGAACAAGTGACAGAGTTCCTGAAGATCACTGACGATCCCGACAATCGCCCAATCTTCATTCACTGCACCGCTGCTATTCGTGTCGGCGCATTCTGGATGATCAGGAGAGTCTTGCGCGACGGTTGGAAGATCGAAGACGCAGAGGCCGAAGCCGTGAAGGTCGGCTTGCGAGAGAGCCCACACTGGCTCGAGTTCGCCCGCAAATACATCGAGACGCATCGCAAGGCATCGCTACCCTCGGAGCCTTTGAAGTTCGGCGTGTTCGTGGCGCGTTTCGATCCGGCCGGCACTTTCTCAGTCGAAGGCGATCGCTGGCCCAAACTCAACGGCACGTGGAAGAGCAGCGGCTCAGAAGTGGAGCTGTTGATGTCCGGTGGTGCAGGCGGTTGCGATGGCCCAGGCAAGTATCACTACAACACCGACGGTAAGCACCTGTCACTCGAGCTCGTCTCCGACGACTGCAAGGTACGACAAATGATGCTCGATCGCAGTACGTGGAGACCCGCAGGTGAGATTGTCACCAGGCCACCGCGAAATATCACGCGAACATCGTCTGCGCGTCCTTCTTCTCACGCGAGTCCGGCGAAAGGAAGCTGGCCGTCGTTTCGTGGTCCACAAGCATCGGGTGTGGCAGAGGGGCAAAACCTTCCGGACCAGTGGAATGGAAAGACCGGACAGAACATCCTCTGGCACACACCCATTCCCGGCTTGGCGCATTCGAGCCCAATCGTCTGGGGAAACCGAGTGTTCGTGACCAGCGCGATCAGCAGTGATCCGAAAGCGTCGTTTCGTCCAGGTCTTTATGGTGATGGCGATGCGTCGAAGGATCGCTCGCGACACCGCTGGATGATCTACGCGCTCGACAAACACAGCGGCAAGATTCTTTGGGAGCGAGTTGCGTATGAAGGCGAGCCGCGCGAGAAGCGTCATATCAAAGCGACGTATGCCAACTCTACGCCTGCCACCGACGGGCGTATCGTTGTTGCATGGTTCGGATCGCAGGGCGTGTATGCCTATGACGTCAATGGGAAGTTTCTGTGGAAAGTCGATCTGGGACGACTAGACTTCGGTGCTTACGACGTTCCTAGTTTCGAGTGGGGCTCAGCAAGCTCACCAATCATTTGGAAAGATCTTGTGATCTTGCAGTGCGACACGCAAACAGATTCGTTCATCATGGCACTCAACGCCAACACAGGTGAGACAGTCTGGAAAACTGATCGCGATGAGATTCCTTCGTGGGGCACGCCGACAGTTGCAATCACCTCGAAAGGCGAAGAGCTCGTAGCGAATGCTTCAAACTTCATTCGCGGATACGATCCACGCACTGGCAAGGAGCTTTGGCGACTCGGACGCAGTTCGAAGATCACCGCGCCGACTCCAGTCTTTGCTGACGACATTCTCGTCGTCGTTAGTGGTCGTGGACCAGAGCGGCCGATCTTTGTTGTCAAAGCAGGTGCGCGCGGCGACCTCACTTTGCCGGAGGGAAAGACCAGCAGCGACACAGTCATTTGGAGCAAGACCGGACGCGGTTCGTACATGCCGACGCCTCTGATCTACAACGGCATTCTCTACGTACTCGCGAACAACGGCACTTTCGACGCTTACAACCTGAAAACAGGCGAAGAGATCTATCGACAACGACTGCCGGTTATTGGCAGCGGCTTCAGCGCATCACCCGTTGCTTCAGATGGAAAGATTTATTTGTCGAATGAAGACGGCGAGATAATCGTCGTTGCGGCTGGTGAAAAGTTTAACCACATCGCAACCAATTCGATGGGTGAATTGTTGATGGCAACGCCTGCGTTATCAGATGGCGTGATGTACGTGCGCTCAGCTCAAAGTCTCTTCGCCGTAGGTAAAAAGAAGTAGCCGCAGATCTGCGTAATCTGCGGCTACTTTGGTAAGTCTACTTAGACTGCACTGCCAGATCCCCACCCGCATACTTGAACTCCGGAAACTCATACGCAGCACCCGCGAAGGTTCTGCACTGTACGACTTTATTCAGCGGCATAGAAATGCCGACATCATCCTTCAGCTCGAAATCCGTTGCCAGCCACGTCAGGCTCGCGCCTTTGTCCTCGGGTACTTCGGCGTCAGTCGGTATCCACTTGCCCGGCTGCTGGTAAACACCCCATGTAAGCTTGTCGTTTTCCCCGTCGGTTCCATTATCTTGAATTACAAAAAGGACTCGCAGCCCGATCACGCTTGGAACGTTAGAGTCGTAGATCTCGCCGCCAATCACGGCCGTATTTTTACTTGTGTCCATGCAATCGAGCTTCGCTCTTACCAAAACACCGGGAGGAATTTTGGATTGGTCCGCCGAGTCGGGATCGTCCACCGGTATCGCCGACGGATCGCTGAACGTCAAATCACCGGTCGCCTGACCGTCAGCCAGTTCGTTAGCCTTGAACTCAATAAACTTGGTTTCGCCGTCTTCCGCCGAAAACTTAAAAGAACCTGTGGCTGAGTCTCCTTCCGCTCCCGCGAAAACGAGATTGGGTAACGCGAAACACACAATAAACAACGCCACAGTGAAAGCGCCTATAATGGTTTTCATTGAGAGGTCTCCTCGAAGTAAAAAGGGTTTTTAGTGGGTCGGTGTATGAGGACTTTGATGTATCAAAGCCAAATTTGCACCACGCGACAAGAAATGAACAAAGATCAACATTATCGAGTAACGCGTATTTTTCTCGCCGTTTTGGTCATACTTTTTTTCGCAAGCTCTACAACAGCCGCGGGCGCAGTGGGCGATTGAAGTTCGAGTTTGTAATACTAATCCGTCAAAAATCCGTGTAATCTGCGGTTAAAGGACCACTTAACATGAAAAACCTGCTTGCATTTGTTTCTCTAATACTGCTTTGCCCAACCTTGATGGCTCAAAGTGAGACGCCTTCGAAGTTCGAGTCAACGAACGAAGGCTTCAACTACGAGCGTCGCACCGTGATGATTCCCATGCGCGACGGCGTCAAACTGCACACCGTCATCCTTGTCCCAAAAGGCGCTCGCAACGCACCGATCCTTCTGACCCGCACACCGTACAACGCTGACGAGTTGACGACTCATACAAACAGCTCGGATCTCGGCACGATCCTGACGGGTTATGACAACGCAACCGACGTTATCGTCGAAGGCGGATACATCCGTGTGGTCCAGGACATTCGCGGCAAGTATGGGTCCGAAGGTGATTACGTCATGAATCGTCCGCTTCAGGGACCGCTGAATCCGACCAAAGTGGACCATGCGACCGATACCTATGACACGATCGACTGGCTCGTGAAGAATATTCCGGAGTCGAACGGACGCGTCGGAATACTCGGCATTTCGTATGACGGATTCCTGCCGTTGATGGCGCTGATCAACCCGCATCCCGCATTGAAAGTCTCAGTGCCGATGAATCCGATGGTCGACGGCTGGATGGGTGACGACTGGGTTCACAACGGCGCCTTCCGCCAGCAGGGCATGAGCTACATCTACGATCAGGAAGCAACACGAAAGAACGAAATTCTCTGGTGGACCAGCCATTACGACGACTACGACATGTTTATGGAAGCAGGTTCTGCGGGTGAGCTCGGCCGGCGCCGCGGTCTCGAACAGGTCGGCTTCTGGCGCAAGATACTCGAGCATCCGAGCTACGACGCTTACTGGCGCGATCAGGCGGTCGACAAGATTCTTGCGACGCAACCGCTCAAGGTCCCGGTGATGCTCGTGCACAGTTTGTGGGATCAGGAAGACATCTACGGCGACATCGCCGTCTACAAAGCGATCGAGCCGAAAGATACAAACAACGACAAGGTGTTTCTGGTGCTTGGCCCATGGCATCACGGACAGGAGATACGTGAGGGCAGCGCGCTCGGCGCTATCAAGTTCAATAGTGATACCGCGCTGACGTTTCGAAAAGAGATCCTGCGGCCGTTTCTCGATCAATATCTGAAGGAAGGTGCGCCGAAGGCTAACATGGCGCCGGTGACGGCTTTTGAAACTGGAACCAACACGTGGCATCGCTTGTCAGCTTGGCCCAAAGGTTGTGAGAACGGTTGCACTGTCAAACGGACGGCGCTCTATCTCAACGCGGGTTTGAACGCCGGCTTCACGGCGCGGTCTGCCGCGCCGGGTTATGAAGAGTACGTGTCTGATCCGGCGAAGCCTGTTCCGTTTCGCGCACGACCGATCGACGGAAGCAGTTGGTCGCGCTGGCTGGTTGACGATCAGCGCGAGATGTCGGGGCGCCCGGATGTAGTGGTGTTTACGTCGGAAGTTTTGAAAGACCCGGTGAAGATCAGTGGCGAGCCGATTGCGAATCTGATTGCGTCCACGAGTGGCACGGATTCTGATTGGGTAGTGAAGCTGATCGATCTCTATCCCGCGCAGGTTGCGGGCCAGCCGAATATGGGTGGTTACCAGTTGATGATCTCTGCCGACGTGTTTCGTGGTCGTTATCGCGAGAGTCTCGAGTTTCCAAAAGCGATTGCTTCAAACACGCCGCTGCTCTACCGCTTTGCACTGCCGACAGCGAATCACGTGTTTCTGCCGGGTCACCGGATCATGGTGCAGATCCAGTCGAGCTGGTTTCCGCTCTACGATCGCAATCCACAGACGTTTGTGAAGAGCATCTTCTGGGCCAAGCCCGAGGACTACAGGAAAGCAACGCAAAGAATCTACAACACACCCGGCAACGCGAGCTTCATCGAGCTGCCGCTGGTAACCACCGGAGGTTCTTAAATGGCTGAGCTGAAGACTAAACCAACTGACGAGAGCGTCAAAGACTTCATAAATAAGATTCCCGATGAAGAGAGGCGCGCTGACTGTTTTGCGATCGCAAAGATCATGGAAGAAGTCACCGGTGAGAAACCGAAGATGTGGGGTCCGAGCATCGTTGGTTTTGGAAGTTATCATTTCAAGTATGACAGCGGGCGTGAAGGCGACTGGCTCGTAACCGGCTTCTCACCGCGTAAGAAGGATCTCACGCTGTACATCATGATGGGTTTTGAGAAGCACCCGGAACTGATGGAGAAATTGGGGAAGTACAGCACCGCCAAATCGTGCTTGTATATCAAACGACTGTCAGACGTTCACGTGCCTACGCTCAAAAAGTTGATCAAGGAATCCGTAAAAGGATTGCGAGCGTATGTGAGCTCCAGGAGTAAAGCTGTTTAATCCTGTCTGACTTCGCCGTCCGTTTTACGAATCTGGATGCTTTTGATCACTACGAAGTCGCCCTGAATGACCGGTGCTTCTAGATCTTCACTCGCGATCGATGTGATCCATCTGGGCTTTCGCTTCGTCTGTTCCATTCGCACGAGGTATGCCCACTCGGATGATCCGTCGTGTACGCCATAGAAGAGAAACAGATCACCGTCGTGCTCGAGAAAGTAAACTCGGTTGATGCGTGCTTTCGCACCGAGCTTCAGCGTGAAAATGCGTCGCATTCCTTTCGGCGAACTGAATTCACCCAGGCCGTCGTGGCGGACTATGTAGTTTCCAGCCGAGGTTGAGAATAGAAAGAAACAACGTTCATTCAGCTCACCGACGCGATCCGCCAGAGTAAAAGGTTCGGAAGGGACAGTGCCCAAAATCATGGACCAACAGAGCAGCACACCCAGACACACTACAAGGAGCCTTTTCATAGCATTTCTCCTTTTGGCGGGGCGGTGAGTTAGTGCCAGTCTACTACAACGGAGAGCTTAAGGAAATGAAACGAATTCAGGTTTTAGCCATCGCGATTGTCGTGCTGCATATTGTGTTCAGCATTCCGCATGGCATGGCTCACTCAGACCTGCACATTCAGATGGCGCTCTGGCAAAACATTTACATTTGGGTAGTCATCACTCTGCTGCCGCTCGTGGCTGCCGTGCTCATATGGAAACGCCCGCGTACCGGTTTTCTGCTGTTGCTATGCTCGATGGCGGGTTCATTCGTCTTCGGCGTCTTTTATCACTTTATTTCTGCCGGCCCTGATAACGTCGCCTCGCACGCGGGGCATGCGTCTGCCGGAATGTTTCTGTGGACGGCAGTATTGCTGGCGCTGATCGAAGCTGCGGGATTTGTCATAGGACTCCTCGGTTGGTCGCGGTCACGACAATTCTGAACCGCCAACGTGCCATTGCTCACAGCCAACTTTGCGGCGCATAATCATCAAAATCTTCCCCCGACGTTCTTCACAGGGGGTGAACAAATGGACAAACACCGGCTTGAACAAATCGAAAGATACATAATCGACTTCTTCCAGAGACAACAGCACACACGCATTTTGGCAAAAGATCTCTTTGACAGCACGACCGCCTATGCGAATGCTGATATCGTGAGGGCCCTTGAAGATCTCGAAAAGAAAGAACGCCTGCTTGTACGTCACACAACTGAAGGCAACGACTACATTTCCCTGACGACCCAGGGAGTCGCGCAGCTTGGCCTCGAAGAAGCAAACGTCGAACTCGATGGAGTGGCCTTGCCGCATCCGCCAAAGAGCGCCACGAAAGTTGTGTAACGGAAGATTTTTAGAAGTATGAAAGCAGTCGCCCCCATCGTCCTTCTATTCGTCCTCTGTTTTTCTGCGGCGGCCCAGGCGCCAGTCGCCGGCAGTAACGCTCTGGAAGAACTGCGCGACAAGCGGAGTGCGCTGCTCGTCGTGTTTAAGTCGCGCGTCGTGGATGTGAGTGACCGCGAACACGCAATTATTGAAGACGTGCTGAAAGCCGACCCGCAGCCGAAGGGTCGTTACCAGTGGGTCTACACTCAATTAGCCAAAAAGCTCAACAAATACATCCATAAATACAAGAGCCTGAGTGCAGCCAGCGGCCTCTCCGATGCTGATTACGTTATCTTTTTCAATGTCGTTGAGTTTCGTTGGATTCTTAATGTGCCTTATCCATACGGTGAGCTGTTCGTCATCGTCAAAGGGTCGCCCGAAATGCTGAAGCCACCACGCGTCGTGTGGCGGGCACGCAAAGTCCTCTTCGCAGAAGATGCGATTGGCGAACTAATAAAAGACCTCAAAGCCATTCGCGGCGAAAGCTAGCCACAAAAAGGCACAAAAAGCGCAAAAATGATTTACTCTTCGTGAGACATTCTTTTTTGTGCTTTTTGCGCCTTTTGTGGCTACTAATGCGTTCGAAGAAGTTCATTCTTCTGATCATCTTTCTTGTTCTGCTCATCTCGCAGATCCCGTTCGCGTATCGTAGGTACAAGCTTCGCCGGTTGAGTGCCGCGATCGAGCAGCTCAATTCTCAACGCACCCAAACAAAATCCAATGGCTTCGTAGATTACAAAGGCGTGGTCCATGTGCACTCGTTTCTCGGTGGGCACAGCACGGGGACGTTTAGCGAGATTATTTCAGCCGCACAGGCAAACCAGTTGCAGTTTGTAATCATGACGGAGCACGCGGAGAAGGAGTTTGACACAGCGGCGATGACGCTGAAGGGCAAACACGGCGGCGTGCTCTTTATCAACGGCAACGAAGTGAGCGCGGAGAATGGAGACCGAACGCTCGTGTTGCCCGGCGATGTCTCGATCGCTGCGTATCCGCAAGAGTTCAAGAGCTGGGACACTGCGCGCCTGAATGGTGTGGAAGTTTATAACGTCTTTACCAACGCGCGGCAGATCAATCGGATCGTGGCGTTCTTCGATGTGCTCTGGTCGCAGCGAAGCTATCCGGATCGAATTTTTGCGCTGTATTTAAACCGGCCCGATGAGAATCTGAAGAAATGGGATCAGGCTTTAGCGCATATGAGATTGACGGCTGTTGGCGGCAACGATGCGCATAACAATATCGGCGTCAGTTTCAAAGACAACTCGGGCAAAACGCTGCTCGGGATTCAACTCGACCCGTACGAGGTGAGTTTCCGGCTGGTCCGATTGCATGCTTTGATCGAGCAAAACAAAGCGTTGGATGAGACGAGTCTGATCGAGGCCATACGGGCTGGTCATTGTTTCATCGGATTCGATTTTCTCGGCGACTCGTCTGGTTTTGCATTTGAAGCCGAGAATGCGGATGGGCAACGGATTCAAGGCGACGAGATCTCACAGAAGCCTGATACGCGACTCCGGGTTCGAACTCCGGTGCCAGGCCGGATCGTGGTGTTCAAGGACGGCGCGATCTTCGTGGATGAGAGCGGGATTGCGAGTAAAAATTTGGCGATTGCCGAGCGCGGTGTTTACCGGGTTGAGGTTTATTTGCCGCAGCTCGGAAGCTTGGTGGCGACGAAGCCCTGGATCATGTCAAATCCGATTTATGTGCGCTGAGGGCTATGACCTATATTCCCCGTCCAGCGCGCGTTTAAAAATGGTTTCGCCCCACTGGGTGCCCTGCTAGCTGCCCTGTGGGGCGACGAACCGCGCCGGAAAGCTCCGGCTTCACTTGTCTTCGGAAGCGGTGCGTACGTTCACCGGAGTACTGTTGGGGGTCTAG
>DASUYO010000178.1:0-3270 GCA_036377375.1 Pyrinomonadaceae bacterium
CTCCGTGGCCGCCCGTCTCTTCAATCAGACATGGCCCCAATAACGGGCGGCCACGGAGGGCCGCCCCTACAGTTGGTTTCTAATGCAGCGCTGCTTGGGAGCGCGCTCGGTGTTGCTCTGGTAACGAAATATTCTTTGATAGTGCTGCTGCCGCTCTCGTTTGCGATCGTGATCGTGTGGGCCATCTCGCAGTTAATCCGGAAGCGCTCGTCGCTCGCATCAGTTGTCCTCTCGTCGTTGCTCGTGTTCATTACAGCGTATGTGATCTTGATAGCCTTCTATGCCTTTCACGTGGACAAAATCGACGCGAACGAGAGTTCCACAATCGCCGGTTGGTTTTATCTGAGGGGACATACTGCTGAAATCTTCAAGAGATTCCTGATGTGGCTTCCGCCAATGCTGCCGCGTTATTTCGTGTACGGCATCGACATGGTGGTCCAGGATAGCCGCGAAGGCAGGCCGGCGTTTTTGCTTGGACAAGTTTCAGATACGGGTTGGTGGTACTATTTTCCAGTCGCTTTCGTGCTCAAAACGACAATCCCGTTTCTCATTGCTTCCATCGGTGGGATTGTGTGGGCTGTGTATCAGATGCTTAGACGCAAGCGCTACGTGCTTCTTTACGTGGTGCTGCCGGCAGTTCTTTATCTGGCGCTCACCATGACCTCACATCTCAACATAGGCGTGCGTCATCTTTTGCCGATGTTTCCATTCGTCGCGATAGCGGGCGCTGGATTCGTTTCCGGAGTTGTTCAGTTTGCACTGACACGCAGCAGAGTCCTCGCAGTCGCGCTTGCAGTTCTCGCCCTTCTCCCTGGCTTCGTCATTGCGATCTCAACCTTTCCAAACTATCTGACGTACTTCAGTCCACTCGCGGGCGGCAGCGAACGAGGCTGGCAGACGCTTTCGGATTCCAACGTGGAGACAGGCCAGGAGGTAAAGCCGCTCGCTAAGTATCTGAAAGCTCACGGCCAGAAGCGTGTAACGGGCATTATGGTTGGCGGGGAGTTTCTAAAGTTCTACGGTGTCGAACTCGACGACTTTCCCGGCTGGGACGACGACGACTCCGACGACGGAGATACCGACCCCGAACCCATTGATACCGACTACGTCGCCATCGGCGCGTGGTACCTAACCGAGGTTGACCTGACAGACAAGCAGAAACAGATCATCGACATCTATCGTCAGCAGAAACCGGAAGCAATGGTGGGCAATTCGATCTTTGTGTTCCGTCGCACAGCCGCGCTTCCACCCCTTCGTTTGCGAAAGTGATGATCGAAGGCAAACGCCACTTTGATATTGAGTTGCTCCATGACAACTTTGCTTGAGCAGTCGGTGAAACTGCAATTCTTATTTCGAGATGATTGTTTTTACGATTTTCAAGATTGCGGCTTTTACTCGGTCAATTAGAGCATAACCGCCGTAGGGATTAATTGTCTTCGCACTTAGCGGCGTCTGCTTTTAAGAAGGACCACCATTAATATTGCTCCGGCGTTCATTGCAGCAGCGCAGCGGCAGGCATAGAATGCGCGGCGATTACCAATTCTTCTTCGGGAGGACCAAATGAAAACAAAAACGATTGCGTTGACAATCTCCCTCGTTTTTGTGAGTGTGGCGCTGGGTTTTCAGAACAACCCGCACATAGGCACCTGGAAGCTCAATGAAGCCAAATCGAAGTTTGCAGGCAAAGCGAGGAACAACACAGTTACTTACGAAGCCGCCGGCGATCAGATCAAGATAACGGTCGAGGGCGTTGATGAGAACGGCGGTGCTGTACATAGCGAGTGGACGGGAAAGTTTGACGGCAAGGACTATCCCGTAACGGGCGACGCCAACTCCGATGTCAGAACCTATCGGATGATCAATAAAAACACGTTGGCGTTCAGCAGCAAGAAAGGTGGCAAGACGACCCTCACCGGCCGCATCGTTATCTCACGCAACGGCAAGAGCCGCACAGTTACCACGACCTCTACTAATGCGCAAGGCAAGAGAATTTCGAACGTTGCAGTGTATGATAAGCAGTAGTTGAGCGCCGAGGATGACACGGCTAAAATCCAAATAAATCCGTGTCATCCGTGGCTATCAAGCCCCAATATCCATCAAAGGAAGTTCTCCGATGGCTCCCAGTCACAAAGTTCTTAGTAAATCCAGAAGAGTGTTGGTTCTGATCAGTGTCATCGCTACGCTGACTTCGCTCGTGTTCGTCTCGTCCGCTCATCTCAAAGACCGCGGCACTCGTAAGTCGCCGGAGCGTCGTCAGTCACAAGCTTTGCAGCCCGGATCAAACCAGGATGAGACACAGCTGTCGAGCGCCGTCCAGATCGATGTACCGTCCGTAAAACCGAAGTTCTTTCACGGCGATGTTCGTACACTTCCTTTAGTTAAGCCGAAGATCAAAAAGCCACGACCTGAACCGAAAGACCCTGGACCCGAGCTGCTTGCCTCCGCAGGACCAGATACAGCTCTGCAACCGTTTGCTCCGGCTGCTCCCGCTCCCACACCGAACGCAAACTTTCCGGGTCTTGATTTCGCAAACTGGGGCGCCGGCTGGCCGCCCGATACAAACGGCGATGTTGGTCCAAATCACTACATTCAGTTAGTCAACACTTCAATCGGAATCTTCAATAAAGCCACTGGTGTGCGTGTAGCCGCTTTCACCTTCGATACATTCTTTTCACAGCAACCGACCGGAACACCATGTGACAACAATAACCAGGGCGATCCTGTAGTGCTCTACGATGCGCTTAGCGACCGCTGGATTATCAGTGACTTTGCATGGTCCAACTACACCTCCGGCGCGATGTATCAGTGTATGGCGGTCTCGCGAACCGGCGATCCAGTTTCGGGCGGCTGGTTTTTTTATGCGTGGCAAACCGGTTCAGGCGGCACGATTCCGGATTATCCAAAACTCGGCGTGTGGCCCGACGGCATTTACATGACCGCGAACATCTTCTCGACCACGGGCGCCGGGTCATTCCAGAACGCGCAAGTTTGGGCCTTCAACAGAACCGAGATGGAAAGCGGAGTAACGGCCCACGCTGTGAGTTTTACATTACCGAAGAGTATTAGTGGCGTTTCAATCTTCAGTCTTCTACCAAGCAATCTTCGCAACAACGGAAGCCCACCGCTTGCGGGCACGCCGAACTATTTAGCTTCAATCTGGGGCGTTGCTGCAGCGCGAGTGTGGAAGTTCCACGTGGACTACGCGGTGCCGGCGAATTCGAGTCTTACTGGTCCATTCAACGTTACGATCGCGTCGTTTAGTTCTGGACC
>DASUYO010000179.1:0-6034 GCA_036377375.1 Pyrinomonadaceae bacterium
ATCAACCTGACGGTCAGCGTAGTAGAAACTACCTTTATGCGGATAAGTCGTGCCGTCTGCGAGTATCAACTCCAATTCGATCTGAGCGACACTTGCTCCTTGTCTTGCTTGAATAAGGTTCTCTTTCGTAAACGCCAGATACTGCTGTTCACTAATCGTGAAATAAACTTTGATTGGATCGACAGTTGAGACAGTTGTGAGCAGCGGGCTGTTCGGGTTGTTAGGTTGTACCAGATCTCCTACCTGTGTTTGTGCCAGCCCTGCGATTCCGTCGATCGGCGAGATGATGCGAGTGAAACCAAGATTGAGTTGAGCGGTTTTGACCGCTGCCTGGGCGTTTTCGACTTGGCCGTTGGCTGTCTTGGTTGCGGCTTTTGCGCTCCCGATTTGTGCGTTCGCGTAACGAAGTTGAGCGCGCGCCGTTTCTACGCCAGCTTTAGATGCTGCGACTTGCGCCTTTGCAACAACGTTTGCTTGAACAGCATTATCAAGATCCTGCTGTGTTACCGCTTTCTGTTCTGCGAGCGGCGCATACTTGTTAACGTCAAGCTGCATTTTTACCTGGTTAGCTTCAGCCTGTGCGAGCTGCGCTTGTGCCTGCAGCAGTTGACTATTCGCCTGGGCGACTTGAGCTTCCGCCTGGACCACTTGAGAATTGGCCTGTTCAAGTTGACCCTTAAACTGCGCGACCTGACCGTTCGCCTGATCTAACACCGCCTGAAGAGGGCGAGGATCAATTTCAAACAAAAGCTCCCCCTTCTTTACGAAAGACCCTTCTTTGTAGTCCTGCCGCAGCAGATAGCCCGTTACCTGACCTTTGATATCGGCGTTAACGATTCCTTCAGTGGTTCCGATCCACTCACTATAAAGAGGCACGTCATCCTGTGTGACTTGCACTACTTCAACATCGAGTGGTCGTGGGGCTGCCTTAACGCGATCGTTTGATGTACCGACGATAGTTATCAGGCCAATAATGATTAGTACTGCCGCCATCGCGATCGGGATTACCAGCTTTGGTTTGTGTAGAAATTGTTTGAGTGTCGTTAACATTTCACCCTTGAATAGTCGTTCGTGCCTTTAAGTTGTATTCCGCAGCGGCAGCGTGACTCGACGTTCTTGCGTGCCGGCGCAGATTAAATTCGTTGCTCGATCATTCGTAGCCGCCTCTTTTGTTTCGCGAGTTTGGTTCCGGTTCAGGATTCTTATTCGGGAATTCATGACGTTCACCTCTCCGATTCGTACAAACCATTAGCAAGAAAGCTGCCACATCCGGTGACAGAGTCGCCTTGTAAAAGGCGCGATTGCTCTCTGCTGAATCTGAACGGTCATTAACACGACTTGACGCAGTGTCGTCATAACGTCTCATCGTCACTATCTCCAATCGACATCTGAGAGAGATCTGATTTTCCGGTAGACACCAAAGTCAATTGTTCTGTTGTCAGCTAGGTACAAGCATTGCGTGGGAAGCAAGGTCGATATTTTTAAGTAGCACGACTAAGCAGGGGTTGTGCTTGAAGCGGGTGGACCTCTTCAGGGGCGAAAGAGGTCCACCTGCTCGAACGTTAGCATCAATGTTATGAACACTCGTATAAAAATAGTTAAGAAAGACTCTAGAGCAGTGCTACAGGTCGCGGACGTTTCTTCGTCGAGGACAAGCGGATCACGCACAACTGAAAACATTGTCAAGAGTTGGATCAGAGAATCACGTGACCGTCGCCTTGCTTTAGTCGTTCACCTTCGAGATTCGATCCGATGGAAGTAGGTAAGAGGCGCTATGATGTGCGTCCGTCCGCTTAGGAAAGCCTGGTTGGAACATGAATGTATCGTCAACTGTTGAATGACAAACCGCGCAAGTGAGTGCGGTGGTCTTCAGACTGCCGTCTTGATTGAATGTCTCAAAACATGTCAATTGGTGCAAATTCCGATGGTCCGATAAGGGCGGCAAGTCACCAGTAGGGCCGCAATCGTGAAAGCATCATTCCCGCTAAGCTGAGCTGAACCACGTGTTCGCAAGCAAACTGTGTTTAGCGGCAATAGTCTTCGGTTAGCTTACGGAAGTGATAACCCATCGCCGCGAGGATAACAGCGCGAGCAAACGCTTCGCGATGGGAAGTTGCGACGCTCCCCATATACCGCCAGAACTCACCGCGTTCGCGGTCGCGCACACCAAGTGCGACAATTACGCGAACGAGCGCGGTCAAATCACGGATCGGGTGGCGCCGTTGCGGTTGGTTTGCCACCGGCAATCGCCTCAAACATTCGAGTGCACGCTGATAGTATTCTGCAGGACTATAAATCGTCCGCAGAAGTGACTTGTAGCCCTCGATGAGCCGCGTTGGATCCATACGAGGAATGAAGTTCAGTGAGCCGTCGGTATTGTTGCCCGTGCTTTCCTTCAGTAGTCGCCCCTCACGTTGAAGTCTTCGCCAAAGTTGGGTCTGTGGTAACGCCGTCAGCAGGCCAACCATTGCCAGCGGTATGGCGCTCTCTCGAATGAAATTGACTTGCCGCTCAAAGATATCTTCCGGGTCATTATCAAAGCCGATGATGAAGCCAGCCATCACTTCCATTCCGTAGGATTGCACCTTGCGTACCGACTTCAAAAGATCGCTCCGCGTATTCTGACCCTTTTGAGCCTCCTTCAGGCTTTCTTTAACGGGCGTCTCTATGCCCAGGAAGACGCGGTAAAAGCCAGCGCGTCGCATCAATTCGAGCAGCTCGTCATCTTCGGCCAGGTTAACGCTCGCTTCAGTGAAGAAAGAGAATGGACGGCCGTTGCGCTTAGACCAGTCCGCCAGCTCAGGCAGGAAGTTCTTTACGTTGCGCTTATTGCCGATGAAATTATCGTCAACGATAAAGACCGGCCCGCGCCAGCCAGTCCGGCAAAGTGCGTCCAACTCATCCAGCATTTGCTGGTTCGATTTAGTGCGTGGCACGCGTCCGTAGATTTCTATGATGTCGCAGAACTCGCACTGAAACGGGCAGCCACGTGAATACTGCACCGACATCGAAGAGTAATGTTTAAGCGAAGCGAGTTTGAAGTGCGGTAGTGGCGTAGCGGAGAGCGCCGGGCGCTCGGTTGCGTTGTAAACGCGACGGGCTTTTCCGTTCTCTAGATCACGCACAAACTCTGGTAGTGTCTCTTCAGCTTCGCCGACAAAGATATGATCTGCACCGGGTAGACTTTCTGCGGCAGTGGAGATGTATGGGCCGCCAACAGCAACTTTTTTACCGCATGCTTTGGTTAGGGCGATAATGCGTTGTAGCGAATCGCGCTGCACAAGCATTGCGCTGCAAAAGACAATATCAGCCCATTCAATGTCCCGTAGCGTGAGGGCTTCGATATTCATATCTACTAGCCGCCTACTCCAGGCTGCCGGTAGCATGGCTGAAATCGTCAACAGGCCAAGCGGCGGGAAGGCCGACCGCTTATGTTCGAACGAGAGGGCATGCCGGAAGCTCCAGTAAGTGTCTGGAAACTCCGGATAAACAAGTAATATGTTCATTGGCGTTGGTCCTACATTACTCCCTTCCCAGTCGTGTGGTCCTATTACCTTACTACTGCTGAATTCGATTGACCAATTGCGTACCTGCACTTGAAGATCGGGCGTTCGTCCCCGGGCTAGCAAAAAGATGCGAAAGTGAGTTCTCCAGCTTAGCCAGGAAACATGAATATATTAGGGGTTGTTTGGTTTTACGCTTTGTTAGACTCGAAGTCAATGGTACCTCGACAGTTTTATGGATCGCTGTTGTTTAGTGTCCGAAGATCCGTGATCACGAGGCCAACCTGACAATATAGCGTGGCTCACAGTGACCTGGCATCGTCAAACTTCTGTTGTAAAGTTGCTGTAATCTGGCGACGGGAAAACCTCCGACATTTCGCCGTCACGAAGTCAGACGCCCCATTTACCAACGATCAAACCAATTATGAGACCGCCCACGGCGCCCAGAATTAGAATTGGGGCATAGGTCTTAGTGATGATTGCGTCAGGCAGACTTAGCAGTATCCCGAAGATTAGACCATTCGCCCAGTTCGGCACCGGAAGGCGAGCCGCACCGATGACAAAGCCAATTGCGAAACGATTCAAAAACGCGCCCGTCAAAGCGGCCGTCTTATCGCTAAAACTGAGCGGCAACATTGACGCAGCCGAGAGTGCGCCGTAAACGAGGCCACAAATCGTGCCGAGAATTAAACGAGACATTGGGGGAACCTCCAACGAGTATCTAAAAACGGGGTAAGCAGCCGAGCTGATGATTTGCGGAAACCTTATAACATTCGTGAGCGATCACAAAGAAATCCAGCCATTCGTTATGCGGTGGCAGTAGACCGCAACGAGCTGAGAATGCGTTCTACCTCGGCGACTCGAGTTGTTTTCAGTTTCCGCAAGCCGTCTCGGATAATCGAGTTTGTATTTGCACTGTGTAGAGTAGCCCATTGCGAGCACACGCCGAGCACGAGGTCAGGGTCATAATTGCCGGCCAGAAGGAGTAACATCATGAAAAGAAGTTTGCGCCTTGCACTTTGCATTGCGACAGTCGTGTTCTTAACTGTAGTTCCTGCCGAATTGCTCGCGCACCACTCCGGAGATCCCAAACTTGATCGAGCGGTGGAAAAAGCGAACTCAGAGTTTATCGTCGCCATGAAGACCGGCGACGCCGCGACGATTGCTGCGCCCTACACCGAGGACGCGTCTTTCATTACGATCGATGGCGCCTGCGTTCAGGGGCGGACGGAAATTGAGAAGATGTACCGCGATCGATTCGCACGCTCGGGTCTGGCACGCTCGACAAAAATTAACTCGAAGAGACTCGTTGTCGACAATGGCCTCGCCTATGAATCAGGATATGGGGAAATCGGGTTCCTCAAAGATGGCAAGCTATCGATCAATGGCGGCCGTTTTCTCACCGTCTGGCAGCGCCAGACGAACGGCGATTGGAAAATTCTGCGGAATGTCGTGCTGCCGTGAAAGTGGCGACGAACTGCAATTCATCACTGAGGGAATCCACATTCTAACCGGCTATATCTATCAACGTTAAATGGTGGTTGCCCACCTGTATTCGTGATAGCATCCGCGTATCGCTCGAGCCAAACCTAACGTACTTTAGGTGGCAATGCTGGAACCCCCGCAAATGCGCGCCCCTTTGAAACGCTGGTTAGCATTGGCAGGCGTCGTTATCGTATCCACCACCGCACTTGCCTGGGGTCTTTCACGCCCTCATCACAGCAAAAAAATCGAAGCAGCCTCCGCCGCAGCGGACGCGAGTCTGGGCCAGCCATCCAACTCGCCCTCGAGTAATCGAGCTGAACGAATTGATTCTGATAAGGACGGAATACCGGATCTGATTGAGCTGCGCAGCTTTCAGGATCGCGACAGCTTTCGCCGATGGTTCACGGCAATTGCTGAAACGCAATTCTATCAACTCAGCAATGTATGGACTGCGGAACAGCGCGACTGTGCCGGCCTGGCGCGATTTGCAATGCGCGAGGCGCTGCGGCATCACGATCGTCTCTGGTTTCAGAAGATGGGACCGGCGTACCAGACTGTCGCGCCGGACGTTAAGAGTTTTGACCTGGACCACAACTCGTTCGGCGAAAAGATTTTCCGCACGGACTTCGGATCATTCGACGAAACCGATATTCGCAACGGCCGGTTTTCAGAATTTGCCGACGCTCGGACGCTGAAAAACTTCAACGTCATCTTCGTTAGTCGCGATCGTCGCGAAGCTCAGCCTGGGGATCTACTCTTCTATTACCAACCCTGGGTCCAGAAATTTCCGTATCACGTGATGATCTTTTTGGGCCAGGCACACGTCGCAGGCAATGGTGCGCAGGACTGGGTCGTTTACCACACCGGCTCTTCGCCGACTGATAAAGGAGCGGTAAAGAAGGTCGAGCTTTCAGTGCTCGATCATCATCCCAATCCGCGCTGGCGCCCGGTCGAGCGTAACAAGAATTTCCTGGGGTTTTATCGCTTGAAGATTTTGCAGTGATTAGTACGACGCAACGATTTTTCTCTCTTGTTGGGAGGATTAC
>DASUYO010000180.1:0-25252 GCA_036377375.1 Pyrinomonadaceae bacterium
CGAAAGCGAGACGCAGAAACTCGCGGAGCTTGCGTCGCACGCAGGCGTGAGCGTGTTTCATTTACAGCGCACGTTCAAACGGGTGATGGGCATTAGTCCGCGGCAGTATCTGACGGCGCGGAAGTTCGACAACTTCAAGACACTCGTACGCAAAGGCGAATCCGTCACCAACTCGCTGTACGACTCAGGCTTTAACTCCAGCAGCCGTCTTTACGAGCACGCGTCAGAAGAGCTCGGCATGACGCCCGCAACGTACAGCCGCGGTGGTCGCGGTGTGAACATCAGTTACACGGTTGTCGCGTCGCCAATGGGTCATTTGCTGGTTGCGGTAACGGAGCGCGGCGTGTGTGCAGTGAGAATGGCTGACAGCGATGCAGAGCTTGAAAAAGACTTGCACGAAGAATTTCCAAACGCGCAGATCACCTGTGACGACTCAGCTTTGCGTGAGCTGGTGGAAAAGATTTTGAATCATCTCGACAAGAACGAGTCGCGCTTCGATTTGCCGCTGGACATTCGAGCCACAGCTTTTCAGCGCCAGGTGTGGGAGCATCTGCGTACGATTCCGTACGGCGAGACAGTTTCATACGCTGCGGTGGCAAAAGCGTTGGGTAAGCCGGGCGCGGTGCGTGCTGTCGGTCGTGCGTGTGCGACGAATCCAGTCGCACTGGTGATTCCGTGTCATCGTGTTGTACGTGAAGACAAGAGTCTGGGCGGTTATCGCTGGGGTTTGGAAAGAAAGAAGAAATTATTGGAACACGAAAGCCGGCGGCCCTTTTCGCCTTCTGATTGCGCGTTAGATGAGGCGGGGGGCAGACGGCGCAAGTAGCCAGGCACTAGTGGGGGATGTAGTGCCGCCGCCGTTTGCCCCGAGGGGAGCCACAGATCCGCGTTCATCCGCGTTCATCTGTGGCTAAGATCTATTCAACAGTCACTGACTTGGCGAGATTGCGTGGTTGATCCACGTCGCAACCGCGACGGACTGCTATGTGATACGCGAGTAGTTGAAGCGGGATGATCGAGAGAATCGGCGAAAGCAGATCGCTCGCGGCCGGAATCTCGATCACGTGATCTGAAACCACCGACGATATCGAATCACCTTCCGTCAGCACGGAGATCACGATACCTTCACGTGCCTTAACTTCGACGATATTCGAATGTGTCTTCTCGTACCGCAGTTCTGAAGCGCGATTGCCTTCTTCGCGTGTGTTGATGAAGAGCACCGGCAAACGCTCGTCGATGAGTGCGTTTGGACCATGCTTCATCTCACCGGCCGGATAACCTTCGGCGTGTATGTAAGAGATCTCCTTGAGCTTCAGAGCGCCTTCGAGCGCCACAGGGAAGTTGATCCCGCGCCCGAGATAGAGAAAGTCAGTTGAGCGGAAGAATTCTTTTGAGAGCTCTTCAATGCCGTCGGAATCGTTCAGCAGGTGCTCGAGTTTGACGGGCAGCTCCGCCAGCTCCTGTGCGTGAAACCGTGCTTCGTCTCTCGAAAGCACACCGCGCACCTGGCCCAAATACAAACCCAGCAGATAGAGCGCGATCATCTGACTGGTAAAAGCCTTGGTGGAAGCGACGCCGATCTCCGGACCAGCATGGGTGAGAATCGTGCCATCCGCTTCGCGCATGATCATCGAGCCTTGAACGTTGCAGATTGCCAGGACGCGTGAGCCGAGCTCTTTCGCTTCACGCAACGCGGCGATGGTGTCGGCCGTTTCTCCCGACTGAGAAATCACCAGCAGCAGCGTGTCGTCATCCATCACCGGACTGCGATAGCGAAACTCAGACGCATAGTCGACGTCGACCGGTATACGCGCGAGCTGTTCGATCATGTATTTACCGGCAAGGCCCGCGTGCCATGACGTGCCACAGGCCGCTATCTTGATCGACGTGAAGCGTTTGAAGTCAGCTTCAGTGATGTTGTTCATCTCGTCGAGAAACACCTGTCCGCTGTCGAGGGAGATTCGTCCCTGAACCGTGTCGCGAACGGAGCGCGGCTGCTCGTAAATCTCCTTCAGCATGAAATGCTTGAAGCCGCCCTTCTCCGCCATGATCGGATCCCAGGTGATTCGCTGGATCGTGGGTTGAACTGAATTGCCTTCGAAGTCAGTGACACGCACGGCGTCTCGATTGATGACTGCGATCTCGCCGTCGCCGAGGAAGAAGACGTCTCTCGTGTGCTGGAGAATCGGTGGAATATCGGACGCCACAAAGAACTCGCGATCTCCGAGGCCGATCACGACCGGAGGACCTTGGCGAACCGCGATGATGGTGTCGGGCTCGTCGGCGTTGATGATCGAGAGCGCGAAGATGCCGCGCAACTCGGTCACAGCGCGCCGCACTGCCTGCTCGAACGAGGTCTCCTGTTTCAGGTATTCCTCGATCAGGTGGGCCATGACCTCGGTATCGGTTTCCGTGACGAAGTGATGATCTGATTTGCGCAGCCGCTCTTTGAGCTGGAGATAGTTTTCGATGATGCCGTTGTGAACAACGACGACGCGGCCGGTGCAGTCGCGATGCGGGTGGGCGTTTTCTTCAGTAGGTCGGCCGTGTGTGGCCCAACGCGTGTGGCCGATGCCGTACGTGCCGTCGAGTGGGCTCAGGCGAATAGTCTCTTCGAGGTTGCGAAGCTTTCCTTCTGCGCGACGGATCTCGAGATCGTGATCTTCGTTGACGACCGCGATTCCGGCTGAGTCGTAGCCGCGATATTCGAGTTTGCGCAGGCCGTCAATAATGAGCGGCACTACCTGTTTATTGCCAACGTAACCAACAATTCCACACATGCCTCTAAATCAACTCCTCTTTTAGCCACAGATAAACACGGATTTTCACCGGATTTTCTTTTTCACTTCTGCGGGGACACCGGCGACGAGCGAATCGGGTGGCACGTCCTTCGTGACCACTGAGCCGGCGCCCGTCACCGAGCGCGCACCCACACGCACTGGTGCGACCAGCATCGTGTCTGAACCAACCTTAACATCGTCTTCAATGATCGTCTCGTTCTTGTTCACTCCGTCGAAGTTGCACGTGACGGTTCCCGCACCGATGTTTGTGCGCTCACCGATCGTCGCATCTCCCAGGTACGTAAGATGCATCGCCTTCGTGCCGCGTTTGAGACGCGATTTCTTCACCTCGACAAAATTTCCTACCGCGGCTTTCTCTTCGAGCAGCGCGTTCATCCGCAAGTGAGCAAACGGTCCGACAGAGCACTTCGAGTCGATTTGCGAGTCCACGATGACGGAATAATCCTTGACCACCACTTCGTCGCCCAAACGCGAGTTTGTGATGCGCACGCCCGAATGGATCACACAACCCTCGCCAATGACAGACTTGCCTTCAATCGTGACGTTCGGATGAATGATCGAGTCGCGCCCAATCTTCGCTTCGAAACTGATGTAGCTGTGCGATGGATCGATAAACGTGACGCCATCCTCGATCATCAACTTCCGAATCGCTGAGCGGCGCAAGAGATTCTCAAACTCAGCCAGCTCCGCGCGTGTGTTGACTCCATAAACCTCGCGAGCATCGTTGTGAACATAAACGCTCACTGTCCCGCCGCTCGCCAGGATGATCTCGGGGACATCGGTCAAGTAATACTCACCTTGATCGTTCTTAGGCTCGATTTTGCGCAGCGCCTGAAAAAGATCTTTCGCTTCGAAGCAGTAAATGCCTGAGTTGATCTCCCGCACCTGACGCTGCTCGTCAGTAGCATCGCGTTGCTCCACGATCTTCTGGAAACTGCCGCTCTCGTCGCGAATGATCCTTCCATACCCGGTCGGATTTTCCAGACGAACACTCAGTATCGAACACGTAGCGCCGGCGGTGTTGTGGTGCTCGATAAACTTTTTCAGCGTCTCAACGCGGATCATCGGTACGTCGCCTGACAGCACCAGCACCAGCGAGTCCGAGTGTTCCAACATACTTCGCGCAGACTCAACTGCATCACCCGTCCCGCGTTGTTTCTCCTGAATCACGAAACTTCCGAGCTCGCCGACTTCTGCCAGCACTGCGCGCTCAACTTCTTCAGCCTGATGACCAACGATGACGATGATCGAGCGTGGATCCAGCGCCTGAGCAGCTCTGACCACGTGCGCGATCAGCGGTAAACCGCCGAGCTCATGCAGCACCTTCGCGCGCCTGGATTTCATCCTGGTGCCAAGTCCGGCTGCCATTACAAGAACATTCAGCGGTCTGGACGATGTGGTGTTGTTAGACATCTTCGGATTTTAGACAGTCACCGTGGAGAGCGCTTGTTTGCGGCAGTCGAGTACAACATCTGCGAGACGATCCGAATTGTGTCTGACCTTTTCGCCGTCGTACAAAAGATCGGCGCGTATGATCTCTGTCGTCTGGTCGAGCGCGTCGTCAATTGGATCGTCGATACCGATTTGATATGCGCCTTCGGCGGCGTAGCGCTCTGCCTGCTCTTTGCTGATGCGCCGGTTGTTGACGACCACGAAGTCGAAATGAATTTCGGGCGCGTACTTCTTGATCGTCGTCAGATGTTTTCGCGCGCTGTATCCGTCAGTTTCACCTGGTTGAGTCATGAGGTTGTTGATGAAGATCTTTGTGGCACGCGCTTGTCCGATTACACCAGCGACCTTCGTCACCAGCAGGTTTGGGAGAATGCTGGTATAGAGCGAACCCGGTCCGACGGTGATGATGTCAGCGGCACGAATCGCTTTCAGCGCTTCGGGCAAGGGAAGACATTGTTCCGGCTCCAGTCGCAACCGGCGAATGGGAGCTTTCGACGCCGAGATCTGCGTCTCACCGCGCACGATCGATCCGTCCTCGAGCTCTGCCGCCAGTCTGACGTCGCTGATCGTTGCGGGAAAGATATGACCCTTGCTGGCGAGCACCTCGGACGAGAGCCGAATGGCTTCCGTGAAGTCTCCAGTGACTTCGGTTAGTGCGGCGAGGAAGAGATTTCCAAAACTGTGCCCGCCCAGCTCTCCATCGCCGCGAAAACGATAACGGAACAGACGCGACAACAGCGTCGAGTCTTCTGAGAGTGCGATCATGCAGTTGCGAATGTCGCCCGGCGGAAGCATCTGTAGCTCGTCACGAAGACGGCCCGAGCTCCCGCCATCATCTGAAACAGTCACGATCGCGGAAAGACTCTCGATCCACATCTCGTGATCGGTCTGGCCAACCAGTCGCTTGAGTCCGGCGAGAAGAGTCGAGAGGCCAGTGCCGCCGCCAATAACAACCAGCTTCTGACCACCTGTAGAGTTTGTTTGTTGCAAATGAGTGCCCCTGGGAAGAGTCAAACACTTAACACGGTTAAATCATACATTAATTGAACAAGAATTGGCTTGAATGCCAAGACAGCTTTTGCGCCTTTTTGCGGCAAAAGTTAGGAAGGGTTGCTAAAGATCAGCCGATCGAAATCGGGGTCGTTGCGCAGTGGATTGAGGTCGTGGTCGTGCTGAGCACGTACACGTAGATTTGGCTGTAAGTCCAGTGCTTTTTGAAGCGACTCGAGCGCCAGGTCGATCGAGCCGAGTCGAGCACGAGTCGCTGCCAGGCCGTAATGAATGTGTGCCGCTTCGGGCTCACGTTTAAGAGCGCGCTCGAACATCTCCTGAGCGGCAACGTACTCGCCCCGGTTGAGCTCGATGACGCCGCGGTCGTAAAGCGAATCCGCATCACGCGGGAGAATGCTTTCCGTTCGCAGGCGCGACTCTGCAATCGCGAGATATGTGCGAGCCCGCGCTGCTACTTCCGCTACCTGCGAATACTTGTCTACCAGAATTCGAAACTGATTCCGCGCCTCAGCAAACCGGCCTCTGACAAACTCCTTGTGCGCACGTTCGAAAGCGACAAGAGCTGCCGACTCGTCCTGTGTCGGTGGTCTCGGTGGTGGAGGCGCAGTCGGAGTAGGTCGGACTGCTCGAACCGCAGCTTGCTTCTGCGTCGTTTTGACCCTTGAGACTGCTGTTACTTTCTTAGCAGCGGGCTTGCGAGCCGCTGGTCTCGCAGCCATCTTCCTGGCCGGCTTCGACTTCGCAGCAGTCTTCTTAGCCGCGCGAAGGCTGACTGCCTTTCGAGCGGTTGGCTTCGCTGCTGTGGCTCTTTTGGCTTTGGGTTTGGATGGTGACTTCGCTTTAACAGCACGCTTCGCGCTTTTCGCGGTTGGCTTGGCTTTTGAACGCGAGGTTGACCGTCTCAACCCTTTTGTGAGACTGCTACTCATCTGCGGAATCTCAAAAGGCTGCTCACTTGAAGCGAGCAGCCGCTGGAACCCGCGCAGCTTACCACAGATGGGCCTCTATATCAACGGGCACAAGTATTTGCGGGTGCTTTACCGACCGAATATCCGGGCCACTTTTCGTGAAATGTAACAACAAAGAAAAACACTTGAAGGTCATTGTTGGCTATGTTAAAGTGCTTTTCGGCTTTACGGAGGCTTAATCCACCTCGGCAGACCGCCCCAACCGAAGCAGTACCTCTTTTAGTTTCAAAAACTTGCAATCCGCGGAACAGGCGTTTCAGGTTTTGCTCTCCAGGAAACATCCCGCCCCCGGCCTTCAATAAAGAGTCGCACAATGGCAGACACACCAATCCTGTTGCGTGAACAGCAATACCACCGGATCAAGGCTGTCCTGGCGCGATTGCGAATGGACGCCTCCGCCAAGGTGGTCTTTCTCGTGGATAAGGACGGTCAGGAGATTGCATCCCAGGGTGAAGTGGGAAATCTTGACACAACCAGTTTGGCATCGCTCGCTGCAGGCAACGTCGCAGCGACGGGTGGAATGGCTGCACTGATCGGAGAAAAGGAATTCCCGACGCTCTCTCACGAAGGTGAAAAAGAGAGCATTCACATCTCCGTAGTCGGCAGGCTCCTGCTCATGGTGGTCTTCGACGAGCGCTCGAGCCTCGGACTAGTGAAACTCCGCAGTAAGCAGGTTTCTCATCAACTGGCGGCAATGTTCGAAGAGATTGCTGCCGAAGACTACGACGACGATTCGCCCTTCGCCGGCATTACCGACGAGGACATCGATAGTCTCTTCAGCTAACGGCACGCTATGACCTTTATCAATTACGCTTCCAGAGAGATCAACTGCAAGATCGTCTACTACGGCCCAGGTTTGTGTGGTAAGACGACCAACTTGCAGTACATTTTCGACTCGACCGCGCCCCAGGCGCGCGGCAAGCTCATCAGCCTTGCGACTGAAACTGATCGCACGTTGTTTTTCGATTTCATGCCCCTCGAGCTGGGCACCGTGCGTGGATTTAAAACGCGGTTTCACCTGTACACTGTTCCCGGCCAGGTTTTTTACGATGCTTCGCGCAAACTGATTTTGAAGGGTGTGGATGGAGTTGTGTTCGTGGCCGATTCGCAGGAAGAGCGAATGGATGCCAATATCGAGTCGCTGTACAACCTTGAAGAGAACCTGAAGACGCAGGGATACGATTTGATGAAGCTTCCGTACGTACTGCAACTCAATAAGCGCGACCTCTCGAACATCGTCCCGGCGGAGGATTTGGCAGCTGAGTTACAAAGAAAAGGCGAGCCCGTTATCGAGGCTGTTGCGTCAACGGGGACGGGCGTGTTTGATACGCTGAAGGCTGTGGCAAAACAAGTACTCACTGAACTCCGCAAAGGTTAGCCACAAAAATTGAGCCGCAGATAAACGCAGATCTGCGCAAAGCTGCGTTTATCTGCGGCTTAATTTTTTGTAACTACTCGAGCGATTTGAGCATTAAGAGGCCGTCGCCACCATTTGAGTAGTACTTCGGCAGGCGTTGAGTGATCGTATACCCGAGGCTCTCGTAGAGTTTCTGAGCTGCGATGTTCATCGTTCTGACTTCCAGTCGCACCAATCTCACATTGCGTTTACGAAACCCGTCCTCGACTTGCCACATCAATCTCTTCGCGAGGTTGCGTCGCCGGTGTTCCGGAGCCACTCCGACTGTAGTCACGTGTCCGGTGTGATCGGGTTCGACAAGTCCGATCACAAAACCAGCCATCACGCCGCCGCTTGTTACTGCACGGAACGAAACTGATTCAGGCGCGGTGAGAAGGTAATCAAACGTCTCGCGGCTGTAAGCCTCGCCGTCGATGAAGCAGCGCTGATCGAGCCGCCAACACTCGTCGAGTTGTGAGATTGTCAGCGGACGAATGTCGTAGCTCGTACCCCACGAAGGTGTAGGTGTCTTCTCCTTCTTTTCGGGGTCGAATTCTACGTCCGACTGCCACCAGCGCGATCGAAATTTCTTTAGTACTGCCATAGCCTTTTGGTATTGGGGAGAGAGAAAACCGCGCGCCTAGTTTACCATCGAAATTTTCATAATGCCTACAGGATTAGCATGCAGTCGCCGTAACTGTAAAACCGATAGCGCTCCGCGACAGCGTGACGATACGCGCGCAGCACGAGCTCGCGGCCGGCAAATGCGCTGACAAGAATGAACAGCGACGATCGTGGCAGATGAAAGTTTGTTAGCAACGCATCAGAGACTCGAAAGCGATAACCTGGTTTGATTGTGAGACTGGCGATGCCGCTTCCCGCAACGACCTGACCTTCTTCAGTCGCGGACGACTCGAGCGCTCTCATCGTCGTCGTGCCAACAACAACAGCTCGTCCGCCGCGCGCACGTGCGTCGTTAATGGTTTGCGCGGCTGATTCGGAGATCTGGAAATGTTCGCTGCTGACTGAATGTTGCGCCACATCGTCGACGCGAACGGGCTCGAATGTTCCGTAGCCGACGTGCAGCGTGATCTCTGCAAGCCTCGCGATCCTTTTTATCTCGTCAATCACTTGCGGCGTGAAATGCAGACCTGCTGTCGGCGCTGCGATAGCACCGCGTTGCTTTGAATAAACCGTCTGGTAGCGCTCGCGATCCGCAGTCGAAGCGCCGGAAGGGCGTTTGATATAGGGCGGCAGTGGCGTCGATCCGACTTCTGCGAGCACTTCATCGAATGCACCTTCACAATGGAAGCGCACGCGACGAATCTCTTCACCGGGCTCATCGAGGATCTCGGCAATCAACCGCCCTTCACCAAAAACAGCGCGTGCGCCTTTTCTCAGTCTCGCGCCTGGTCGTACCAACGCTTCCCAAACGCTCGCTTCGATCTCACGTACGAGAAAAATCTCGACCTGCCCACCTGACTCTTCACGATGTCCGATCAGCCGCGCCGGAATGACGCGCGAGTTGTTCACGACCACGACATCGCTGGGATGAATCTGCTCAGTAAACTCTTTAAAACTCGAATCCCACCAGCTTTGCGTGCCACGATCCAGCACGAGCATTCGCGACGCATCACGCTGTTCAAGCGGCTGCTGCGCGATCAGCTCCGCCGGAAGCTCATAATCAAAATCTGAGATGTGCACTAATTCGTCGTCAATCCGTGTTTATTCCGCCTGAAGGGTGCTCGTAGTGGAAGACTGCGGTGAGTTGTGCGCCGAAGAGTAGTATCAAACTCGAGACATAGCTCCACGTCAGGACAGCAACGACTGCGCCGACCGAGCCGTAGATCTCCTCGTAGTGAAAGTAGTTGAGACTCCAGGCGAATATATATTTCGCCACCTCCCACAACACGCCCGCGACAAACGCGCCCGGCAGCGTATCTCGCAAAGTCACCTCTGCTTTCGGCATAAAACGATAGACCAGCACAAACAGGGCAACAGTGACGAGGTAACTGACTATCGCGAAAAGGATCAGCCAGAATGCACTGCCGACTGATGCAAGCAACGTATATCGCTCGATTTGCCGTGGCGAGAATCTTCCGGTCATTTCACGAAGTGCGACCAGAACCGATGTCAACAGAACGGAAGTAGCGAGTAGTAAACCAACGAGTCCAATCATTCCGATTGTCAATGCCCGCCCATGCAAGAATGGCCTCGGGACGGCACCCCAGATCCGATTCAGCGCTCGCTCGATCACTGCAAACACCCACGAGCCCGCCCAGAGCACAAGCACGACGCACGTAATGATCGCTCCCACGCCGAGTTCTGAAAATGCCTCAATCGTGTCGCGCAGAAACTTGCTCGAGCCGGGATAGACGTCAACCGCATGCGCCAGCAGTTGGCTTCCCACAACGACCTTATTGCTGATCGCAAACATGAGAAGCAGTGCAGGGAAGAGTGCCATCAATCCGAAGTAGCTCATCGCTGCTGCCGACGTGAAGAGATCCTTTTCGTGAAACTGATGCAGCGCGTGCCCAAGCATCGAGCCCCACGGCGAGCGATTACGAACGCCGAATGAATGACGTGAGAATGAAATATAGCGCCTCATCATCCTTGCCCATCCGCGGCGAGTTTTATCGGGGGTCGAACAGGCTGGGTACTCTCGAGCCAGGGGTCTTGACACCGAAGTGTTCGTACGCGAGCGGCGTCGCCATGCGTCCGCGCGGCGTGCGGTCCAAAAATCCAATCTGAATCAAGTAGGGTTCGATAATCTCCTCTATTGAATCTTTCTCTTCGTGAATCGAAGCGGAAATCGTGCCCAGGCCGACTGGTCCACCACTGAACTTCTCGATTATCGTCAACAGCAGTTTGCGATCCATTTCGTCCAAGCCATAAGTGTCCACTTCCATCCGGTTCAAAGCGTCGTTTGCGACCTCTTGATTGATGCGCCCGTCGTAGTCAACTTCAGCATAGTCACGAACGCGCCGCAGCAGACGATTGACGATGCGCGGAGTGCCGCGCGAGCGGCGCGCAATTTCACGTGCGCCTTCGTTATCGATCTGGACGCCGAGTATGTCTGCGGATCGTTTGCAAATCACTTCGAGATCGTCGTGCGGATAGAAGTCGAGATGGAAGACGATGCCGAAACGTCCACGCAACGGCGCAGTGATTAGACCAGCTCGCGTTGTCGCCCCAATGAGTGTGAACTTCGGCAGCTCGAGTTTGATCGAGCGTGCCGCAGCGCCCTGCCCGATCAGCAGATCGAGCTGGTAGTCCTCCATTGCAGGATAGAGTTTCTCCTCGAGCGCCGGCAGCAGGCGGTGGATCTCGTCAATAAAAAGAACGTCGCCTTCCTGTAGGTTTGTCAGCAAGGCGGCGATGTCGCCCGCCTTCTCGATGGCGGGACCCGCAGTCGATCGCAGCTCGGCCCCCATCTCATTCGCGATGATGTTTGCGAGTGTGGTTTTACCCAAGCCTGGCGGGCCGGTGAGCAGCACGTGATCCAGCGCTTCGCGACGACCGCGCGCGGCCTTCATGTAGACGCGTAGGTTCTCCTTGATCTGCCGCTGGCCGATGTACTCCTCGATCCGAGTGGGGCGCAGCGTGAGATCGAGTTGCCGATCCTCGTCGCTGGCGAAACTGTCTTTCACGCGCGCTGATATTGACTCAGGAGCCATGTGGTTTTCAAACCCGTGCGAGTTTCTTCAGACTGCGTCTCAGTATCGACTCGACAGTGATGTCGCCGCCGTCGGCGAGTGCGGCATCGATGGCCTTTTCCGCGGACGAGCGTTGGTAGCCGAGATTCAGCAGTGCCGACAAAGCATCTGAACGAACACTGTCTTCAGTTTGTTCGGCGCGTTCCGGTTTAGCGCCCAGCTCTTCTTCGAGTTGAGCAGACGAGAGCTCCGCAACTTTCTCGCGAAGCTCCATGATCAGTCGCTCGGCAGTCTTGCGGCCGATGCCGGGAATCAACGTCAGCCGCGCGAGGTTGTTGGTTCTGATCGAGGCGATCAGCTCATCGGCACTCATGCCGGACAAGAGCGTGATACCCAGCTTTGGCCCAATGCCACTTACGGTGATGATCTTCAGAAACAACTCACGCTCGCGCGCCGTCTTGAAGCCGTAAAGCTGCAAGGTGTCTTCGCGCACGTGTGTGTAGATGCGAAGCTGAACCGGCGAGCCTGCGTCTTCCAGATCGTAAAAAGTCGAGAGGGGAATGGTGACTTCATAGCCGACGCCGCTGACATCGACGATTACGGAAGTGGCTTGTTTGGAAAGCAGTGTGCCGCTGAGATGCGCAATCATTGCGGCCGGGATTGTAGCAAAAAGGTAAACCTTTTAAGACCTGTAAGACCTATACATCCTATATGACCTATAGGACGTATAGCGCTATACTTGCAGCGCGCATGAAGTCCGAGAAAATATCAGAGCTGACAACGAGCCGCTTGAGTGTTTACCTTCGTTGCCTCAATGCGCTTCACACTGCCGGAATCAAAACCATCTCGTCGCAGGCATTGGCTGAGCAGTTCAACTTAAACTCTGCGCAGATCAGGAAGGATCTCGGTTACTTTGGTGAGTTTGGCGTGCGCGGCGTTGGTTACTACGTTGACGATCTGCGCGAGCACATCACGAAGATACTCGGCCTTGATAGCCCGCATCGCGTCGGCATAGTTGGCGCAGGCCGGCTGGGCACAGCGCTCGCCAATTACAATGGGTTTGAGAAGTCAAACTTCGCGGTAGTCGCATTGTTTGATAACGATCGGCAAAAAATCGGACACAGGATCGGCGACGGCAGGATTCTCGTGCATGATGTTGACGAGATCGCGAAGGTGATTCGCGACGAGTCGATCGATGTGATGGTGATTGCTGTTCCCGCGAAAGCTGCGCAGCGAGTGCTCAATCAGGTGATGTCGGCAGGTATTAAAGCGGTGCTGAACTTCGCGCCCGCCTCGTTGATCTCGCGACGTGGAGTGAAAGTAAAAACAGTTGATTTGACGACGTCGTTGGAGTCGCTGTCGTACTTTCTATCGCAGCCTTCTGCGACTGCGGTGACACAGCCACGCGGCCGCACACGCGACGAGGTAAACCTCACGCAAACGCGCAAAGGCGCAAAGGCGGAAAAATTTTAGAGTCTCATGGATGAGCAAACAGCCAGACGCGATCTGATCCAGATTTGCCACCTGATGTACGAACGAGGCTACGTCGTTTCGTCAGACGGCAACGTCAGCGTGCGGCTGGATGACGGACGCATCCTCGCGACGCCCACCATGACGTGCAAGGGACGCATGGCCGACGACCTGATCGCGATCACAGATCTCGAAGGCAAGGCACTGAACGATCGTAAGGCTTCAAGCGAGCTCGCAATGCATCTTCTGATCTATCGCGAGCGTCCGGACGTGAAGGCAGTTTGCCATGCGCATCCACCGAATGGGACAGCATTCGCTGTGGCTGGTCTCGCGATCGATCAACCAATCCTTTCTGAAGTGATACTGACGCTCGGATGCGTGCCGCTCGCTGCTTACGGCACTCCTTCAACCGAAGAACTGACCCGCGAAATGCAGCCGCTGGTGAAACATCACAACGCGCTGTTGATGGCGAATCACGGCGCTGTCGCGTACGGTGCTGATCTCTGGCAGGCATGGGACCGTCTTGAGACGTTGGAACACACCGCAAAGATCGCAATCCTTTCGCGTGTGCTTGGCGGCTCAAAGAATCTGCCTGCCGATGCGATCGAGAAGTTGATCAACGTGCGCGAAGCGGCAGGCTATCTCGGCGAGTCAGCAAGAGGACAAGCGTGCGGATACTTGCGCGAACCCATTCTCGAGAATGGCAGCGGAAAGATCTCACTCACGCGCGAAGAGCTCGTTGAATTGTTAAGTCAGGCAGTAAATGGTAAATAGATCACCGTCATCTGCGTTTATCTGCGGCAAATAAGGAGCATCTGAATGCAAGAAGCACTCGGAATGGTTGAAACAAAAGGATTGGTGGCAATGATTGAAGCCGCCGATGCCATGGTAAAGGCTGCTAACGTCACGCTCGTTGGCTACGAAAAGATCGGCGCAGGCTTTGTCACTGCGATCGTGCGTGGTGACGTTGCTGCCGTGAAAGCCGCGACTGATGCGGGCGCCGCGGCCGCACGCCGCGTTGGTGAGCTGGTCAGCGTGCACGTGATCCCACGCCCGCATGGCAGTGTCGACGAAAATCTTCCGATCGGGCTCGATCGATAATCAGCATGATCATTGCTCGCATTCTCGGCACCGTCGTCTCGACGCAAAAGGACGAACGGTTGAGCGGAAAGAAGTTGTTGATCGTGAGACCGATCAATGTAGACGGCAGTGACACGACCGGATATGTAGTCGCAGTTGACACAGTGGGGGCCGGATTTCACGAGCGCGTTTTGGTAGTTGCAGGGTCGAGCGCGCGTTTGGCCCAGGGAATGAAAGACGTGCCGGTCGACGCGGCGATTGTTGGTGTGATCGACACGGTTGATGTGAAGTGATTTATGCAGCTCGCGCGCGTCATCGGCACAGTCGTAGCAACTGTCAAAAACGATTCGCTGCACGGACGGAAGCTGCTCGTCGTACAAACTCTCAATAAGAATCTGGAGCCTTCGGGGAAACCGATGGTAGCTGTCGATGCGGTGGGCGCAGGTATTGGCGAGCTGGTGTTCTGGTGTCGTGGTAAGGAAGCGAGCTTTCCATTCAAACGTGAAGACACGCCGACTGACTGCACGATCGTGGGCATTGTTGATTCTGAGCAACACGTAACGAGATGATTCTGGCACGCGTCGTGGGAAACATCGTGGCTACGCAAAAGAACCAGCGTTACCAGAACGCGCGTGTGATGTTATGTCAGCAGATCACACCTGAAGGCGACGAGACGAGCTATTCCGTACTGGCGCTTGATTCGGTGGATGCGGGCGTTGGAGACACGGTGCTGATCGTGCAGGAGGGTTGGAGCGCATCGACTGCGGCGACGGGAAAGGCGGGCGCGGCGATTGATTCCGCGATCATTGGCGTGGTGGATCGGATCGATCTCTTATAACGATGGAAGATCAGGCGAGACTGATGGCTGAGAGGATTGCGCGGCGCGTTGGGGGGAATCCTGCGTCGTCTCAGAGCGGCGGTGGCGATATCGTCTCAGAGCTGGCCGCGATGCGCGCAACACTCAATGAATTGCAGAACCGGTTGGTCCAGATCGAATCCAAAGTAAGTGCGCCACGTATTCATTCGCCGTGGCATCCGAGCCTCGAGCGCTTTGGAGTTGAAGAAGCGACCGTGTCGGAATTAGTGGATTTTTTTCAGAATGAAAAGCAGTGCAGCATGGAGCCTGGTGGAAAGCCGTGTGACCACTGCGCGATGTGTAGCTCGAGGGGTTTTTAGGCCGCAGATGAACGCAAATAAACGCAGATCTGATCTGCGTTTATTTGCGTTCATCAGCGGCTTTAATTTATTTGGTTGGATTGTTCCGCAAGGAATTGGCGTTTAGCTGTGGCACTGCTTTCGCACCTTCCTCGGCCTTGAAATAAGGCTCCTCTCTGAACCCAAAAAGCTTCGCTGAGATCACGGTCGGAAATCGAGCGCGTGTAGTGTTGTAGTCTTGCACGGACGTGTTGTAATCGTTGCGTGCGGTCGCGACCCGGTTTTCAGTGCCGGCGACCTCATCTTGAAGCTTCAGAAAGTTTTCGTTTGACTTCAAGTTTGGATAGTTTTCCTGAAGCACCAAAAGACGTCCAACGGTTGCGCCGAAGCTGTTCGCTGCATCGATGACGGCTTGTTTCTGTTCGGGTGACTTGTCGCCCCCCTCGCCCTGCGGCGCTTGATTAGTTGCATTCAACAATTGAGAACGCGCCCTCGCGATTGTGCCGAACACTTCCTGCTCCTGAACTCCTGCCATCTTTGCCGACTCGGCGAGATTATTGAGCAGGTCACCGCGACGCTGTAGTTGAGTCTCAACGTTGGCCCACTTCGCTTTCACGTCCTGTTGTTTTGTCGTCAGCGTGTTATAACCGCAGCCGCTCGCAGCAAATGCAATCACGACAACGGCGATAAGGATCAACAATCTGCGCGTCTTCATCTCAAATCTCCCATGTTGTAAGTTAGTCTGTTGTGTTCCCGAGCTCGTCAACTGCTTCAACAACCTGTTCAATCTGAAACAGGTAGGCTCCGAAAAGATCATTAGCGTCTTTGTCCGACGAGGGAAGACGATCGCTTGCGCGAAACTCAAAAATTCTTTCAAAGGGTATGGGGTCGAGGTTCAATAACTGTGCGGTTGCACGCACGCACTCGGGCTTCGAGACCGGCGCGTCGTAGCCATGCAACATCAACACGGCGCGGAAGAGTGCCGCGAAGCTCGACAAGCTGTCGCTCATGAGATTGCACAACTTCTCGATCGAAACCGAAGCGGGGATATACAGTCGTCGCAACTGGATCAACTTGCTTCGCAGCTCGTACTCCGTCTGGTGACGCAGATTCGCATCCGACAGTTTTACAAACTCAAACGGATCGCGACCGTAAAGAACTATGCGCGCGTTTGCCATCTGATAAAATTCAATCGGAAATACGTCAGATGCATCAGCGAGTTCCTCGACAGTGAAATACACGGGCAGTGGATGGCCCAATCGTTGCCACTCGCGCATCGGTGCCTGCGCCTGGCGTAAATCTTCAGGCGTGATCCGGTTCAAGGCGATGAGCAGGTTGTAATCAGAGCGCAGCTCGATGTGATCGCCGGCAGCGACCGATCCGTAGAGCACCACCGACGCCAGATTCGCGCCGTGCGTTGCGCGCAGATCCTCGACGAGTCCGTTCAGCGCTTCCTGTACAATTGATTTAGCCATAATTGAGCCACGGATTATACGGATTACCAGCTACCTCCCGCACCTCCGCCACCGAAATCACCTCCACCACCAAATCCGCCGCCAAATCCGCCACCGCCGCCGAAGCCTCCGCCACCACCACCAAAACCGCCGCCGCCCCAGCCGCTGCGTCTACCGATTCCACCCAGATTGCTAAATAAACTTCCCCACAACAAAGCCTGCAAACAGCCGCCACCGCCGCCTCTTCTCGAAGCAGAGGAGAGCAGGATGAGAATGAAGATAATGAAGACTATTCCGCAGCAGATTGAGTTCAGATTGGTCTGCGCAGGTCTCGTTGGCCTCTCTTCAACCTCTTTTATGCGCTGATTTTCATCAACGCCGCTGATCGTGAAACCGCGTTTGGACGCGAGTGTGGCAGCATATGTCTCAATGGTATCCAGGATCCCTTTGCTGTAGTTGCCTCGTCTGAACTCGGGTACGAGTCGTTCACGCTGAATTTGGCCCACCAGCCCATCCGGCAGGTCACCTTCCAGATGACGACTCACCTGCGTGAAGTACTTGCGATCCTGAATTGCGACGACTAACAGTAAGCCCGCCTTCTCGCTGTCTTTTGGTCCAATTCCCCAACCGCGCCCAACTGCGAGCGAGTAGTCATAGATATCGCGGTCGCCCGTCGTATTAACTGTCAAGACCGCATACTCAATATTTCCCTTTTGCTTGAGCTCAAGATAGAGATGCTCGAGTTGATCTCTCGTTGCGCTGTCGATTACATGCGCGTTGTCGACGACTGGGTTGAACGGAACCGGTAACGGAACCGGCGACTGAGGCGTGAGTTGTGCATCGACGTTGAGCGCTGATAACGAAAAGATCAAAACCAGAAGGCCGAGGCCAGCCCACGTCGATTCTGATTTTCTCAAGCGCAAACGCAATGGCGAATTCTCGTCAGTGCTAACCCTCTATCAATTTATGCAGCACATAAAAGAGGGCGACTCCTCCAAAAACGACAATTGAGACCGTAGGGTTTCTTTCTTCTTTGTGATTTACTTCCGGGATCAGGTCGCTTGCGGCTACATAAAGAGTTACACCGGCGGAGAACGGTAACGCATAACCAACCGCATCACTCATCCTCGCGTCGAGCAACGCGACACCAATCACACCCGCCAGAGTCGCCGCACCGATAATGGCAGTGGCCATCAACGCTGTTTCCGTCGAACGCCCACTGGCAAGCATGATCGATGCCACAGTGAAACCTTCCGGCATTTTATGAAGCAGAATCGCGATAAAGACAAGGATTCCGACTTTGAAGTTGACTAAAAAAGCGGACGCAATTGAGACACCGTCGAAGAACGTGTGAATCCAAAGACCGCCGACGGCTGTGTAGGCCGACGAGGGGCGAAGGAATGATTCCGGGTGAGTCTCAGCGCCGAAATGGAAGTGTGGGACGAGCGTGTGCTCGAAAAACTGAATTGATAGATAGCCCGCGAGGAGCAGTGTCATGGCGCCGCCAACTGCCTCCGGCGCGAAATGAGGCTCCGAGGTTTTAGTCCAAATGTCGACAGATCGCGGAAGGATCTCGATGAAGATCGCTGCGAGCATGAACCCGGCGCCGAGGGCGACGAGGTATTTCAGGAACCGCTCGCCGAGTTGGTGAGCGCCCGATTTAACGAGGACCAGCCCTCCGAGGACGTTGGCGCCCGCAGCCAGCAAGCCAAACAGGAGAATCGATGTCATTGTATGGTGGGCCAGTGTACATGATCGCGGGAGGGCCGAGTATAGGTCCTATTGGTCCTATTGGGCCTATACGACCTATTCTTCTCCTCACAACAGGCGGACAAACGGCGATCATCTCCGCAGTTTTATGTATTGACACAGTTTAGAGCCAAGCGTAGTATCCGGCCTTGGGTGGTCGAAAGTGGTCGGAAGTGGGTCCAACCTCGTAGCAACGCCGATCATCAGCAACACTTTTCCTTTAGGCCACCCATCAACGCGCTCTCGTCAGGCTCGAAGCTATGCTGCGAGGAAATTACACGGCAAGGATTGATGTCAAAGGCCGCCTCAAAGTTCCAACGGAATTTCGGCGGCTGATCGAAGAGAAGCACGGCAAAGATTTTTATATCACGAGTCTCACTGGCGAGTGCGTTCGAATTTACCCGTTGCCCGAATGGGAGTCGATCGAGCAAAGGCTTTCGTTACTGCCGTCGATGGACCCAGCGCGCAGAAAGTTCCTTGACAGAACGAACTACTACGGTCAGCAAGCAACGATGGACGGCCAGGGCCGGCTGTTGATTCACCCGTTATTGCGCAAGAGCGCAGAAGTAATCGGCGACGTGGCCGTTTTAGGCTATCTGACCTATTTGGAAGTTTGGGAGCTCGACAAGTTCAAAGCTCGCATGCTCGCCGATCCGTACACGGAAGAAGACGAGGCTGCGATCGCGAGGCTTGGTATTTAGTGCTTTGTACTTGGTACTTTGTACTTTGTGAAGCGCAAGACAAAGAACAAAGGACAGAGAAGAAAGCACAGAGAGATCTTTGAACGAGATCACGGGGCGGTGGTGATTGCTGCGCCTTTGGGGGGCATAGGCGCGCCCCATCGCCCCGTGCTGCTGGAAGAGACATTGAAGTTCCTTGCTCCTGAGCGAGGAGGTCTCTTTGTAGATTGCACGGTTGGCCTTGGCGGACACAGCGAAGCAATTCTGAAGTCCTCAACTAACACTCGCGTCATCGGAATGGATCTCGACCCCGCGGCGCTTACGTATGCCCGGCAACGACTCGCGCCTTTCGGCGAACGATTCCACGCCTTTCAAGCCAACTTTCGAACCATTGCCGCAATGCTCGAAGAAGCAAATGAGCACGAGCCGAGCGGCGTTCTTATCGATCTAGGGGTTTCTTCAATGCAGTTTGACTCCCCCGAGCGTGGGTTTAGTTTTCGTTTCGATGCTCCGTTAGATATGCGGATGGACCCGACAAGCGGAGCCACCGCAGCCGATCTTCTACAGCAACTTCCCGAATCGGAAATTGCCAGAATCATTTTCGAATACGGCGAAGAACGACACTCACGACGCATTGCTCGTCGCATCGTGGAAAGTCGCGAACAAGGGAAGCCGATAACGACCACCAGGGAGTTAGCAGACCTTGTGCGACTAGCTGCCGGCGGGCACAAGCGGAATCAGATTCATCCGGCGACTCGCACGTTCCAGGCTTTGCGGATCGCCGTTAACAATGAACTGGAAGGGTTGGGAGAATTTGTCGAATCAGCAGTTGATCTTTTAATTCCTGATGGCAGGTTTGTTGGCATCAGTTTTCATTCGCTGGAGGATCGGATCCTCAAACGCGAATTTAGAAAGCTCTCGGGCCGCTGCGAATGCCCGTCCGGTTTGCCGGTTTGCTCGTGCGGTGCGCGCAAGGTGATTGAAGTGCTGACGAAGCGGCCGATGACGCCCCGCACTCGCGAGGTTGAAGAGAATCCGCGCGCACGCAGCGCGAAGCTTCGGGCAGCTAAGAAGCTATAGGAACGATCATGAATAGATTTCCTGAGCATCAACTCAACGCAAAGATTCGCCGCAGCCGAGACGTAACGGCGCTCTCACGGCTCGGGCTGTTGTTGTTCTGTGGATTGATACTCGCCGGGGGATTTGTGTTCGCCGCCAAGCAACACTTCGCTGCCGTTCAGTATGGTTATGTAAACGAAAACCTGCGCACCGAACGGAAGCGACTGCTGGACGAAAATCAGCGACTCACTCTCGAAAAAGAACGCGCGATTGCGCCTGACAAACTCGAGCCCGCCGCTCGGCGTCTCGGGTTGATGCCTGCGCGAGCAGGACAAATCGGAAATGGGCCTCACATGAACGCAAAATAAACGCTGATCAGCAAAAGTCGATATTGAGCGTCCTCATCACGCAACTGGTTAGGGGGAGACAAGTAGGTGATGTTGGCACGCCTCATTGCTCGATCGAAATCCAGACCGGATGTTTCACCAGGCCGCGCGCTCTTCGTCGCGGCTTTTATTGGTTTTTGGATGCTGGTCGTTTCCGCACGACTGGTCTATCTACAGTTCTCGCAGTACGACAACCTCGTCAACCGCGCCCACCAACAGCAGCAGAATTCGATCGAGACGAGCCCGCAGCGTGGCGAGCTCCTCGATCGACAAGAGCGCCAGCTCGCGCGCAGCGTACAAACTGTTTCGTTGTTTCTGGATCCTGAAGGCGTAGACGCAGCGACTTTGGATCGCAACGCCCAACAACTCGCGCAAACCCTGAGTTTGAAACAAGCTGAGCTCACCAAAGAGTTTCGCGAAGCACAGGCAAAGAAAAAAAGATTCATCTGGATTGCGCGACGTTTGGATGCAGATCTCGCAAACAAGATCGTCGCGATGAATCTTCCCGGTGTGCAAACACAACTGGAGCCCAAGCGTTATTACCCAAACGGCTCACTCGCAGCGCACGTGCTCGGATACGTCGGACTTGACGGAAAAGGCCTCGGAGGCGTCGAACAGTTTTACAACGCCAAAATCTCCGGCGAGCCGGGGCAGATCTTTCTGGAGAAAGATGCCAGCGGCAAACCGTACGAGAGTTACGAGATTGCTTCAAAGACCGGCCAGACAGTCGTACTCACGATCGATCAGGCAATTCAGTATCAAGCCGAACAAGCATTACAAGCGGCGGTCCAGCGTTCACATGCAAAGTCCGGAAGTGTGATCGTGCTGGATCCTCGCAGCGGCGAGATCCTGGCACTCGCCAATGCGCCAACATTTGATCCGAACAAAGTCGCCGACGCGAAACCCGAAACCAGATCGAACTGGGCGCTTCAAAACATTTACGAACCAGGCTCGACGTTCAAAGTCGTCGCTTTCTCCGCCGCACTCGAGAAGAAGCTTGCCAAACCCGAAGATCACATTGACTGCCAGATGGGCGCGATCACCGTCGCTGGGCGCTTGGTCCATGATCACAAAAAGTTCGGCACACTGACGATTGCTGAAGCGCTGGCGAAGTCGAGCAACGTCGCCGCGATCAAACTCGGACTGCGAGTCGGCGACCCAACGATGTACGACTACATCAGACGTTTCGGCTTCGGTTCAAAGACCGGCATCGAGCTGCCGGGTGAAACAAACGGCATCCTGCGGAAGGTTGAGCGGTGGCAGCCGTCGTCAATCGGTTCGATCGCGATCGGACAGGAAGTCGGCGTGACGCCCGTGCAGATGGTCGCCGCATTTGGCGCAATCGCAAACGACGGAGTGAGAATCGCGCCGCACTTGATTCGTGAAGTTCGTGACGCGGGCGGCAATGTCGTCTATCGAGCCCAACCCGAACAGCGACGTGTCCTGAGTGCGGAGACCGCGATCACGTTGAGAGGAATGCTCGAAGGCGTGACGCTGAGCGGAACTGCGAAGAAAGCGCAGCTGGATGGTTACTCAGCCGCGGGCAAGACGGGAACAGCGCAGAAGATCGATCCAAAAACGAAAGCCTACTCTGCCACGAAGTTTGTGGGCTCGTTTGTCGGTTTCGCACCCGTGAACAATCCGCAGGTCGTCATCATTGTCGTAATGGACGAGCCGGCTGGTGCGTATCACGGCGGCGACGTTGCGGCGCCTGTGTTCCGCGAAGTTGCAGAACAAATCCTGCCCGGTCTCGGTGTTATGCCTGACATCGAGGTGAAATCGGCGCCTGACCTGATCGCACAACAAGTCAACGAAGATCCCGAACGCGCAGCGAAGATCCGCGAAGAGCAAGCTGAAGCCGAGCAGCAGCGGCAAGCCACATTACCGACCGTGGATAGCAACGGAGGAAGAGGCGGAGAAGTTGTCTACGCTGTAGCGTCGCGAAAGGCGATGCTGATGCCCGATCTGCGTGGGCGGAGCGTGCGAGATGTCGCTCGGACTTGCGCGCAGCTCGGATTACAGGTGGAAGCGCATGGCGAAGGCAAAGTGTTGAAACAAAATCCCTCGGCAGGCACCGAGGTAAGCACGGGACAGGTTGTCTACGTTGATTTTGGGAGGTTGCAGTGAGGTTCTTACACCCCGATAAAGAACCGAGCGCGGTAGCGCCGGGTAGTCTTGACAGTGCAGTAGATGAAGAAACTATGGAAGATGACGTAAACTACGGCATCGCTGACTGTAGAAAACGACTACGCAGCCAGCGTTCATCTCTCCGGGCACAAAATCATCCCCCAAAAATAGGCGGTGACGTGCGTCCTGCCGCCGGTCGTGTTGGAAGCTATGCCGAAGTTCTGGCGAATCTGTCGATGAGCCAGAGCTCTCTTTCGAGATTAGTGGAATGTCTGCTCGAACCGGTTGGCAACACGCCCTCGCAGGAAGAAACGATGGAGCAGGAAGAGGCCGTAATCACGTGAAGGTTGGAGAGGCAGCAGGTTTGATGGGCGCGGATGCGACAAGCGTGAGCGCCGAGATGTTTGACAAACAGATAAAAGATTTTTCCATCGACTCGCGTTCTGTAAGCGCGGGCGAGCTGTTCTTCGCACTCTCGCAAAAGGACTACGCCCGCGCCGGTTTTAATGGTGAGTTCGTAGACGCTCATCGCTTCATCGGCGACGCGTTCGCGCGCGGTGCGATTGCTGCGGTAGCGCGCAAAGATCACATCAGCGGTGATGCTTATCTTGAGAGTGTAAGGGATCGCTTGTTATTGGTTGACGATGCGATTGCTGCGTTACAACTACTGGCCCACCGCGTGTACTCAGCGTGGGGAAAACCAGTCGTGGCGATCACTGGCAGTGCTGGAAAGACGACTGCGAAAGAGTTGACGGCGCACGTGCTCCAAAGCGCTGGTTATCGTGTTTTGAAGAGCGAGCGCAATTACAACAACGGTCTCGGACTGCCGTTGTCAGTCTTGCGCATGGTCAGCGAAGGTCGTTCACCGGATCAGTTTGATTTAGCGGTGTTGGAGATGGGCATGTCGTCGCCGACGCACGAGATTCAGCGACTCTGCAAGATCACACCACCCGATATCGCAGTGGAGCTGATGGTCGCGCCGGTGCATCTCGAGTATCTCGGCACGATCGAAAACATCGCGGCAGCAAAGGCGGAGTTGATCGAGGGATTGAAGCCGGAAGGGACGGCAATTCTTAATGCCGACGACGCGCTCGTGATGAAGATGCGCGATAAGCATAGTGGCCGCACGTTAACTTTTGGGATCGGTCACGTGGCGGACATTGCTGCAACCTTTATTGACACGCTGTCACTGGGAAAGATTGGATTCCGTTTGCGAACACCGTTGGGAGAAGCCGAAGCCTCGCTCGCGATGAGCGGCCGTCATAATTTGAGCAATGCGTTGGCGGCGGCAGCAGTCGGCACGGCGTTTTCCATTCCGCCGGAAGAGATCGCAGCGGCGTTGAAGACGGCGCAACCGCCAAAGATGCGCGGCGAAGTTTTTGATTTTGCGGCCGGCTTCACGGTGATCGACGACTCGTACAACTCTAATCCGCGTTCGTTGCTGAACATGGTGCGGACGATGGTGGAAGGTGGTCGCGGACGCAAGCGACTGGTTGTGATCGCCGGGGAGATGCTCGAGCTCGGACCTGATGAGGCGTCGTTGCACAGGGATGTTGGGAGAGAGATCGCGGGCAGCGGGATTAACTTGCTTTGGGGAGTGCGCGGGCTCGCGCAAGAGATCGTTGCTGGTGCCAATGAGGCGGGGCTCTTGGCGACGAAGTTCTTCAACTCGTCGGATGAAGTTGCGGCAGAGTTGATCAAGGAAGTGAGAGAGGGCGATTTGATCCTGGTGAAAGGCTCGCGAGGTGTGGCGACGGATAAGGTGGTCGAGGCTTTGCGCGAGCGATTTCCGTTGGCGGGAGCAGACGAAGGATGATCTACTACTTCCTTTACGAACTCCTTTACATGCATTTGCGGGAAAAGGATTGGTATCTCGTAAAGGCCCTCAACGTCTTCCAGTACGTAACCTTTCGTACCGCGTACGCGACGATCACCGCCTTGCTGATATCGCTATTCTTTGGCGGCTGGCTCATAGACAAGTTGAGGCATTGGAACGTGGGCCAACAGATCCGCGAAGAAGGCCCACAGGCGCACCAGGTGAAGCGCGGCACGCCAACGATGGGTGGCGTGCTCATCGTCGGCTCGGTTTTGATCTCAACGCTCCTTTGGGCGCGATTCACGAGCGTTTACGTCTGGACCGCAATGATTGCGATGTTGCTCTTTGCAGCAATCGGCTTTATCGATGATTACTCAAAGATGGCAAAGCAACGCAGTCTCGGATTGACCGGGCGTCAGAAGTTACTGGCGCAGTTGCTGGTTGCAGTTTGTGTTTGGGCAGTGCTTTTTACATCGGTGAAGTTCTTCGGAGGCGCCGGTTATTCCTGGAATGTCAGTATTCCCTTTTTCAAAACGACCGCAGAGCCGTTCGGGAAGAGTTATATCGGTCCTTATTTATATTTAATTCTGATCGCGGTGGTGCTGCTGGGATCTTCGAATGCAGTAAACCTCACGGACGGCTTGGATGGATTGGCGATCAGCATCACCTTTATTGCGATGAGCGCGTTGACTGGTTTCACTTACTTGAGCAGCGACGCTCGTTGGTCGGGATATCTCGATCTGACGCATCGTCCCGAAGCGGCAGAGTTGACGGTCTTTTGCGGCGCGATGGCGGGAGCGAGTCTCGGATTTCTCTGGTACAACGCGCCGCCCGCGCAGGTCTTCATGGGCGACGTCGGCAGCCTTGCCATTGGAGGCGCAATGGGAACGGTTGCGGTGCTGACGAAACAGGAGTTCATGTTGCTGATGGTGGGCGGAGTTTTTGTGATTGAGGCGATGTCGGTGATGTTGCAGGTGAGCGTGTTCAAGATG
>DASUYO010000181.1:0-16197 GCA_036377375.1 Pyrinomonadaceae bacterium
TTATCGGAGGGAGCTTCGGTGGGTACATGGTGCTCGCAGCCTTAACCTTTCATCCGGAAGAATTCACTGTCGGCGTTGACATAGCGGGCAAATCGAATTGGATACGCGCATTGGAGTCATTACCACCGGACTCACTCTCGCAAAAGCTGTATTATGAAAAGGTGGGCGATCCAAATACTGACCGGGAGATGTTGCGGGCAATCTCACCGTTATTTCACGCTAAAAACATCACCAAACCTCTCATGATAGTACAAGGCGCAAAGGATCCGCGGGTCTTAAGAAGGGAATCGGATGAGATGATCGCCGCAGTGAGAAACAACGGCGGTATTGTGGAATACCTGGTGTTTGACGATGAGGCTCATGGTTTTCGGAAAAGAGTGAATTCGATTCGGGCGTATGGCGCAATTCTGAACTTTCTGGATCAGCACCTGAAAAATTCAAACGGCGATCGAGGTATAACGACACGTAATCATCTGGTTACGGCTGGCCACTGACTTCAGCAGATTGGTGAATTACGGATGCGATGAGAGAGCGGTTTGTTCTTTCTTTGCTGCTTCTCTCATTGCTTTCCATCGTTCATATTGCTGGTGCTTCGCTGTGTCGACGTTTTCTTTACCCCTTAACCAGAAATTAAACCAGTCAAGATTTCTCTCGTAGATTTCATATCGGTGCCTGGGTTGATGCTTAATGTGGCTTTCGTCTGCATAGACAAACATCTCGACCGGTTTATTGAGGTCTTTCAGCGAATTCCACAGCATAAGCGTTGGCAATACCTCAGAATCCGCGACATTAATCAACAGAGGTGCTTTAATGCGGCGGGCATTTAATGCCGGCGACAACTCTCGCCATCGCTCAGCCTGCGCCGCTTCCCACCATCTGCCCAAGCCCCACCAGTCAGATAAAAGCTTTTGAGACGATTTTTCAGCGAGATCATAGAACAATGGATCGCGTCCTCCTGGACCACTCGTGATGGCCGCTTGAAAAAGATCGGAGTGACTGATCGTATATTCAGTTATCTCTGCGCCGTAACTTAAACCGCTCAATCCCTTGAGATTTGAATCAATAATGCCCTGGTCCTCCAGTATTTTTATTCCTGCGGCCAGACTCTCCATTGGCGAATTCCACCTCATGAGAGCTTTCTTAAAATCTCCGTTTTGAATTAGCTTGTCATGCGGAGCTGAGAAGTCAAGAACGGCGAAGCCATTGGCAGCGAAGACTTGAATAGGATATTCATCCCCTACGGCGCCACGAAGAAAAGCTCCTGCGGCATAGGTGGTAATAATCAGCGGGTACCGCTTTCCCGGTTCATAATCCAGTGGCTTAACCAGATATCCATAAGTTTTATGCCCATACGTGTTTGTCCACTCCAACTTGGTTGCCGGACTTAAGCGGATGTTCTTGAACTCAGGGTTGACATCCACCAACGTCCGGACCGCACCAGTGGCAAGGTCCAACACAGCGATTTCCGGTGGTAGCGTGGCATTGTAGCGCACGCAGGCCACGAGTGTTTGATCCTGATTGAAAGAAAATGAGTACAGGAAATCGGAAGCCTTGCTTGCCTCGCGGACTGTTCCTCCTTTTGCTGATACCATTAAGAGCGCCGATCTGTCATCCCTTAACTGAGTAAAGTAAATCTGGTCTGAGTCTTTGCTCCACCACAACTCGCTGATATATCCAGGTGCAGCGGGTGAAACTTGCGCCGGTTTCCCGCCAGAGACAGGCTTGACCCAGATCGAATCGTTTGCATCGGGATCCGTGACTATGAAGGCCTCGCTGGTCCGATCCGGCGATATTTTCATTCCGCGAACAAAGTGTTCAGGTCCCATGTCGGGAGCCGTATGCGCCTGCGTGTAACTTGCCTCCTCTTCCTTTGTTGCTCTTCTCTCAACCCCGCTCTTGAATTCAAATACCCACGTGTGTGTGTTTCTCGGTTTGGACTCGAGCAGCAATTGAGGGAAAGCCGAGCCCCCCCAAAGTCGAATCGATCCATCGTAAAGGAAGCCCTCCTGTAGGACTTTCGAGCTTGACGGATCAAGCGGCTCCCTGGTTGTAAAAATGATTTTCGTCCGGTCGGGAGACCACTCGTAATCTTCCACGTCCTCCGAACTATGTGTGAGTTGTTCTGGATTGCCTCCGTCTCGTTTCCAGCGCCATATTTGCCGGCGGCCTTTGTCTTCAATTAGACAAAGAATGAAACGACTGTCTGGCGACCAGCTTAAGACGTAAGGACGAAAAGCCCCGACAACATCCCAACGTGGCGGTCCAGGACTTCCTAATCTGATCGGCGTGCTTCCAGGAGTCGTGCCAACGACAAGAAGTGCCGTACGATAACGATTAGTTTCGTAAACCGCCTGCGCCAGGGCGAAAACGACACTTTTTCCGTCTGGTGATATCTGAAGTCCTCGCACGTCGCGAATAGTTAGTAGATCCATGCTGGTGATGGCGCGTGGAGTACTGGGCGGAACGGATCTGATCTCAAGCACGGAAGGATCGAGATCCGCTGAGCCATCAGGAGACTGCTGAGCGTTTGAGGTAAGTCCAAGCAGGTTCCAAACGCAGCACAGAACCAGTAGTAAGAACAAATTTTTTATTATCATCGCAATCGCTATCATTGCTTGGGGAGTTATGATCGCCGTCTCAATAGTTAAGTTTTAGGGAAAATTGAATCGATCTGGGACCACCCATTTGATAGAGTGGACTGAAACCGCCATTTATTCCCCCGCTACCCAAACCTCTACCAAACATTGACAGTGAAAGACCAAATTCAGAAGGGCACTCTGATAAAGAGCTACAAGGATTCGCGAAATTCGGGTGGTTGAAGATATTAAAAAAATCCGCCTTGAACTGAAGATTAAAGCGCTCATTAAGCTTGAACTGGCGGCGCAAGGTGAGATCTGTTTGGAAGAATGAAAATCCACGTAATGCATTTCGTCCCAGAGTACCCTGACGGATGGGCTCGAAAGTGTCCGGATCCACCGGTGCAGGGATGAATGCGTCAGGATTAATTCTCCGGCCACCCGGTGCAGATGCATCATTGATGTAAAGTGGAACTCCCTCCACTAAATCAGGTCGAGCGAGAGTCGAAGATCCGAGGAACGATGTACCTGTAGTTACATCCACCGGAAGGGCAGAATTCGCTCTGGTAATGCCATCGATGGACCAACCGCGCAAAAAAGCGTTGCCGACAGGACCCGCATCCGGTACCGGAAGGTCATAGCTGATGGCCGCGCTGAAGACATGCCTTATATCGAAGTCTGATGGTCCCCGATCCTGACGCGGATCGATTCTCACAGCTGATGCGAAAGTCGTCGTCTCCTTTGAGGAAGTATCGAGCGACTTGGAAAACGTATATGAGGCCAATGCTTGCAGGTGGCGCGATAACCGTCTTTGAAACTGCATCTGTAATGAGTCATAGTCAGAAGTAGCACTATTTCTGATTATGTTGATGTCAAGAAATGCAGGAAACGCCGACAACGTTTCTGTCCTGAGAAGGCGGCGTCCTCTCGCGCCTACGTAAGAAATAGAGGCGCCCTGATTCGCCCCTAGAGATTGCTCAACGGCTGCATTGAACTGAATTGTATAAGGCAGTTTGAAACCTTGTTCGAAGGCCGTAATGAGTGCAGCAGAGGGCACGTCGCTGATGGGCGCAGGCGTTGCACCGGCTAAGTCAGGCGGGAAAGGGCTATTGATTAAAAACTTATCAGAGGCGTAAGGAAATACCCCCGGACCGAACGCATTGGCGGCTTGACCGCTGCCCAAATCGTAAAAGATCCCAACACCGCCGCGCAGAGTAGTTTCGCTGCCCGGCTGTTGTCGCAACTGATAAGACAAGCCAAAGCGCGGCGCGAAGTTGTTATAGGTAGTGCCGTAAAGCGGGGTTCCAACTGGAGCAAGCGTAACTGTGGCCGCATCATCAATGCCTGTCACCGTCCGCGGGCCGTTGCCGTTTTGTTCGGAAGGCGGTACGTTGAGTTCCCAACGCAGACCATAGGTAAGCGTGAGTCTGGTATTCAAGTGCCAGATATCTTGTCCGTAAAGAGAAAGATTGGTAAATACCGGCCGGCGTATTGTCGACTCCGCCCGGATCAGTGTCAGGAAGGATGTTCCGGCAAGAACGGAAGCGAGCGGGGTTAGATAGATTTGTGCGTAAGTCCTTGGAGCAATGATAGGTGACAAACGCCGGTAATCAACGCCGAATTTAAGATTGTGATCGCCACTAATGACAGAAAAATTGTCCACCACATTGAACTGGCGCTGCGTATTAGCGGCGGTGGTACCGAACAGAAGAGTGGAGAATCTGCCTCCAAGTAAGCTAAAAACAACGGTAGCATTTTGTCGTGACGTAAAAGAAGGAAGAAAGAACGAATCGGGGGGAACCACTGCTCCCCCAAACGAATCAATAGTTAAAGAGGTGGTACCTGTATTTCGACTATAGTTGGCGCGTAACTCATTGTTAATTGTAGGTGTGAAAATGAACGTCGTTCCGCCGGTGAGTGTGCGCGTACCAGTCTTTATAGAGCTTAAGGTGTTGACACTCGCAGTGGACGCGCTCCGCTGTACCGTCTCTGATGGGGCGTCGTTATACCGGCCAAAAGCTGAGAATCTTTGTCCCACCCGATGATCGATTCTTATGCTGGTAGCATTCAGTGTTGATGGATTTGAAAAGCTGGCGGAAAACTGTGCCATTTGGCTTACAGCATTTTCTGGACCATTCGGCAGCGGGAAAGCGTCGAGGACGGGTCTTACACTTGGCAAAGCGTTTTGTCTTGCGGAAAGGGACGGAACGTCTGTAATGAGAAAGAAAGGCTGACGAAGACGTAAGCCTTCGTATGAAAAGAAAAAGAAAGTTCGGTTATGACCGTCGTATCCAAGACGGCTACCACCTTCGCCAAACCTCGGTAACAACACTGGACCACCAATCACCCCACCAAAATCATTTTGACGCAGAGGCGCTTTTGCTTTGCTACTGGCGTTAAAGAACCAGTCGTTGGCGTCGAGAACATCATTGCGAAAATATTCGAATAATGTCCCATGAAATTCGTTGGTCCCAGCGCGGGTAGCTATTGAGATCTGAGCACCGGGAGTGCGTCCGAACTCAGCGCTGTAAGAAGATGTTTGAACTTTGAATTCTTCAAGCGCATCCACAGAAACCAAATTGTTCGTTCCCCCAAATGCCGTCAATGCCGGCAGTGATCCATCCGTAAGCTGGCCTGTGATCAGACCGGTTGAAGCGCTGGCATTTGCACTGACGCCGTCAACCATAAAGTAGTTTGCATTAGACCGTTGACCATTAACGTTGAATTGCCCTGGGTCTGTACCAATTACAGGCGCGAACACCAATCCGGGAATAACTGTAAGTAGCGATTGAAAGCTTCTACCATTCAGCGGCAGATTTTCGACGAACTGCCGATCCACCACAGTACCAACGGTCGCCGATTCGCTGACTGCCGAAGGATCGAATATTTCCACTGTCTGACTAATCTGGCCAACTTTCAATGAAATACTGATCTTCATCAAAGAATTAACATTCAAAACAAGGCCACTCATTTCAGACGGAGCGAATCCGGTCTTCTCTGCTTTTATTGCATAGGTACCAGGAGGTAGAAGTTGGACAGTGAAGATACCGTCATCGTTCGTAGTTGTTGTTCGTCGAAACGCCTGGGCAGCGTTCATAACGTCGATCTTCACGCCAGGGACTACTGCGCCGCTTTCGTCCATTACGACACCACTGAGCGTAGCGGTTGTGCTCTGAGCGTGGGCGGTGATTAGTGATACGTGTAGAGTAGCTAGTAGTAAGAGAAGACAGCAGGCAGGAGACAGATAAGAGGCTGCATTTAGAACACGTAAAACAGAAGAAAGACTCGTTTTCAGGCGAGGACAGAAGGCAGACAGACAGACTTCTGGGGATCTGGGCATTGTCGTTTTCTCCTATGGTTGAGGACACACCATCTCAGGCAATGATGGTGTATCAAGTCAGTTTTTACCGTTCTTCATCTTCTTGCCCTGGGCGCACGCATGAAGAACGACTTTCATCAACGCCGAATCGAAAGGTTGCTGTGGTGAATATCATTATTAAAGCGTTCGATCTAGCCTCTTAAATATTTTTATCAATGATGTTAAACCCTTGAGCAGAGTGTCCCCCTTTGCGGCTTCTAAGATCTTGAAACCAGAAGCGACAATCGAGAAAACACTGGCAACTATCGCCAACCAAATGGCTAGTTCATTCATGATTGCCTCCTCCTTAAGAGCATGTGACATCCAAGTCGGTGTTACGTGTTCTTGAGGATAAAACTGAAGCTGCCAGAACCGCGGCAGCTTCAAAGGCAATCAGTACTGCCGGATCCTTTTCGCTAAATTGTCAACTCTCTCAAGCGATTGCCAAAACGCAGGCGACTTAATCGCGCTCGCAGAACTCTGCGATGAGATCGTGAACGCTGATCGAATCGCCTCACTGTTCGAAAGCGCCACTCTATGAAGCCGTTCTATCACTCGTGCAAGATCGGCATCGCTCTCAATCGAGTCCTCTTCAGCGACTTGCAAGGCTGCTCCCGGAAAAAATATCGGCTGTATTTGCTGTCTCAACACCGCATTCTCGTTTTCAAAACCACTGGCATGCTCATGCAGCATCGCCAGCCACTTGGCGCGTGCGTCGGGAGCGACGGTGCGCATATCAACACTTGCAAAACGACTCATCAGCCGCTTCAACTCGATCGCATGGAACAATGCTCGATAGGCACGATTCACAATTTGCGAAGAATAATTTCGAATGGCCTCATCAATAGGTACGCCTGGATCATGTTTTTTAAAGTAAGAGCGAAGGTCATCGTCTGCGGCGATCGTGTCGACAGTTTCTTCTGCTTGCTGAACAATGATAGAGGCCGCTGTCGCAGGTCTCTGTGTTGCTTCCGTAACCGTGTGAATTTCGATCTTGACGGCGGGATTATTGCTGACTGGCGTAAGAGCTCTGAGAAACTCGTTCTTCCGTTGCTCCGTATCCACAACTCCCTCAACGCGCAGTGACCCACCTGCGCTGCGCGTGAGGGTGACTTGCTCGTTCCGGTCGGCCTTTACCTGATTGAGCAAGTATGCGACGTCGACTTCCAGCTCTGCGGAAGCTGCGGGCGGTGCCGACGTGCTGGGCGGAGGAGGGACACGGCTAACGGTGAGGTCCCGAAGCGCCCAGTCTACGGGCCTGCCTAGTTCCCCGGCCCCTCCTGTCAGTTCCGGTTCAATCTCGAAGACCGCTGGAGCCACGTCTTTCAAAGGCAGCCGCTCAAGACTTGCTTCGACGAACCGGTATTCGCGTAATTCGTTTCCCCGCTGAACGAGCAAAGTCTGTTCAATTGGGTGAAGATCAGACTTGCTCAACGTGAGTATGGCTTTCAACAGATGACTGGCCCCGATCGTCCTTTCCTTTTCAGACACGAGGACATAACTGGTCAGCCTTTCTTCGACACTGACAGTATTTGATTCGGCGATCAATTTGCGAAATGTCTCAGGTGAAGGCTCGAGCTGCCAGATATCTGCGAGATTAAGAAATAGATTTTCGGGCGTAGCCAGTGCAGGCTGTGCTTGCGGTTTGGATCCGTGGTGATAGACAGTGCGAGAGCCGTCTGCTTTCTGCCATGCGGCAGCAATCAGTCGATTGGAATCGTCGTAAAGCCGTTGTGCGCTGTCGCCTTTCGCATGGTTCTCCCAGATTTCGATTCTGCGCCGGGCGACAACGGCTCCCTCTGCACTGCGCCGTTCCTCTAGATTGATGAAGCGATGTTTGACCGTTTCTGCTATCGCGTCACTTTGATTCTCAGCAGTTCTCGCTTGTTCGAGCAGAACCGCCGCTGTCACTGTCCGCGACAAATTGGCTTTGATAAAGAGAAAGCCGGCAACAACAACGGCCGACACTAAAACAATCAACAGTCCAAGACGTCTCCAGGAGCGCGTGCGATCTTCTGATTGACTCAGCAATCTGAGGAAGGGAACTCCGTCTCTTGTGCCTGCTGATGAGCTGGCGAGCGCGTCCTGGGTTGACTGACTCTTTGCTTTCTCAACCAGCACCCCTCGTCCGGCTGTAGTTCTCAACGACTTGAAGAGCCGCACAACCCACGAGCGAACGTTTGCGATCGCACCGCGAGCTCCCACGCTTGGCTCATTCAACTCGTCTACAGCAGGAACAACAACAAGGGGTGAGGACAAAGCGTTCGTACTTGATATTTCTCCATTGATATAGATCTCACCCGGCACGGGATCTTTGTAAACGACGTGAAGAGTTGGACCGTTTTTGTCTTCATAACACGCTTCCAGGGATCTGCCGTCACTCAACTCGATCCAGGCCCATTGTTCATCTTGCCGTTCGTTGGGATTAATACTAAAGAAGAGCAGTTGCAGTCCCTGCTCGCTCGAAACCTCCACGAATTCGACCGGCTCGTTTGCCGTCAGGTTGAGATCCAATTGACTCAGTTCCGAGCTGACTTTCATCGTGCCGACGAGAACACCATTCACCGCAATGCGCAATTCCTGAGGTTTATGCTCGTGGGTCTCGCGCAGTCGACGTGCAAATTTTTTTCTGATTTCCCCTGGCCCACCACCAGACGTGCTGCCGCCGGTCGTGTTTGTCGGAGGTTCTTTAGGTTCGGGAGTATCGCTGCAATAACGTTCGGCCAGGACCGGCAAACCAAGCATGCGGTTGACAGCGTCGAGGCAATGGGGACAACTCACAATGTGAGCGAGCTTCGCAGTCGCAAGCGCATCAGTTTGGCTGTTCGAATAGATATTCTCCAACTCCTGCCTGGACAAGCAATCACCATGACAGGAGTTGAAGATTATCTGCCGCAACTCGAGCATCAGATCGCACTCTGGTCGCAAATAGTTGATCTGCTGACGTTCCAAAGAAGTTTTAGCGCCAACAAACCTGAGTCGCTGCGGGTCATTAATGAACAACTTTGCTTCACGACGTGCCAACCTTTGCCATTCATCAACACAATGTCTCGAGCTATTAAGAATGGCGGCGATTTCTGTTGGGAAATATTCGTGAAAGAAACGCAGGATGAGCACGCTACCTGCTCTCGACGATTCTTTTCTGGAGCACGCGTACGTGCAGATCTGATGCAGTTCTTCTGACGCCTGCATACGGCGCGGGGGTTCAATCACCGTCCAGCCGAGGCGACCGGAGTCGTAGTCGGCAACTGAGAGCGCCGTCTCATGCAGGTGTTGCGCGGAGCGACTCAATCGTGAGACGTGCATGTAGCGCAACATTCGTCTGAGATATCCTTCTATATTTTCAATCTCTTCCAACCGACTGCGTCCCAGCACAAACTGCACAAACGCATCCTGCACAAGATCCTCGGCGGATTCTCGTTGCTGATTCGTCAGACGTATTGCCCACGCGAGCAGACTCTCGTAACGCTCGGTGAACAACTGCTCACGCTTCTCATCGGGTTGTGCGGCCACTCGGCGCTGATCCAGCATTCTCTTCTCTGGGCTTTCCTGGATTAGTCCCGTTGGGGCTTTCTGGAACCGAACCTACTTCAAATCGAAACCTGACACGACCTTTAAACTAAAACCTCGCTCTCCATAAATTTTATGAAGCCGGGTTCACGACGTATGTATATACATGTCTGTTTTGCGAGACGGATCTCAAATGCGAAGTGAAGTTAAATTGAAGAAAATAAAGAGGATCGAGTTTTGGTGAAAGACAACTCAAGGCCGGCGCCTACTCCCAACTGTGAGTGCGTCTGTTGAAGCGCGATCGTCTGTTTCTTCTGTGTTAATAGAAGCCACCTTCTATTAACAGCGATGACTGCGGCGCGCACAAGTGAGATAACTCGGCGCTGGCTCAATCATCGCGAACTTACCATCTTGTATGTCCTCCGCGACCGCCATGATCGACGTGTTATAGTGGGCGAGTAGCGAATCACCCGCACACGCTCCGTCTTAAATCCGAGTGGAAGATCTGGGCACTCGGGTGTGACGTGTCAATTGAACAATTGAAAGCTTAACTGCAGGAAACAGGAGTGCGGGGCAATGGTCACACCTTGTAATATCTATGTGGCTGCATTTTTGCATCCTGCTATGCGGCGGATGTTAATGCGATGCGAACGGCCGTGTCAAATAATTTTCCCGAAAACTAAACAAAACAGGTGTTTTAGATTTTTGGCAGGATCTGCCGGCACGCATTTTTCGGGCAATTCTTCCAAATTGTCCGGTATCCGGGAATAGAGTACGAGTTCGCTATCGGTTAGTGCAGGTTCGGTTACTGTCGCTAAGTACACGTGGATAAGAGAGAACTCACTACGATTTTGCAGAATCCGGCGAGCGCGATGCGTCGTTTGCTTAACGCGTGGTCGGATGTTCCTTTGTTATTAATGTTGGACGTCGATTGGGACCGCGGTCCATTAGTTTTGATCGGCACCGACGATCGGATGATGTGGCCGCTACTTCCCCCCGGCAGTCTGCTGCAATTAGATCAGAAGGTTCGAACCGTCGCGGACGGTTCGTTTTCAGAGTTTGAGCGTCCTATTTATCTAGTGGAATATAGAAACAGGTTTTACTGTTGCCATGCTCAGCGGCGCGGTGAGACTCTCCGCTTGATCTCGCACTTGGAATCGCCTGCCCCGCCGGTAGTTTCGATTCCGTTCAAAGAAGCGAGAGTGAGGGGGCAGTTGACTCCAATCTTTCGTCCACTCGCAACCAGAGGCAGCCTCGCAGGTCGACCCAGCCGCCGGCAAAGATAAAACAAACACTACCTCCACTGCATACTGCGCCTGCGGCGTCTTGCCGCAGCTGGACTATACAGGGCTTCAAGTTTGCGCCACGTCTTTATCGTTGTTAACGAATGAGACGGAGCGAAGCCGAGTCGTTCTGCCTTAATCGCGAGACCTGCATAACTCAGCGTTGTTCCTGTCTTTCTCTTTAACATAACGAGCGTCTTTGGTAGACACTCATCTCTTCTAACACCAATCATCCTCATGTGGGATATGAAATCACGATCCGGAAAGAGCAGCTCGGCGGCGAAAATCTCAGCTCCTACTTCGAGACTCTTGTTCAAGTTGGACTGGTCGCAATAAGAAATGCCGAGGTCTCGATCGCGAAAGAAGTGTTTCAATTCGTGAGCCATTGTGAAAACCATCGGATCCTGCGGCAAACCCTTCGCCAGCATTACTGTCGCGCCGAGGTGATCGTTAATGAACGCGCCCCGCAGATTTCTAAGCCTGTAGGGCCATTCGTCAACCACGATTCCATGCTTCGCATAAATTCTCATGAGGTCGCTTGCGAGCACGCGCGGTGAAGACAAACCATTTTCGGCGCGCACCTGCCGCGCAAGCTGTTTAAGATCTTCGTAGTAATTGTGAGTGTTCACTTCTGTTTTCCCCCTTTTCGACCAGGCTTCGGTCGAGTCTTGCCTTCATAAATACTGCGTGCCCTTCGAAACTCGGCATACTTGCGCAACTCTTCCAGATCGGCAGGATGCAACTGCCTCGCAGTACGCAAAAGAGCTTTGAGGTTTTCATCTTCTTCTGCGTCGATCATTTCTGAAGGAAGAAACGATATGATCGACACGCCAAAGAAACGTGAGATTCGTTCGACGTCCTTAAAACTCGGACGATATGTTCCGGTTTCCCATCTGGAGATCGTATTTGGAGCGACTTTCAAGTGAGTGGCGAGTGCTTCCTGTGAGAGTCCTTCACCGCTGTTGTAGCTGACGCGCAGTTCTCTGATTCGAGCTGCGATATGGTCAAGCAGGTCCATCCCTTTATTTCCTCTTTTCTCATCCTGTATGAGGACGACATTTGACTAATATCGTTGACAAGGAGGCAGAGGCCACGTATTATACGCGCTCGGCCTAATAATTCAACTGAGGCTATACCTCACATGAAAAATTCTTTCTTTCGCAAACGTGTATTTCTCGCATCAGTTTCAACTGGTCACACTTCTTTTATTCTCGCGGAGGTTGAAAACAGCCGCGATGGTGAATACAAGTGGGGCCACTACATGTTGACGATTGCTGATTGTCGTCGTCGAATTCAGCTCGAGTTTTTTCTCGGCACTGTGCGTGCGCGGCGGGAGAGTTTAAGAAAACTCGATCTGCTGTTGAAGGTGCTCGGCTCGTTTCGCAACGCGCTGCTGGCGGAAGCTCACGCGATTACTGAATACGAGCGCGCGGCGAGGCGCACAAAAGTTAAGGCGCAAAAAAGCACAAAAGACACAAAATGATTTTTGTGCCTCTTGTGCCTCTTTTGTGATTGATCGTTACGAGGCCGTCGCCGGTTCGGCGGCGGGTTCGGCTGTGTGTTCCACCTTCTCCCACTTAACCAGCTTCAGATCGAGCACGAAGATCGCATACATCACCGGCACCAGCAGCAACGTAATAAAGGTCGCGACACTGAGCCCGCCAATCTGCGCGTAACACATCGGCTCCCACAGTGGACCACCATGCGACGCCAACGGGAACAATGCGATTACCGTCGCACCTACAGTGATCATCACCGGCCGCAGTCGCATGATGCCGGCATCAAGTAATGCCTGAATTAACGGCTCGCCCTCTGCGTGTTTCTCTTCGATGAAGTCAAACAGCACGATGATGTGGCTGACGATCACGCCGACAAGACTCACGATGCCGAGGAACGCCATGAACCCAAACGGCTGTCCCATGATCCAAAGCGCCGCCAGGGCTCCAACCATGCCGAACGGAACTGCCGCAAACACAATGAACGGCTTGATCGCGTTCTTGAACTGGAACACCAATGCCATGAAGATGGCGACTACTGAGACCATCAGCACAATCACCAGGTCTTTAAAACCCTTGACCTGATCTTCTTCTTCGCCGCCGATCTCCATTCGGTATCCAGCCGGCAATTCCTTCTCCAACTCCTTCAGCTTGGGACGCGCGGCTTTCATCACTTCCGAAGCGAGCCGCCCCTGTTCCGGCATCGCCGACACAGTGATCGTGCGGAACTGATTACGCGAACGCATTTTTTCAGTCTGCATTCCATACTCGAGCGAGGCTACTTGCCGCAGGTGAATCTTCTGCGATCCCTTGCTCGAATAAACATAGAGGTTGCGCAGATCGCCGAGCTGCGAGCGCTCTTCCATGCGCAACTTCGCCATTACCGGAATCTGCTTGTCGCCCTCGCGAAGCTGCGTCACCTGATGCCCGGCCATGGCCGACTGCGATGCCATCGCGACGTCGTAGTTGGTCAAGCCGGCGTTGTTGGCACGCTCCGAATCAGTCTTAAGATGAACGGCGAAACTCTCCTCGCCCCAATCGTCTCGAACTCTTTCCGCAATTGCAGTCTCTTCCATGATCGACTGCACACGCTCCGCGTAACCGCGCAGCATGTTGATGTCCTGTCCTGAGAGCCGTATCGCAACGGGAAGACCGACAGCTTTGCCTGACTCGAGCTGCCTCACGTCGATACGAGCACCCGCGACTCTTTCAGACAGCGCTTTCTGGAGTGGTCCAATCAGGTGCGAAGTATCGTGCTTGTCTTTTACCTGAATGATAATTTGCGCATAGTTCAGTTGCTGGAGTTCAGGCGAAACTGAGAACCAGAACCGTGGTCCACCGCCACCAACGAAAGTTGTCAACGACTGCAAGACCTGCCGCGGCTTGCCATCCTTCTCGGTGTGATGATGGCCATATTCATCCATCACCTCACGTATAACCTCTTCCGACTGGGCCGCAGCCTCACGAGTCGCAGACAAAGGCGCATCGGCAGGCAGCCAAACATCCACGTACGAAAGGTACGAAAGATCCTTTGGGAAAAACTGCGTTCTCAGTTGCGACATGATCACGCCACCAAGAATCAGAAACCCAAACGCGCCCGCCATTACTTTCCAACGGTGATTAATGGCCCACGTGCCGAGCTGATAATACTTCGCCGCAAAGCCACGCGTGCGACGCTCTGCAATCGGCCGTTCAAACTTCGGCTTCAGCAGGTAATAGCTCAACAACGGAATGAACGTCATCGAAACAAGTCGCGAAGCGAAGAGTGAACACGTAATCACCACCGGCAGCGTGTACAGGAATTCGCCAGTGGAGCCTTTGATAATTAAAAAGGGTAGATAAGCAACGATATTCGTGATTGTCGCGTACAGAATTGCGGTCGCGAGTTTCGTTGGTCCAAGCCACGAAGCGATGATTGGCGGGTGCCCGATCGCCAGATCGCGTTTAATTGCATCGCCCGCGACGACGGGATCATCTACGAGCAATCCGAGCGCGATGATCAACGTCGCGATCGACACCTGCTGGAGATCGATGCCGAGAAGATGCATGAACCCGAACGTCATCGCCAGGGTGACGGGAATCGAAATCGCCATCAGTAATGCTGAGCGCCATTCCCAGAAACCAATCAAAGCGATGATCACCACGAGAATGATCGCCTCGTATAGACTCTTCATGAAGAGATCGATACTCTCCTCAACCTGCAACGGCTGATCGGAAGTGCGCGCGTAGATCAGGTCTTCCGGCATCTGCTGCTTCAAACGATCGAGCGCAATATCGACCTGCTTCCCAAACTCTGCGATCTGCTCGCCCGATCGCATCTGAACAGACAGCGTGATCGCGCGGCTGCGCTGCCAGTTGTCGTCCTTGTCGCGATAGTTGAAGAAGTTCTGAAAACGCGCCGGACTCTCGTAACCGCGAACTATGTCCACCAGGTCACGCACATAGACCAGAGCTCCATTCGACGTGCGCACCTGTACATTTCCGATTTCAGCTTCACTCTTGAACTCGCCACCCGGCTCGAGCGTAACGTTCTTGCCCTCAACGTTGACCTGGCCGCCGGAAGTCGAGATGTTGCGTCCCTTCATTGCATCTTCAAGCGTGCCCGGCTGAAGGTTGTAAGAAGCGAGACGTTCCTGCGAGTAAAGTAAAAAGACGTTCTCGTTCAGGAGTCCGGACCGGCTGACTTTCGATACTTGCGGGATCGCTTTGAGCGTCTTCTCGATCAGATCGGTGTAGTCGTCCATCTGGCGATAGCTGTACTTATCGCCGGCGACCGCTTTCAGTTTCGCCGGTACTTCCTGCGGGTCACGCACAACCATCGGAGGCCACGCGTCTGGATGAAACTCAGCCGACTGAAGTCTTTCCGCGATGAACTGCTGCACAAACGCAAGAATCTCCTGCTCGTTCTTGTCAGTTGCGCCGTCGAAACCGACAAAGCGATCGCCCTGGATCACGCGCACATCCGTCGCGAAGTTCTTCTCCTTCACGTATGCGAGAAACATCTCGATCGGCGTTCGCATCAGATGGGGCTGCAAAGCGATCGGCGTGCTAAGCACGAGTGTGAATCTGTTGCCGGAGACATTCGCACGCTCCTGCTCGATTGCTGTCTTGATTGCCTGCGCGCGCAGAGCGATATCTGCGTCATCGGCTTTCGGACTCGCAACCGTCAGCATCAACGCTGCCGTATCGCCGAAGTCTTTAATGAAGTTGATTGGACCGGCGCCACTCGGCAGATCTCGAATACCGTCGAGCCTCAGCTTGATATCGTCAAACTCTTTGCCGGTCTCTTTCAGATTCTCGTCGAGCTCGACGTAGATGATGGCAAGTCCTGTGCGCGAGATCGATTCAATCTTCGTGACTTTGGAGTTGCCGGCCATCTGCTCCTCGACCTTCTTGGTCACGAGCTGCTCGACTTTTTCCGCACTGGATCCGGGCCAGGGCACGAGCGCGACTGCGGTGCGCACCTGGACTTCCGGATCTTTTCGCTGAGGCATGCTGAGATAGCCATACACGCCCCACAGACAGGTTAGTATCAGCAGCACCCAGGCGACTTGCCGCGTTTGCACGAAGAAGCGCGCCGTGTTGTGCTTGTTCTTGATGAGTTCTTGATCGCTCTTTCCGTGGGACATGATTGCTACTCCTCTTATTGGATTCGGTTTTATAGGTCGTATTCGTCTTATAGGTCTTATAGGACCTATTCATGCATCACTCGTATTTCTTCGCCTTCCGCGACCTGCGTAACGCCTGTGGTGATCACGGTTTCTCCCGGCTTCACGCCGCTCTTCACAGCGACTGAGTTGCCGTACGACTCACCCAATGTGACATTTCTCATTCGCGCGATCGTCTTGCCTCCGCCATCCTCGACGACGAGCACTGCATAGGCATTCGGATCGCTCTTCGATCGCGTTACTGCTGTTAAAGGAACAACCGGGACCTCTGTTAACGCTGTTGTTTCATTCACACTCATCGACGCG
>DASUYO010000182.1:0-2080 GCA_036377375.1 Pyrinomonadaceae bacterium
GTCATGAAGTACTTCTCGGTCGTGTACTCCGCGATCTTCGCACCGTAAGCCGTGTCGAGTGGAGACTTTGGCGTGGTGTATTTCGGATTGATCGGTGTATTCCGCGCCGGGCTGGACGTGGCACTGGCACCTGTCGATTCAGTGCTGTTTCGTGCCTCCGTCTGCGCAAAAGCAGTGGAAGTAGTGAGCACGACGAATCCAACAGTAGCGAACAGTCTTCGGAGTTTTGGGGACATATCTTCTCCCTTCGTTAGGTGGGCCGATCTGTGTAAATCTGTTTTTTGAGATCCGTCTAATCCGCGGCCGCACACCGGAATCCCGAAATCATCCAGCGCTCATGAGCGTGAAAGAAGTTTCGATATGTCGCTCTGATGTGCAACTGCGGAGTGGCGAACGAGCCGCCACGCAAAACCTTTTGATTGACGAACCACTTGTCGTTGTATTCGTCAAACTCGGATTTGAATCCCGGGTAAGGCACGTAATCGGAGGTGGTCCACTCCCACACGTCGCCGATCATCTGCTGGCAACCGTTAGCATTTGCGCCTTCCGGAAACGCGCCTATGGGCGCGACTGACCAGAAACCGTTCTCAAAAAGATTTGAGTTGACGCTGGTGGGATCAGCATCACCCCAGGGAAATGCAATCCTGACTTTGCGGCGCGCATCATAACACGCCGCCTTTTCCCATTCCGCTTCCGTCGGAAGTCGTTTGCCGGCCCACTTCGCGAATGCTGATGCTTCGAAGTAACTGACATGTGACACAGGCTCGTCGCTTTTGCTTTTGGCGGGATGTAGACCGGAGAAGTCGCGGATCATCCACTCGCTGTCGTGCAGCTCCCAGTAAAGCGGCGCGCGCCAGTGTTCGCGATTGACTGCCTCCCAACCTTCGGAAAACCACCAGCGGAAGTTCTGATAGCCGCCGTCGTTGATGAACTCGAGGAAGTCTCCGTTGCTGACTGGGGCCTTGTCGATCGCGAAATCCTGAAGGAACACTTGATGTGCGGGCTTCTCGTTATCAAAAGCGAATCCGTCGCCTTTGTATCCCAACTCAAATAAGCCGCCTTCGATCTCAGCCATACCTTCTACTTTCGTTCGCGGCTCGGGCGGGACGTTGATCTGTGGCTCAAACTGGTCGCAAAGCAGGTGCTTGATGTCGTAGACGAGCAGCTCCTGATGTTGCATCTCGTGCTCCAGTCCAAGCCGAACCACGGGTAAGACGGATTGATCAGCGGATTGCAAATACGCAAGCATCTGCTCATCGATGTGGTTACGATAGGCGACTGTCTCGCGAACGGTAGGTCGTGATTTCGTGCCACGCTTGGGACGCTCAATTCGTGGCCCGAAGCCTTCGTAGTAGGAGTTGAAATAAAACAGAAAATCGTCGGAGTAAACCCTGTAACCCGGTTTGTGCGCCTGTAGCACTGTTTCGAAGAACCAGGAGGTATGGCCGATGTGCCAGCGCGGCGGACTCATGAACTCGGCCGTTTGAATGACGTAGTCTTCGATTTCAAGCGGCGCGACAATCTCCATCGTGCGCGCGCGAACTTGCCGGTAGAGATCCGCTATCGAAACGGTATCCGGCCCTGAAATCTCGCGAGCTGTCGAAGCCATGATTTTGGTTAGCGGCAATAATACTCGCTCGCACGTTTAGCCACAAAGAGGCACCAAAAGCACAAAAAATAAATCAAGACATTGTTTGTGTCTTTTGTGGCTCTTTGTGGCTTAAACGTTGACGATGATCGAATGCGCGCCGCGAGGCAGTACGCGCCCGATGATACGCGCGTGTGAATAGTTCTTGCTGAGGGTCGTCAGGAGATCGTCGGCTTTGTCCGCGGCGATAGCGATGAGCATTCCGCCTGCCGTCTGCGGATCGAACAGCAGCTTCACAACATTTTGATCGATAGACGGCACAATCTCCACATCAGCACCGATATACTCGCGATTCGTTTTGTCGCCACTGGTAAGCATTCCTTCCGATGCGAGCTCCAATGCGCCTTCCAGTAGCGGAACCGCATTGGCATGAATTTTAATGGTGACTTTGCTGGCACACGCGACTTCCCACGCGTGTCCGAGAAGAGCAAA
>DASUYO010000183.1:0-24194 GCA_036377375.1 Pyrinomonadaceae bacterium
GTCGTCAGCGACAGATCTGTCGCCGCCGGATGAATACACCGCGATCGAGAAGACCTTGTCTTTATAAGTCTCGAACAGGAGTTGAAAGGCTGCGCGGTCGCCCTGCTGGCAGGCTTCGATTACCCGTCCATCGATAAGCTGTTCAGCCATCACCATCTGAAAATTAGACGAGCCGCGAGGTGGGTTTCTTCCAGAAAAAAGCCACGGATTACACAGAAAAACACGGATCGATCCGTGTTCATCTGTGTAGATCCGTGGCTTCTTTAATGCGTAGTTAGCGCGTGACGTGAACCAGCATCTCGGTGCCGGATTCAATCTTCAACTCTTTGCTGCCCTGCACAGCCAAAGAACCGGCGCCACCGGCACCACCGATGATCAAGCCGATCGCAGCACCCTTGCCGCCTCCGGCAATGCCACCGACAATCGCTCCAACAGTCGCGCCGATCCCAGCACGCTTGACCGTCTGTTTAGTTCTGCTTGAGGATTCGACTCCACCTTCCTCATCCGCGCGGCCGGATCCTTCGCCGTAAACGCGCGTCACGTATCCGTGCATCACTCCTCTGCGGCCATCGCGCAGCTCGACGGAATCAAACGCCAGGTTCATGCTGGTCCGGCCTTTGACCTTTCCGGACTTCTGTATCGAGCTGATGTGACCATTGAGTTTTGCTTCGTCGAAGCGGGTCGGACTGATGACAGTCGCTGTAAATCGATCGCCGATGCGCGAGTCTTTACTCGACAAGGTATCGTTGAGTCGCACTTTTAGATCAGTACCGACAGGTACGAGTGGCACTACTCGACGTGCAGCCGTCGTGCGCCTCTTCTTCAAAGTCGGCTTCGTTTGAGCAAAGCCAACAGGCGCCAGTCCGAGCACTAAACCTAAAATCAAAATGGTCCGCAATCTGTTTTGTAAAAGATGTCTCATCTCATCCTCCAAATTCTTTAAGCAAACAAGCGATGCGAGAGGTTCAATAAAGCTTAGCGAAGCGCAGCATCCGCCGGCATCATTGCGACGTCGGCGAGCGGGGCAAGATCCTCGTCTTCAAACTGCCGTTTGCGATGAACAGTACCATCAGACTCAAAGATGTACGCCGATGGCGCCTCTCGCATGATGATGTCTTGCAAACGCATCAAACCATATAGAAGGGCTTCGGGTCTTGGAGGACAACCGGGAATATAAACGTCAACAGGGATGCAGCGATCGACACCCTGCATCGTGGAGTATGAATCGAAGGGTCCACCTGTCGAGGCACAGGCACCCATCGCGATGGCCCATTTGGGTTCCGGCATCTGATCGTAAACTCGCCGCACCACTGGACCCATTTTCAGAGTAACTGTTCCGGCAATGATGATTAAATCGCTTTGGCGTGGACTAGGACGAAAGACGCCTGCGCCGAAGCGGTCAATGTCGAACCTGCCGGCGCCGGTGGCAATCATCTCGATGGCACAACACGCGAGACCAAAGGTCATGGGCCAAAGCGCCGACTTTCGCGCCCAATTGACAACTGGCGCGGCGATGTCGACCGTCTTTGCGCCGACGGTGCGTCGAATCGAATTCATGATCGAATCGACGGTGGTTAAAACAAATCCCTCTTCGTGTTCAGCCATAGGTCTTCTTCTGCGTCACGCCCACTCGAGCGCTCCTTTGCGCCACGCGTAATAATATCCGACCACCAGAATCGCTATAAACACAAACATCTCGAGCATCGCAAACTTTGTGAACGAGAAGTCGTCGCCCATGAAGATGATGGCCCAGGGCAATAAAAAGATTGTTTCGACGTCGAAAATCAGAAACAACATCGCGACGATGTAATAACGCACGGTGAAACGCTCGTGCGCTTCGGTTGTCGGATCGATACCGCATTCATACGGCCGCATCTTGCTCTTTTCGTACTTGATCGGCCGCAGGAATCTGCCAAGGATAATCGGCAGGACGGGAAACACGACAGCCACGGCGAAAAAGATCATTACCGGCCAATAGGCTGTGATGGGGCTGCCAACAGTTTGTGATGTCGTAGTAGCTGCTTGCAGGAGCATTGAGAAAATAGTAAGCGTCGCGGAAGTTCATTGTCAACGAGCCAGTCAGTTCACATTATTGTAACTTCACAGCAAGCTCGATTTAAGACGGCAGCCATATCCTGCAATGTCTCTAACGACTCAAATTAAACGAGGAACCAACACCATGATCACCTATCGACGCGGCTCAATCGCGTTAAGAGTCAGCTTATGGATCGCCCTGTTCTTATTCGGCTTTGTGCCCGCCATGGCTCAGGAGATGGTCAAGTCCATAGCGCCGGCGCCCACGGAAACAAACGTAGCCGAGCGCGTGCGCCTGCTTGAAAGCGAGCTGGAGCGTCAAAACACCAAGCTCGACCAGTTACAAAAGACACTCATCGAGCAACAGGCCACCATCCAGGCTTTGCTCGAAAAACTCTCCGCGCAAGCCACTCCCGCGGGCAGTACGATCAAAGAAACGGCTGCCGAAACTCCAGCGGCTCAGACTCAAACACCGACTGTCGAACAGCGGCTGGCGAAAGTTGAAGGCCAGGTATTGAAGGTCGGCCCCCTCAGAGTCAGCGGCGACTTTCGGCTGCGCTATGACGGTATCTTTCGCAGCGCAACGGAGCCGCCGGATCCACCGCTTCAGCACGTGCAAAACTCGCGAATGCGGTATCGCTTCCGGCTCAATCTCGATACAGATCTCTATCCGAACCTGAGCTTTCACGCGCAGCTTGCGACCGGAGCAGTGAACAACCCACTTACGGTTGACCAGGACTTCAGCGCGATTACTGCCCGTCATCCCTTGTTCATTAATGAAGCCTGGATTGACTACCATCCCACAAAAGCAGTTCAGCTTCAGGCGGGCCGCTTACAGGAAGTGTTTGCCGATAACTCCAGGTTTCTTTTTGATGACGACATTCGCTTCAACGGCTTTAACGAAAAGTACACACATTCGTTCAAGCCAAACGGCGCTTACTTTTCCAGTCTCGAGCTTCGCGCAGGCCAATACATCTTTTCCAATCCAAATGTCGCGATCATTGCGCCCAATAGTCCGCTGGATCGCGCAGGTCAGGTTGTAGGAACAACCGGTCGCGCGGCGAATCTCTTCCACCAGGGACTGCTCGCGAATCAAACGTTCAACAAGAGATGGAGTAGCCAGATTGGCGCTGACATTCAGGTTTATCGCAATCCAAATCAGATCCAGCTTGCCTCAACAGCGGATGGTGTGGTCCTGCTGGTCCAACCCGGCCTCGGCATCGCACTGTCAGGGCCACTGACAGGAACTGGCAACGCAACCACGACTCCAGGTGGAGCGATATACACTGCTCCGGGATTCGAGGTTGCACGACTCACATACCGTTTGAACTACGCTGGATTCACTCACGGCGATCACGCGTACCCGATAACGTTCAACATACAACTGGCGCGCAATGTGGCGACCGGCTTGCACGAGCGTGATGCGATGTTGACGGCGTTGCAGGTTGGCAGAATCACCAAACGCGGTGACATGTCGTTTCTGTACGTCTTTTCGATCAAAGGTGCGAACTCTATGATCTCGCAAGTGACGGATGACGATCTCGGTACGGGAACGGGCGTGAACATCCGCACCAGCCATTTCCGCTTCGATTACGGCATCACGCGCAAGGTAACTTTCCAGACGTTGCTGTACGTGCAGCATTCGCTGCGACGCAGTGGACAGTTTCCGAACTTCTTCGTGCCGGTCGGTGACTTCGCACCAACGACATATCGCGTGCAGCCGCAGATCGTGTTTGCGTTCTAGGCCCGCGAAGCGGGCGACAGCATAAAGCCTGGGGCGCACGCCCCAGGTTAAACGAATTTACGAATGAAGATTGAGCCCGCGAAGCGGGCGACAGTGATTTATCCTGTGGGCTGTCGCCCGCTTTCGCGGGCTCAACGCATTGGTAACCTGTTCCTGGGGCTTGCGCCCCAGGCTTTATGCTGTCGCCCGCTCCGCGGGCTACTGGATCATTTATTACAGAGAGCGAACGGCTTTAGTAATCGATTTGATACGTGATTCTTTTGGTGGTGGAGTGTGGTTGATGTTGCAGTAGCCAGTGGGCTCGCTGCCGCGCGGGTAAGTCATGCGGCTGCGCACGCGACACTCGGGCTTCGCGAGTAGACCGCTTTCGGGATCGATCGTGACGGTAACAGTTTCGAGTGCCGCCGTGGGTACTGATGGCGGCGGTTCGGGTGCAGCAGAGACGACTTCAGTCGCCGATTCTTCACGATTTGGTTTACGCGCTGAGTCGCTGCGAGATGAATTTGAGTCAGGTCGCGCTGAAGTGTTCTGATCGACGCTCACCGTCTCCGGCTCCGGCAAAACGACCTGCTGATGACGTTGCAGTAAAGTCCTCGTCGTAATCGCGAAGACTGCAATGAAGACAAACAAAGGAACAGCAACCCACTTCGCGCTGTTCGTACGACGTGGCGTCGCACGTTTCGGAGTCGCTGTCGCGTAAGCGGTCTGTGCAGCCGGTCTGGGACGCGGAGTCTTTCCCGAGATCAACAGCTCGTAAGCCTCGTTGATCTCCTTCAGCTTCTCCTGCGCCTTTTCCTGCAAGCGCGGATCATGCAGAAAGCGGTCGGGATGCCAAACCTTCGCAAGGTCTCGATGCGCTGCTTTGAGTTCCCTGTTTGAGACGCCGGGCTTCACTCCCAGCAGTTCGTAGGCCTTGTCTGTGTTCAATTTTTTCCTCTATGACAGAACGTGCGCTAGTTTCTCGACGCCTCGCCACATATCCTCGCCGCTGGGCACTGGCACACCCATGTAACGCATTATTGAGACAACAATCACCCCGAGAACAATGGTTGTAACCAGAGCCTTTAGGAGAGCAACCCCTAGCTGCGTCAGAAACGTCGAGACTCGCCTCAAATATCGCCGGATTCTCATCGTTGATCCCTCCAGACGTTACTTCGGAGGACGGCGGGGCTGTCGGGAAAAGAATTGTAACACGGATCAACACGGATCAAAAAGCCGGATTTCCGTGTAATCTGGCTAATTTTTGGGGAGGTGGATGGTGAAGGTGCTGCCTTTGCCCAGTTCGGAGGTGACGGTTACTTCGCCGCCGTGCAGTAGCGCCAGATGCTTCACGATCGCGAGGCCCAAGCCGGTGCCACCCATGTCTCGCGACCGCGCCCGGTCGACACGGTAGAAGCGCTCGAAGAGTCGCTCCAGGTGCTGCGCTGGAATTCCATCGCCATTGTCCTGCACGAGAATCCTGTCGCGTGTTCCCGACTCGTAAGAGATCGCGACCATGCCATCCTCGCGACTGAATTTGATCCCGTTGTCGATGAGGTTTGTGAGCATCTGCTCGAGTCTGCGAGGGTCGGCGTGAACCGTGACATGCGTCGCGACATTGTTTTTGAGAGTGACACTATGCGCCGCCGCTTTCGCAGCAAGTGACGCGCAAATCTCCTGGAGCAACGGATGCAACTGAACCGGCTCGGCCCGAAGCGTCACATTACCGCCTTCGATCGCAGTCAGCTCGAGAATGTCGTCAATCAGACCATGCATGCGCGACGCGTTCTTGCGAATGATTGAAAGAAAGCGTTGGCAACTCTCACGATCTTCCATTGCGCCAGTTTCAAGTGTCTCAACAAATGCGATGATCGCCGTCAAAGGTGTGCGCAGCTCATGCGAGACGTTTGAAAGAAACTCCTGCCTCACGTGTTCGAGACGTTCTGTGCGCGTGATGTCGAAGAAGACGCCGAGCGCGCCTCTTGCGCCATGCCCATTGACACTGCCGATCGGAACCACGCGTAGATCGAATATTTGTCGCTCTGGTCCATGCGTCTCGACTTTGACGCCGCTGCGCTCAATTCCTTTGAGGCCGTCAAGGAAGGCGCTGTAGATTGCTGGATTGCGAGTCAGCTCAGTTAAGCGTTGGGATTTCAGAGCGGGTACTGAAGGATTGAATAACTTGTGCGCCGCGGGGTTTGAGGCAACGACACGCATGTCGTTGTCGACGACCAGCAAACCTTCACGCATGCCGGAGAGTGTCGCTTCGAGGAGTGAGCTCACTTCGAAGTTTTCGGGTGATTGGGTTTGATCGATCTGATCGGCGGTTTTTGATGTTTCGCGTTTCGCAAAAATCATTACAGCCCACATCGCCGCGGTGATCAGCATCAGGCCCGCAAGAACTAATCGGGCAAAGAATGAGGGAACAACCAGTGCAAGGGCTGTGAGAATAATGCACGCCGCTATCAGGAGAGATTGTCGCTTCACCACGAACACTACTTTTTGGAACGAGCAAGCTAAAGCTTGAACTCTAAACTATGCGTGAACCATCTCAAGAGCTACAGATGGATGGGGAAAAGTTCAGAGTTCAGCCTTTAGGCTGCGGTTGTTGGCGGACGCGCAGCCGATAAAGCGGTAACCAACACCAACAACCGTCTCGATACAGTCGCCGCACTTGTCGAGCTTCTGCCGCAAACGCCGAATGTGCACGTCAAGCGTTCGCGCGTCGCCGTAGTAACTGTAACCCCAAACGCTATCGAGCAACTGCTGTCGCGTAACCACGCGATCCGCACTTCTTGCCAGCACGGAAAGCAGCGTGAACTCTTTATTCGTGAGCTTTATCTTCACACCGTCACATGCAACTCTGATGTCGTCGAAATCGATGAGCAGATGATCGTCCTCGTACGTCTTGCCCATCGTCTCATCTGCACGGCGCATCACTGCACGCACACGCGCCAGAAGCTCGCGCACTGAAAACGGTTTCGTTATGTAATCGTCAGCGCCAAGGTCGAGACCCGTCACACGATCTGACTCCGAGGCCTTTGCAGTGAGCATGATGATGGGAGTGCGGCGCGTCGCCGGCTCACGACGCAAGCGCCGGCATAACTCGATCCCGCTCATCCCCGGCAACATGAGATCGAGAATGATAAGTCGCGGCGGATCACGCTCGCTCAAAGCTGCCGAAAGTCCCGCTTCGCCGGTGGGAGCCGTGACAGCCGGCAAACCTTCTCGTTCGAAGTTGTACTTCAAACTCTCACAGATGTCGGCGTCATCCTCGATGATTAGGATTGGGCGAGTCATGTGTGTTTGATGAATGCTGCTTCAGCCATGTAGACAGTCAGCTCACAAATATCAGTTACGTAGTCGCCGATGCGTTCCAGATGTTTGGCGACAAACAATAGCCGCGCATCGCGCGTGGCTGTCGCAGGCTCCGTCACCATCAGCTCAATCAGCCGATGAAATGTATGGTTGTAAAGGTCGTTAATCTCACTGTCACTCTTAATGACCTCACGTGCAGCGATAGCATCGCTTGACGTGAAAGCATCGAGCGATGCACGCAACATCTGCAACGCATGTTCTGACATTTGACTCAGGTTGATGACTGAGTTGAGCTCCGGCTCGTTGTTCAGATCGATAGCGGCGCGCGCGATGTTGCACGCATGATCCGCAATGCGCTCGAGCACCGGTGCCATCTTTGCGACGGAAATGACGAAGCGCAGATCACGCGCCGCGGGCTGCCGCAGGGCGATGATGTCGATGCACTGTCGATCGATCTCAACTTCGAGATGATCGACTTCATCGTCGTGATCGAGCACTTGCCGCGCAACCTCGCTATCGCGCTCTGTAAGTGAGTACATCGCGCGCTCGAGTGCCTGTTCCGCTTCGCCGCCAAGCAGGAGAACGCGGTCGCGCAATGAGCTCAGCTCGTCGTCAAGGTGACGGTGGAGATCCATAAAATCCCGATTTCTTATCCAAATCTTCCCGTGATGTAGTCTTCAGTTAATTTCTCGTTCGGCGCAGTGAACATCTTGTCAGTAGTGTTTACTTCGATCAACTTTCCAAGCAGGAAAAACGCAGTTCGGTCAGACACGCGCGCGGCCTGTTGCATGTTATGCGTGACGATAACGATCGTGTAATGCGCTTTCAGATCGAATATCAACTCTTCAATCTTCGAAGTTGCGATCGGATCGAGTGCTGAAGCAGGCTCGTCCATTAATAGTACCTCAGGACGGATCGCGAGCGCCCGCGCGATACACAAACGTTGCTGCTGTCCTCCCGAAAGACTCAGCGCTGAAGTCTTCAAGCGATCTTTCACTTCATTCCACAGAGCCGCGTCTTTGAGAGCTTCCTCAACGCGGTCAGCCAATTCGTGACTGCTGTTTGTCACTTTGTTGATTCGTAAACCGTAAGCAACGTTGTCGAAGATCGATTTTGGAAATGGATTTGACTTCTGAAACACCATTCCAACGCGACGCCGCAACTCGACGACGTCTGTTCCGCTCGCGTAAATATCGTTGCCGTCGATCGACACCTGGCCTTCAACGCGTGTCGCCGGGATCACGTCGTTCATGCGATTGAGCGTGCGCAGGAAAGTTGATTTGCCGCAGCCGGATGGACCGATGAACGCCATCACCATTCGTTCCGGGACGTCGACTGAGATATCGTGCAGTGCCTGCACGCGACCATAAAAGAAGTTCAGATCGCGAACGGCCACCTTCGCCTTGCCACTCACGATCGGAGGCGGCGTTGCGCGCACTTCAATTTTTGGGGCCACCGTCTCAACAGGCATAATCAGTTCAAAATCCGTGGCTAAAATTTTTTTCGTGTTAAGAAGCGAACGATGATGTTGATTCCAAGCACCAACGTCATCAGCACCAGCGTCGCCGCCCACGCCTGCGCGTGCCATTCGTCATACGGCGAAATCGCGTAGTTATAAATTTGCACCGTCAACGATGCGATCGGCTGATTCAACGACTCCGGAAAAAATCGACTTCCAAAAGCCGTAAACAACAACGGCGCCGTCTCACCCGAGACACGCGCGATCGCCAGCATCGCGCCAGTCGCGATTCCTGACGCCGCAGCGGGAATCACAACGCCGAGCGTGACGCGCCACTGCGGCGCACCAAGCGCGAGTGCTCCTTCACGCAGACTGTGCGGCACAAGCTTCAACATCTCTTCCGTCGTTCGTGCAACGATCGGGATCATGATCAGCGCCAACGCGACACCACCTGCGAGCGCTGAAAAATGCTTCATCGGCACCACCATGATCGCGTAGACAAAAACTCCCGTAACGATCGAGGGAATGCCCGTGAGCGTGTCGACAATGAAGCGAACGGCGCTGCCAATTTGTCCTCTGCCAATCTCAGACAGATAAACTCCAACACAAATCCCGAGTGGCAGCCCGATCGCTGATGAAACCAGGAGCAGCACAACCGAACCGAGTATCGCGTTTCCGATTCCGCCGCCTTCTCCGACAGGGCGAGGACGATCTGTCAAAAACTGAAAACTGAGTGAGCCGATTCCCTGCCATGCGATGTAAAACAAAATCACTGCCAGAGCCGTGACCGCGAGTAACGTGCACAACCCCGTTAAGGTCGTCATCACCGCACTCGTCGCACGACGCACTCGATCGGCATGTCCGTAATCAATTACTCTCATGCCGCCCTGCCAACTCCGCCCGTGCGTCGCGTCACGTTCCAAACCAGAATGCGCGCGATGCCATTCACGATGAATGTCACCAGAAACAGGATGAGTCCGAGCTCGACCAGCGAGCCCAGGTAAAGGTCGCCAGTCGCCTCTGTGAACTCATTCGCGAGTGCTGATGCGATCGTGTATGACGGCTCGAACAGCGACGCACTGATCTGCGGACGATTGCCGATGACCATCGTCACCGCCATCGTCTCACCCAATGCACGGCCCAATCCGAGAATCACTGCACCCGCGATTCCCGGTGCGCCGTTCACAAGCACAACACGGATCATCTCCCACTTCGTCGCGCCGAGTGCGAGAGCCGCTTCGCGCTGCGAACCAGGAACAGCGGCCAGCACGTCGCGCACGACCGCGGAAATGATCGGCGTCACCATGATCGCGAGGATGATTCCGCCCGTTAACAGTCCAATGCCAGTGATTGAGCCGCGAAAGAGCGGTAAAAATCCGAATAGACGTGCAAGTGCCGGTTCGACGTACTCGCGCAAAACAGGTGCGAGCACGAAGATTCCCCACAAGCCGTACACGACCGATGGAATCGCTGCCAACAGCTCAACGAGAAATCCGACTGGCCGCGCGATGTAGTGCGGCGCCTGCTCAACCAGAAAGATCGCGATGCCGAGCGAGAATGGAATGCTGATTAGTAGGGCAATGAGCGACGACGCCACTGTTCCGTAAATAAATGGCAGTGCTCCAAACTCGCCCTTAACCGGATCCCAGCGCTGACTTTTCAAAAAACCAAAACCAAACTGCCGGATTGCAGGCATTGCGTCGGCAGCCAAGGCGATGACCATGGCCACGACGATGCCAACCATCAACAGCGCGACGAGCAGCATCAGAATGCGAAATACCGCATCGCCCGTGTTTCCGGTCGGCCTCATATCAAATCCTTGAGCCACAAAAAGGCACCAAAAGCACAAGAACATCTTTCTTATTTTTTGTGACTTTTGTGCCTTTTTGTGGCTTCATCTGAGCGGTGTGCCGTTGGCTGTCACCGAATTAATTTTGGCTTCAGCGCGTTTGACTATGTCTTGCGGCAACGCCGCGTACTGCAAATCTTTCGCGAAGTTTTCGCCGTCGTGAATTCCCCACCATAGAAAATCAACCAGCGCTTTTCCTTTTCCGGCGTCCTTCTGATTCTTGTAAACGAGTATGTAGGTGTAGCTGGAAATCGGATATGCGTCTGCACCTGCTGCGTTTGTGATCGACACGCGCAAGTCGTCGGGTGTGTTTGCTGCCGAAGCTGAAGCTGCCGATATCACCGCATCGATCGAAGGCGTGACGAAATTACCACTCGCATTCTTCACCTGGGCCACCGGGAGCTTGTTCTGCACTGCATAGGCAAGCTCAACGTAGCCGATCGTGTTTGGCGTGTTCTTTACTTGTCCGGTCACGCCTTCATTTCCCTTTCCGCCAATGCCGGCAGGCCAGCTCGGAGAAACGCCGGAACCGACTTTCTCTTTCCACTCCGGGCTCACTTTTGAAAGGTAATCGGTGAACACCGCCGAAGTGCCGCTGCTGTCGGAACGATGGACCACCGTGATGTCATTTGCCGGCAGTGTCACACCAGGATTGTCGGCAGTGATCTTGGCTTCGTTCCACTTCTTGATCTTGCCGAGAAAGATGTCGGCGATGACGTCCGGAGAGAAGCGTAGCGGCTGACTAACACCTTGCAGGTTGTATGTAATGACGACTGCGCCAAGCACTGTCGGTATGTGAAGGACCTCGCCCGGTGCCGCCTTGAGATCCTCATCTTTCATTGGCGCGTCAGATGCGCCGAAGTCGACCGTCTGCTCTTTAAGCTGCTTGATGCCACCGCCCGAACCGATGGACTGGTAGTCGATCTTCACGTTCGGATGAAGCTTGCTGTACTCGCTCAACCACTTTTGATAGAGAGGATTTGGAAAACTTGCGCCGGCGCCCTGAAGACTTACAGCGCCCGAACCTGAGCCGCCTCCGTTGCAGGCGATCGAGACAAAAAGCAAAACGAACGTGCTAAGCCATGCTACAAGCTGAAAGCTTCTCTTCGAGACAGACATTTAGGATCTCCGTGTGTTGGACTGATGGATTGGAATCTAAGGAGCGGGTGTTACATCCAACTGAACGCCATCTGAACTCTCGGTTAACTATCCGCAGATTACGCCGATTTTTTCTGTGTAATCAGCCGGTAACCCACATTGACCATCGTTTCAATCTGTAACCCGAAATCGGAAAGCTTTGCACGGAGACGATAAATGTAGACGTGCAGGCTCTCGGAATTGAGCGGCTTGTCAGTGCCCCACACCGAGCTCCAAAGCTCATCAGCAGCGACGATGCGATTTGGTGTTCGCGTGAGCCGCGAAAAGATCAAAAACTCGGTGCGAGGCAGCTTTATTGCGCTGCCTCCACACGCGACGTAGTAGTTCCTATGCTCCACCCGCAAAAAACCATCGTCGTAAATCTCTTCAGTGGTAGGAACGAGACTGTCTTGTTCGACTCGTGTCATCTCTTGTAGTGGCATGGTGAACCTCAGAAGTTGAGTCGTAATGCAAACTGGATTTGCCTGCTCGTTCCCAATCCGACGGTGCGTTCGACTGTTTGTCGCAGCAATCCGAACGTACCGCCCGCCTGTGCTTGGGTGAAGCCACTACCTGGCTGGAGGCTTCCCGCGGAAACAACACCCGCAGACGTGATTGTCGGCAGTGCGTTGTTCAACGTCGTCGAAGGAACGGCGAAGTTTGCAGAGTTGAAGATGTTGAATATCTCGGTTCGGAATTCGATATTCGTCGACTCAGTAATCGGGAATCGCTTGTTGAGAACCAGATCGAACTGCTTGAAGTTTGGACCACGCAGAGCGTTGCGCGGCAGGTCGCCGAATGTTCCGGGAAGCGGTATCGAGAACGCCGCCGGATTGATCAGGCTGCGATCGTTGTTCAGATATGGACTGACGCCGGAAACGATGTTCGGGCGTCGCACATTTCGCGAAGCGCCGCCGCCAAGTGTATTCACGACGCCGACAAATCCGACAGGCAGCGTGCCGCTCGTTAGTTGGGCCACGAACCCGTTCGGAACGGTTGTGGCAACGCCACCGATCGTGACGGGACAAGTGGCCGCAGCGCACTGCATGACAACATCCGGTCGTGTAATTCCCACTTCGATCGGCAGACCGCTACGCGCGTTGACAATCCCGCCGATCTCCCAATCGCCCAGCAACGTGTTGCCCACACCGCGGAAGTCATGCTTGGTTCCTTTTCCGAACGGCACTTTGTAAAGAGCGCTGAAGTTGAAAGTGTGGCGCACGTCAAAGTTGTTATAGCCGCGATCGGCATCGAAGACGTCGGGAATCGCCGCAGTTCGCGCTTCATTCGAGCCGGCAGTGTTTCCGAAACTGCGCGAGAAGGTGTACTGCGAGTTGAGCGTTAAGCCGCTGGTGAGACGTCGTGCAAGCGTCATCTGCAACGCGTTGTAACTGTCGTCGCCACCGCTGGTCTTGTAATCAACTTCGGCGAATGGATTCAGCGCGCTTCTGCCGGAGATGACTGAAAACTCGCGGACTGTTTGCACAGAGGTGACCTGACCACTCGCGTTAGTCAGGTTGACGACTCCGAATCCTGAAGGCAGCACGCTCACAGTATTCGAAACGGTCGTTTGTCCGGGCAGAATCTTGTTGGCGATGCTGCGCAGGAAGAGGTTTCTGCCCTGGCTGCCGACGTAGGCTGCCGTCAACACAGTGCCTGAAAAGAGTTCTTGCTGAAGTGAAACAGTGTACTGATAGACCTTCTCGGGAATTTTGTACTCGGGAGCATAGGCTCGCGGTTGATACGACCGCCTGTTGACGTTTGCGGGATCGGTAAAGAACGCCACCGCTACACTCGAATCGAGCGGGAAAGACAGCGGAAGCGCAGAGTTTAGTGGGTTGCTCGTAAACGTAGAGCTGATGCGATCGCTCTCAATCGGCTGAATCTGATCCTCTGTCTGACCTGGTCCATAGAAGATTCCGAAACCGCCGCGCAGCACCGTGCGACCGCCGCCGAAGAAGCCGCCGCCATTCGGTTTCGGCGACCACGTCATCGAGATGCGTGGTCCAAAGTTCGTCTTTGAAGACTGGAAGGCGTCTTCAGTTGGCGGACGAAGTGTGCCGTTTCTAATATTGAACAACACCTGGAGATTTCGATCTTCTCGCAATGGAGTGTAGTACTCATAGCGCAGCCCGTAGTTGAGCGTCAGGTTCGGTCTGAGCTTCCACTCATCTTCTGCGTACGTGATGTAGTACTCCTGTTTCGCGAACCGCTGTCCCGTGGCTCCATTGTTGAATGGACTCGGCGCACTGACATCACCCAGGAACTGAATTGACTGCGCCGTATTCGTCAGGAAGTTGGTGAGGTTCGAGTAAGTGTAAGTAGTTCCGCCAAGGCGATCCGTGTACAGACGAATCATTCTGACCTCGCCGCCAAACTTCGCGTTGTGAACTCCCTTGGTCCAGTTAACGCTGTCAACAAAAGAGAGTGAATAGGGCGTGTAAGGCTGTCCACGTCCATTGGTCGCGCTGTTCGCACGCACCAAGCCACCGGGCACAGCAGTGCCGGCGGAAGTTCCCTGGCCCGGAAGCGCAAAGTTGGCTGTGTTGCCCGAGATGTTGATCACTGCTGAAGAAAGGTCGAAGCCGGCAATTGTTGGCGCCTGGCCATTGATGCGCGTGTAGGCGCTGTTGTAACCAAGCTTGAATTCGTTCAGCAGTGTCGGCGTGAGCAGCGATTGCACTGCCAATACTCCATTTTGCGGAACTGCTTTGATCGCGACGCGCCGGCCAGTCACCCCCTCCGGCTGATCGTTGCTTCCCTGATCGCGGAAGAAGCGGAAGTATGCGGAGTGCTTGTTGTTCAGTTTGTAGTCGAGACGCAACGCAATCGAATTTTCGTTAACACTTGAATTCGCCTGCAACTGAGCCACGTCAAAGAGATTTGTGCCGGAGCCGGTCGCGATGATTGCTGCGGCTGGCGAACGGAACGCGGGAAGCAGCGAAACAGTCGTCGCATTACAGTTGATGGTGCCCGTGCCAATGGGGCCCGCGCAGAGACGACTCGCCGAGCCCGGCACTGCTTCAATCGAATTCACACCTGCGCGGAGCCGGTAGCCTTCATAACTGAAAAAGAAGAACGCCTTATCTTTCACTAAAGGACCACCAATCGAGCCGCCGAACTGGTTGAGTCGCAGAGGTGCTCTCTGTCCAATGATGTTGTCGAAGAAGTTGGCTGCGTCTAACGCATCGTTGCGGATGTATTCAAAGACTGAACCGTGAAACGCGTTGCCGCCTGATTTGGTTACGACACTGACCTGCCCGCCAGTGCCTGTCCCAAACTCGGCTGGAAAGTTGTTCGACTCAACGCGAAACTCCTGCACATTCTCGAGACTCGATTGCAGGCGAAAGGGTGAGGGCACTTCGCCGTTCAAGTTCCCCGGTGACGCATCGATGATGGCTGACCCTTCGATGCCGTCGTAACGAATCACATTCTGCTGCACAGCGCGGCCGCTAAAGCGAATGTCGCCGAACGTGCCTGAGCCGCTGTTCACCGATCCCGGCGCTTGCAAATATAGCTGTGAGAGCTGGCGACCATTCAGTGGCAACGCTTCGACCTCGCGCGGATTGACGTTTACGCCCATCGCCGCTGAACCGGTGTCGATGCCCGTATCTGCTGCGGCAACAATATCGACCTTTGCTTCAACGCCAGTCGCCTGAAGCGTCAGGTTGACATTCAACTCCTGGCCCACCAGCAACTGCACGTTCGTCACACGCACGCTCAGGTTCTGAGCGGATGCCGTGACTGTGTAAAGCGACGGCTTGAGAGCTGAAACGATGTACGAGCCTGAATCGCTGGATGTCGCTGTTCGCTCTTCACCGGTGCGTTCATTTTTCACAAGGACCGATGCTCCTGGTACGATCGCGCCGTTAGCATCTGTGACAGTGCCGCCGATTCGACCATGATCAGTTTGAGCTTGAATGAATGAGACGGTCGCAAAGAGTGTGAGCACGAACAGCACGTAGTGTAAGGGCCGGGGAACATTAGTCGAATACATACATTTCTCCTGTGGATAAAAATTCAGTTGTTTTGTGTTGGGCTTGCGGCTGATTGATGCAAAGGCAGACCTTACCCCCAGCCGGTTAAAGGTCTGTGAATTGCGCCTTAAATGTTTGTTAAGCGGATCTAAGTTGTGAGGTAGTCATTCGCTGTTTTATTAATACGGAATTAACATCCGCGTAACACAGAGAATTTACGATGGTGGCTCTTCAGAAATACCGCAGGAACTTCGTAGAGTCTGATTCAAACAATGGCCATTTCCAACGAACTGAGTAGCGACGTCGCGGTTGCCATTTTAGAAAAGAAGAAATCACCGCAAGAGTTGAAACAACTCAAAGACATCATTCTCCAGGTCCATTCGACGCTTCAGAAAATGTCAGAAGAGACGCGTGTAGATCGCCTCAAGAGAAGACAGCCACAAGAAAGCAGAAAAACCGCAAAAGGTACGGTTTGAGAAAACTTTGTGATTTGTGCTTTTTTGCGGCTAACGGACCAGGGCTCGTTGGTTATCTGCAAGTAAGCCGCCTACGGTGGTTGCATCCCACACAAGCCAATAGCGTTTGGCTTTACGTGCAAATGAAAGGCGCACGTATTTGGAGTTGAAGTTTGCGTCCGCTTTGAGATAAGCGGGGCTGAAGAAGTAGTCAACGCGGACAGGGAGCCCAAGTTCGAGACGCATTTGATTGATGTGGTCCTCGCACTCGCCCGTCGTCTTTGCATCGCTTGCGTCCTCGGAGCCTCTCACGACGTGATCGATTTCATGGAGCATGCCCCAGCCGACATCAAAAGCAGCACGCGCTTCTGCATCTCCGCTCAAGCGGTGAAAATCTGTGAAATCAATGAGTACCACGTAAGCCGGCGGTCGAGATGATTCCCCGCGCGTCCAGCGGCCACGAACAACACGACAGAAAGCCACGTCCGATCGCGAGCTTGCATCCTCCAAGACTATAAGGTTTGTGCCTTCGATTGCCTGAGACAGAAGCATTCGTGCGCTCTTAGAACCGCTACTGGGCTGATCGACATCCAAACGCAGCGCACCACTCGTATCGAAATTCAGATTGGGCCATCCAGTAATCACGCGAAGGCGAGCAACCAACTCATCACGATGCGTGCGCGACACGTCTTCTCTAATCATGACTCGACTCGCACCGTCAGCAGCGAATGTCGAAAAGGCACTCACGCACAAACACGCAATCACCAACGACACGTGCGTGATGTTTGAAGAAATCTTTCTTTCGACTGTGTGTCGCATTGCATTCGGGCTTTCTGGACGCGCAGGGGAGGCGTCGTTGTCGGCCGATGTTACCAAAATGTTAACTGAGCGGACAGAGAAAAGTTTTATTTTGCGGTCGAACTGAACAGCGCCTGAACACGGGCTAAAATTTTCTTATTAACCTTCATTTAACCTGCCGGATACGAAGTCGTAATGCGGATCCAGTAGCTTCACGCCATGGAAGAAAGCGAAATAAGATCCGAGACGAACTTCCCGGTCCAATGCAGCTGGTGCGGATCGAAGATTCGCGAGGGCAAGGAAGAAGAGAGAAACGGCGTTTGCCTCAAATGCTTTTACCAGATTCTAAGTAATCACCTGCAAGCACAAAGGCAAACTGTGTATGGCGAATTCGTAAGTGACCGGTAAAAATAACAAAAAGTTTGGCGGTACCGATTATCGTTCTCACGCCTGTACTAACCGAATTTCTGGTATTTCTCATCAAAGATGACGGACCAGTCCATTTGAATAAGTAACCAAGAGTCCTCTTTAACATGAGCCTTTTGACGAAAAGGCGTCTATTGAACTAGCAGTCATAAACGGTTTTAGCTGTCCGCATAACGAATCGTTTAGACCTGACGCGGCGGAGCGTACTTCCGTGTTGAACCCAACGGGTCAGTCAACTATATTACGCAACGCTCATCGCTGCTGTTGCAATGAAATGATTGGGGAGCGCGAACTGCCAACATCGCGGACAGCTCTTGAGGGCCGATACCATGCATCGACAGAGTATTATTTTCGTCTCGTTGTTAATCATTATCTTGATTGTGATCGTGGCGGCCGGGTATGTAACGGGTACGGGACCGCTGGGCCTCTTGAGCAACGGTATTTCACGCCTGACATCTGGAGGCCAAATGATTCCTTCTCGGACTCTGACTGAGGAAACCAAAGCACCGGCGGCGCCCGACCTTTCGAGTGGGCTTTGGATCAATTCCGAACCGCTTACCCTTAAGAGCTTGCATGGTCGCGTGGTATTGATCGAGTTCTGGACGTTCGCGTGCTACAACTGCCGCAACACCTTGCCCACAGTCAAAAGGTGGGACGCACAGTATCGTGACAAAGGGCTAACGATCATCGGCGTGCACACGCCGGAATCAGACCTGGAAAGAAATGTAGACGATGTGCGACGCGAAGTCGCCGCGTTGGGCATCAAGTACCCTGTAATTATTGACAACGACTATTCAACCTGGAAAGCCTACGGCGTTGAAGCCTGGCCCACTCTGTTCTTGTTAGACAAACGAGGACATGTGCGTTGGATGCACGTCGGCGAAGGCTTCTATGATCAGACGGAAGAGGCCATTAAGAAACTATTGGCCGAAGAAGATTTGCCACAGAGATCGATCAAGTCTTAATCACAGTTGCAAAGGTGGATATGTCACCCCGTCGGGGCGACCTCCGGAGATTTCGCGATGCTGAAATCCATAGTTGGCGTTATCGTTGGTATTGTGACTTGGTTCGTTGTTGCAACTGTCGTCAACTGGATTCTGCGTGCAGCGCTAGCGGGTTATTCGGTGGCGGAAGTTTCCATGAACTTCACCCTCACGATGATGATTTTGCGTCTTGTCTTAGGTTTGGTGTCTTCTTTGTGTGCGGGTTTCGTATGCGCAGCTATTGCCAGGCGAAGTAAGGCTGCTCCGAAGATAGTCGCGGCAATAATGGTAGTTTTATTCCTGCCTGTCCATTACATGCTTTGGGCCAAGTTTCCAATCTGGTACCACCTTTTCTTTTTGATGTCGCTGGCTCCGACCGTGCTCATCGGCGCGCACTTCGCAGGTCGCCAGCGGTTCACACGAAGTTAGCGTGAGTGATCAACAAGTGTCGCGTAAACCTTTCCAGATGCAAAGCCACAAACGATTAAGAAAAAATCGTTTCGTGCCTTTTGTGCTTTTTTGTGGCTAACCGATTTACCGAGTAATGCCGATCGAGCACGAAAGGCAAAACCTCAGTGCCCGGGGGCCCAAATTTCCAGTAAGACGACAGTATGGAAAATAAGCCTTACAAATTTTTATTCTTATGTACCGGTAATTCTGCGCGCAGCATCTTCGGTGAGTATCTGCTCAGGCGGCTGGGTGGATCGCGCTTTCAGGTATTTAGTGCTGGATCATTTCCAACCGGTACAGTTAATCCGGTCGCTATTCAGATTCTGAGAGATGTGTACAACATCGATGCTTCACAGGCGCGAAGCAAATCATGGGAAGAGTTCAAAGATGTGGACTTTGATTTTGTGGTTACCGTCTGTGATAACGCCCGTGAAACGTGCCCGATTTGGCCAGGTCAACCGATTGTTGCGCACTGGTCCAGTCCGGACCCCGCAGCAGTACAAGACAGCGATACAGAGAAATACAAGGCCTTTAAGGATGTAGCTTCTCAAATTAATCGTCGTCTACAGCTCTTCACCTCACTGCCCCTGGAAACACTAGATCGTGTCAAATTGATCGCGGCCACTCGCGAGATTGGAGATCAATAATAACCTCGTCGTAAACGGACTTCTAGAGTTTACCTCGACTGGCTATTAAATAATCGAGCGAAAAGCGATCGTCCTCTCGCGGTAGCACAAAAATGAACAGCAGCAATGCGAGACGCGGTATGACATGCGTGTGGAATTCATAAAGCGGTTCCCTGAGCAGGTGACCAAATGTGACAACAGCCAGAACAAAGCCAAGCGCGACCAACGCCTCGCGCACACGCAACCCCAGTATCACCATCGCGCCCGCGACCAGTTCTACAAACGGAATGACAACACCCATTGCCCAAAGCGACCAGACCGGCAGAAACGTATCTGCGAACGGCAGGAAATATTTCCGCGCGTGATTGAGTGGTCCGAGCTGAAAAACCTTCATCACTCCCGCCATGAAAAAGATCAGCCCCAGCACCAATCGCGCAAACAAAATTGCCCACGCGCGATCGATATGTGTGACACGTTTGGTTAACTCACGTTCATCCATAACCGATTAGCGACGGAACGAATAACCAACGAAGATCATTTGCACGTCAACGCCCGGATTGATAGGCGAGCGATCACCGTTCGAGATGTGTTGATACTTGTAGCCCACAGAGATTGTACGGCCCGAGTTTTTTACGAAGTCAACTCCACCGCCAAAATCAAAAGTAAAGTTAAACTGTGCGGCTCCCGGCTGTGGCACGTCCTTGCTGAAGTAGAGAAATCCGGCTGTGCCGTTCGCAAAAGGTTGGACCAGTTGCGAGCGTCTGAAGTTTAATTTCAAGCCGATTGGCGACAGACCTGCTCCGTAAGTATGGTCTCGCTCGCGTCGTAGGCCCGAGCCGGTGACGGTGAAGCGTCTGACTGACAGAACGGCCACCGGAACCGCATCGATGGTCCATGAGAACGCGAGATCCTTATTTGCTGCCAGGACACGACTGTAGCGTAAACCTATATTGCCGAATCTCGCGTCAGGCGTGAACCCAATCCACGTCGTAGCATCGAACGAGATAGCACCCCACACACCAAACTCATTCCGCTTGGTCCGCTTGCTGTCGGATGATTGTTGGCCTTTCGCAATGTGCGGCACACAAAGAAGTAGTGCAAAGACACACGACAGCGTCAGCAAATTTGAGATCCGAAGTAGCAGGTGATCTTTAAGCATCGAATCGCTCCTCGAGTGTGTAAATAGCTTAGAGGAATGGGTCTATTTCAAACAGAAAAATGTTGACATTGGACCAAGCTGATAGTAGAGTGCCGCTCCCTCGCTTTCCAAATGGTACCGCAACTTCGTCTTCCCAACATTGGTATTTTCATTTACGGCTGGTCTCCCTTCAACCGATAACAGTCACTTAGCCGTTTCAAGCGGTCATTTGTCCAAGCTCTTCTGGAGGGCTCCTCATGTATCGTCTCAATGCTCAGCAGCCTTCACTGCGAATCGCTATAGCATTAACAACTTGTATTGCACTGCTTTCGATATCAACCGTTTCATTGCGGATAACCGACGCAGCTCACGCTCAACGCGAAGCTCTCGAACTAAAACCAAAGCCGAGGCCTGGGAAACCTGAAGGAGTGTTGCCAAACCTGGACGATATCAAGAAAGAGTCGCGGCTCGAACGCGAGGCGCCGCCGCCGATTCCCTCAACCATTCGATCACGGAAGAATGACGGGACGCCATGGGACGGACGGCGCGTCGGCGATCCCGTGCCGCAGGGCCAGTTGGACCAGGCTGTGAACAGGAGCGAGCAGCGTAGCGCCGCAAAAACCCGACGTGCTCACACATCCAGACGTGTGAACCTTCCGCCACCGCTGTACGACGATCAGTTTGTGCAGAACTTCTTCACCTGGGCTCTGGCGCGCAATCCCACGAGCGCAGAGACAAGCTACTGGTACGATCAGTTGCGAGCGGCTTATGGTCAGGGTCAAAGCTCACTGAAACTTGCGGCCATCGAGTTTGGCCGTTCCTTGTTTGAATCGGCAAAGTATGCGTCGCGCGGTCGCGACAATCACTGGTACGTTTATGACCTGTATAAAAGCTACCTGATGCGTGATCCGGACGCCGGTGGTTGGAGTTATTGGGAAGGCTTTGCGCAGACGAATGGACGAGAGTACGTGCGGCGTGGTTTCGAGGAGTCAACGGAGTTTGCAAATCTGCTCGCGACTATTGCGCCTAACGGTTCCGCCAGTGCTAATGCATCCTCATTGATCTCGGCGCGCGTTGACCCGCACAATCAGCCCGGCAATGGCATGCTGACGCGCGATGCAAGCTGGAGCGTGCCCTTGCTGAGTTTGCCCGGTCGCAACGGCTTGGATTTGGGTCTCGCGCTCTCATATTCATCAATGGTCTGGACGCGTTCCGCAGCTACTGGTCCTTACCTATATTTCGACGAAGACAACGGGTTTCCCAGTCCCGGCTTCAGCCTCGGATTTGGGACTGTGCAGCGCAAAGTCTTTGACGCGCAAACCGGCCGAAATGCGTTTCTGCTAATCACAGCCAGTGGAAAGCGCGTGGAACTACGACAGGTGGGCACTTCGAATATCTATGATGCTGCTGATTCCTCGTACCTGCGGTTAACTGACAATGGTTCTACGATACTGGTTCAATCCACTGACGGTACTAAGCTGACCTTCTCAGAAATCAACAGCGAATATCGCTGTATCGAGATCAAAGACCGCAACGGCAATTACATCACTGTTAATAACAACACTCTTGGTCGCATCAGTACGATCACCGACACGCTGGGCCGTGTTATCACCTTCAACTATGACATTAACGCAAATCTTATCTCGATCACTCAGGCCTGGAATGGCCAGCCTTCACATCAATGGGTGAGCTTTGGCTGGACCACGAAAAACATGCAGTCGGGTTTTGCTCTTGATGCGGTAGTGGGAACGTATGACGGAGCACCACTGCCGGTGATTATGCAAGTGGCTCTGAACGACACCTCTTACTTCACTTTCGAGTACAACAATTACCTGCAAGTGTCGGCAATCAGAAACAAGTTTGGCACCACGGAACGCAACGCAACTAGCTTCACCTATGAAACACCTGCTGGTGAAGTACCGCGCTTGCTGAGCAGCAGTCTCTCGGCACAAAACTGGAGCGGTGTCAACGGTGTGCCGTCAGTGGTAACTACACAGTACAGCGTGGCTGGTGATGGCGCCTGTGTGCTGACCGCACCCGACGGCACGATTTATAAGCAGTATTACGGCACTGGCTGGCAGCGAGGTTTGGCGACACTGAGCGAGGTGTGGTCAGGCAGCGTGCGCCAGAAATGGACTACCACCGGCTGGACGCAGGACAACACCTCAGTTGGCTACGAAATCAATCCGCGCGTCACTGAAACGAATGTTTACGATCCCAGCGGCAATCGACGCCGCACCGTGATCGACTATGGCCCATACGCCCAATATGGCCTGCCCTACGGCGTGCGCGAGTTTGCTTCTGATGGCGTGACGGAGCTCAGGCAGACCTACACTGATTACAATCTGAGTCAGGCTTATCTCGATCGCCGCATCATCGGGCTGGTCTCGCAGGTGCATATCTCAAATGTGGCGCAGTGGCAGAGCAAGATCAGCTACGATTATGATGACCCGGCGCGGCTGTACGGTGTACCGTCGGCGGCCACCCAGCACGATGTCAACTACAACCTCTACTTCACGGCACGTGGCAATGTGACGGCTGTGTCTCACTGGGACGTGACCGACATCACGAACGCGGCGAAGAAGTTGACTACCTACGTCAACTACTACAATACCGGTACACCCATTTCCATTATCGATCCTGCTGGTCATCAAAACAGCGTGACGTATGGAGACTCATTCTCTGATAACGCAAATCGGAACACGTTCGCTTATCCCACCACCATTACCGATGCTGCTAATAACAGCTCCTACGCACAATACAACTTCGACTTTGGCGCCATGACGCGCACGCAATCGCCAGCTCCGTCCAGTCAGTCACAGGGCGCGATTCAGACCATGACTTACAACAATCTTGGTCAGCTGGACCGAATTACGACTACAAACAACGGGGCTTACAAGCGCTTCTGGTATGGCTCGAACTACACCGCGAGTTATGCCACGGTGAATAACGTCGCCGACGAGTTGTACTCGATTGAAGTGGTGGATGGGCTGGGTCGCGTGATTGGAGCGGCTGGTAATCATCCCAACAGCGACAACGGTTATCGCCTGGTGGTCACCATCTACAACTCCATGGGCCGCGCGGTCGAGGTGTCGAATCCAAGTGAAGTCAATAACTCCTGGGTCCCCAGTGGTGATGAAGTGGGCGGCATCTACTACACGCGGCAGACTTACGACTGGAATGGCCGGCCGCTTGTCACGACAAACCAGGATGGCACCACAAAGACGGCTGCATATGCTGGCTGTGGTTGTGCTGGTGGACAAGTTGTTACCCTGACCGATGAAGGAACAGTGGTGAACGGTGTCACGAAGAAACGTCAGCAGAAGATCTATACCGATGTGTTTAGCCGGACGTGGAAGAGAGAAATATTAAATTGGGATGGCACTGGGCCCAACGGAACCGCTCCAAACAACACGGTGTATGCAACGACTGTTATGACTTTCAACGTACGTGATCAAGTAACGGGAATGAAGGAATACGTGGGCCCGGAAGGCAGCAGTACCTTCCAGGAGACGGCCATCACATATGATGGATACGGCCGAATGCGTACGAGACATGTGCCTGAGCAAAGTACGGGTCTGGCAACGACATATGACTACAACTCTGACGATACGATTCAAAAGATCACCGACGCACGAGGCGCATCACGGACGTTCGGCTATAACAATCGTCACCTCCTAACCAGCATTGTTTATGCGGTACCCGGAAACTCAGGAATTCCGGTCCCGGCGCAGGTCACCTTTTCATACGATGCGGCAGGCAATCGTCTATCGATGCTTGATGGATTTGGACGGCAGGACTATTCCTATGATCAACTCTCG
>DASUYO010000184.1:0-2872 GCA_036377375.1 Pyrinomonadaceae bacterium
TACGGCAACACCACGAACTGGATTCCGCAGGACAATCTCACGATCGCCGTCGGGTATCGCGCGAATGCCGGCGAAGAGTACAAAGTCCTGACCGTGAATGGAATGCCGCCGGGAGAAGACCAGGGAGCAAGCAACGATTACAGCAAGAACAAGTACGTGCCGAAAGGCGCGTCATCCAGCGGCGTCGAATACATCTCCGCGCTTGCCGATGTCTTCAAGCCTGAGTCGAAAACCGAGTTTCGCATGGTCGATACCGATGTTATTCAAACCAGAAGAACAGTCGTTTTCGAGTACGTGGTGAAGCGAGACAATTCAGAGCTAACCCTGAGCCTCGCTGATACAGGTGCCAAAGCAGTCGTCGGCTCGCGTGGCCGGGTCTGGATAGACCGCGAGTTGGATCGCGTGGTGCGATTCGAACAGATTGCGACGGAGATCCCACCTGACTTTCCGATCACTGCCGCCAGTAGCCTGATCGACTACGACTGGGTTACGATTAACGAACATAAATATCTCTTGCCCTCGCATTCCGAGATCGTGATGACGACCGTCAACCCGAAGTTCGTGCTTCAGAGCCGCAACGACATTCGTTTCCGGAATTATCAGAAGTTCGGCGCGGAGCTGAAGGTCGTCGATGAGGTTGGAGAAGACGACGAGCCACCACCGAAAAAACCGTAGTGTCTCCTAATGAGGACGTCTCACTAGCCAGGTGTTCACATCCGTCTACACGCAAAATTCCCTGCAAATCCCAAATCCGCTTTGTTTGCCTCTCTCGTACATCGATCACCAAGACGGTACGAACTTTGCTCAGCATCAACCCGTAATGAAGCCCAGGATTTTGATAGTTGATGACGATTCGCACATCACACAACAACTCTATTGGACGTTGTGTGATGAGTACGACGTGGTGACTGCGAACGACATGCAGACCGCAGTTCGGCGGGCGACGTTTTACAAGCCCGATATTTCGATATTGGACTTGCACATGCCTCCCGACAAGAACTCGCCTGCCGCTGGTCTGCGGCTAGTGGAATTCATCAAAGGTCATCTGTCGCAGGCAAGAGTTTTGATCATGAGTTCAAACACTGAACCCGATGTCCGCAAGGCGTGCGTCAACGCCGGGGCGGATGGCTTTTTTGCCAAACCCTTTGAGCTCGAAGACATGCTTGCAAGTATTTGCAGGCTGGCCCCCGTTCATAGACTGGAGTTGTTTGCTCAGATTCTTTGACAAGATCCGGACGCTCACTCCCTTTTGGCGTCCGTAAGCACCGTAGATGAAAACCCTCTTCATCGAACGGTGTGCTCGATGGCCCCCGCTGCCGTTGCCCAACACGAACGCGGGGGCCGAATTTTTTCTGCGCCGCAAACTGACTTCTGCTCCTCTCTCTGCCATAATCGCTCCGCGTAAACGTCCATCATGAGCGAAGCAAGCGACAAAGTGCGTGGGCTGCACGAGCTCCCACTCTTTCCCCTGCCAGTGGTCCTGTTTCCTGGCGTGCCGTTACCGCTGCACATCTTCGAGCCGCGTTATCGGCAAATGCTCCTCGACATTAAGATCGGCAACAATCTTTTTGGGCTCGCCTACTTCGATCCAACGACGTCCGAGAATGAGCTGCCGCCGGCAGGTCACATCGGTTGCGTGGCTGAAGTGACTGAGACGCAAACTTTTCCTGACGGGCGCTCAAACATACTGACGCTCGGAGTTATCAGATATCGCATCGAGTCGTACGTCGAGCGCGGCGATCCGTATCTGGTGGCCCACGTCAGTTACTTTGAAGACGATGAAGAAGACGAAGAGATGCTTGCCGGAACTTCGAAAGAAGTAGCGGAAACGTTTACTCGCATTGCACAGGCGGTGCGCACCATTAACGACGAGCGCGCCACGTTGCCTGATATCTCAAACACCGAGCCGCAACGTTTATCGTTTCTGGTCGCAGCTGCGATGGAGATCGACGCTGAAGTCAAACAGGAGCTGCTCGAGTTGCGCTCAACGTCGGAACGGCTCGAACGATTGCGTGGAATGTTGAGCATCGCAGTCACAGGTTATGAGGAACGAGCACGGATACACGAACTCGCGAAGAGTAACGGTCACGGCGGCAAAAGGATCGAGCTGGAATGAGCAGTCAGAAGCCGCAGGTGAGTATTCGTGTTCTGTTTTTCGGAGCGGCGCGAGATGCAGTTGATGCGAATCAGCTTGAGCTTTCGCTCGATGCTCCGGCAACTGTTTCAAGTGCTTTCAGGAGTTTGGCAGCGAAGTTTTCGCAACTCGAGCGCTTTGGGCGCTCGTTATTGTTTGCAGTGAATCAGGAATACGCCACGCCTGATACGGTCTTGAAAGAGAATGACGAGTTGGCAGTGTTTCCGCCGGTGAGTGGTGGATCGGATGATTTCTTTGAATTGACTACAGAGCCAATCGACGTTGGTCAGGTTGCGAGGCGGATAGTGCTGCCTGAGTGCGGAGCGACCGTCACCCTCGATGGCTATGCGCGCGAGTGGACCAAGGGCAAACGGACGCTGTACTTGATCTACGAAGCGTACGGCACGATGGCGTTAAGTGAAATGCAGCGACTCGGCGCTGAAACTCATAAACAGTTCGACATCGCCCACATCGGCATCGTGCATCGCACCGGCAGGATTGAGATCGGCGAGACCAGCGTCGTAATCGCCGTCAGCGCGCCACACCGTCAAGCCGCATTTCAGGCCTGTGAGTGGGCCATCAAAGAACTCAAACGCACGGTGCCTATCTGGAAAAAGGAAGTCTATGCCGATGGTGAGGAATGGGTAGAAGCCGCAGATGAACGCAGATAAACGCAGATCAGCGTTAATCTGCGTTTATCTGCGGCTTAAATTACTCGGTGACGCCCTCAGTCTCCTC
>DASUYO010000185.1:0-6125 GCA_036377375.1 Pyrinomonadaceae bacterium
CATAGCGCAGTTAAAGAAGGAAGGTACGACGATTGTGTTTGTATCGCACAATCTTGGAGCTGTAGAGAGTTTGTGTGATCGCACGCTGCTCATCAAAGAAGGGCAAATATTTAAGAGCGGGCCGACGCGCGACGTAATCTCAGCATATGAAGATCTGCTTTTGCATCTTTCTCCGACTGCGCGAGCCATAGCGGCATCTTCATCTTCGCCGGCAGCGGAGATTGTTTCCATCACTCTGTTTAATTCTAAGGGTGACCGAACGACGATGTTTGCAACGGGCGACGCCCTGTCTATTCGGATTGAATTGATGGTCCATCGTCCGATCAAGGACGCTGTTGTCGACGTTTATTTCAACTCCGTATTCGGAAATCTTCATACGCATTTCTCAACTGAAACTGGAAACCAGCGCATCGATCTCGAACCGGGGAAAGCTATGGTCGAGTTCTCCTGTCCCGAGATCACACTTGAAGTGGCGGCGTTTGACGTTGAAGGCAGTATCAGGCAGCGCGGATCAGCCATCAGCGACTTCATCGATCGCAAGCATGGAGCAGTGCTCCACGTCGCCCGCGGGAAACCCGTTCACGGCGTATTCCACACCCCTCACGAATGGCGGGTGCTTCCCTCTTAGCCTGCGAAGCAGGCGTGAGCATAAAGCCTGGGGCGCAAGCCCCAGGATCTCGGAATAATTGTTTTGCAGCCCGTGAAACGGGTGACAGTCTCAAGGTGCAAGCTTTCGCCCGCTAATGCGGGTTCCATCCCTAAATGCAAATTCACAACCTGGGGCTTACGCACCAAGCTTTATGCTTCGCCTGCTTCGCAGGCTGAGCAAAGGCCAATTAACTTTGAGTCAACCGGATATTGCCGGACACGCTTGAGATCGTGATGGGCGTACCTCCTGCGCCGATGCGCGCGCGGACGTTGGATGAGTTCTCTTCACTCTCCCGAATCACGTTAGGCACGTCAAGGAAAACTTGCCCACTGACATGTTCGGCGTTGAAGTCTGCGTTGACTTCACTCTTGAATCCAATTTCGATGGAGCCACTCACGCTGTTGATGTGAATCCCCTGAGGGCTCAGGCTGACAAGCGTGGCATGCAGACCACCACTTACGCTCGACACATCAAGCGAGCCGTTCACCTGACCAAGACCGAGATTGCCGCTGATGCTGTTCACTCGCGCCTCTGCGCCTACGTTCCCGACTTCGAGATTTCCACTAATGCTGCTCACTTGTAGTTTGCCGCCGACATTACCGATATTCGCAGAACCGCTAATACTGCTCAGATGCGTCTGGCCGTCTACGTCGCCGACTTTGAGCGAGCCACTGACACTGCTGACTGAGAGATCCATGCGTCGAGGCAGCTTGAGTATGACATGGTGGTTGACTTGAATATTCCGGTCCCGCTCTTCAGGCTCCTGTACACCACGCACTACAAGGCCATTACTCGTCTGTTGGACTTCGATCTTGTGATGCTCGAGGTCAGCACGCGTGCGCGCCGTACGAATGATTTGCACCTCCGCCGTCGCAGAATCCGTACTGGTAATTTCGACGGAGCCACGAATGCTCGACACTTCAACGCTCGCTCCCGGCGCCAATTCGTACGTCCGGTTAATTTCGTCGCGCTCCTTAAAGTCGTCCCTCTGTGCTGTGTCCGTAGTGAGCGGCGCTCCGCAGGCCAACATCATCATGCACGTAAGCAATGCTGTGATCATCATGTCTTCACCTCTCATCATCTATTCGTATCTCAAAGCAATTAATGGATCAACTTTCGCTGCGCGACGCGCCGGGATGTAGCACGCCAGCAATGCGACGACAGTCAGTAACCCAATGACACTTACATACGTCAGCGGATCAGTAGCGGTTATTTCGAACAGCAGTGTGCGCATTAGTCGCGTCAGCGCAAGGGCGCCTGCCAACCCGATGACTGTGCCGATGACCAACATGCCCAGGCTCTGTCCGAAGACGAGTCGCAACACGTGAAGCGGTCGCGCTCCCAGTGCCATTCGCACTCCTATCTCTTGCGTGCGCTGCGCCACCGAATAAGCCATCACACCGTAAATCCCAATCGCCGCCAGGAACAGCGCGATACCCGAGAACGTGGCCAGCAGTAGCGCGAGGAAACGTGGTTGGACCATCGACTTCGACACCAGTTCATTCATGGACCGAAGATTATAGACCGGCAGGCTGGGATCCATTTCATGAACGGCGTTGCGAATCGAGCTTTCGAGTGACGCGGAATCATTCGCGGCGCGAACGACAAAACTTACGTTCGGTCCGACAAACTCATTCACTTGTCGTGCCTGAAAATAAAGTTCGGGACCGCCGGGCTTATCCATGCCGGCGTTCTTCGTGTCTTCAACCACCCCGACAATCGTGAACCAGACTTTGGGATCGGAAAACGTCGGATTCACACGTCGTCCAACCGGACTGCCCTTCCAGAACCTTTTCGCGAGCGCCTGGTTGACTATCACCACCTTCATCGCGTTAGGGTTGTCGTCCTGCGGTTCAAAGGTGCGCCCCTCCAACAACCGGATCTTCATCGTCTTGAAGTAGTCGTTACCAACTACATTCCAGTAGTCGACGTTCTGCGCCGGGCTATCAGGTGTTTGCTGGTAGCCTTCTATCTCGGTGTCGTTAGCGTCAATCGGGCGTAACGGAGGTAGTCCACCTGCCAACGAGACGGCAGCCACACCGGGAATGGTGCTGAGTTTCTGCTCGAGCGCGTCTACAAATCTGAGGCGTTCGGGGTCCTTGTATTTAACTGCGGGCAGAGTCAAGCTGAAGCTGGTAACACCTGCCGGGTCAAAGCCGGCATTGACTTGTTGCAACTTCCAGAAGGCGCGAATCATCAGGCCCGAGCCGATGACGAGGATCACTGCGAGGGCAATCTCTGCGATTACGAGGCCTTTGCGAAGTGCCTGACCTCCTCCTCGAATTGCGCGCTGTCCGGCGCCGCGAATCCAATTAGCCAGATTACGTTCACTGACTTGCGCGAGCGGCGCGAAACCAAAGAGAAAGACAGCAACGATGGCAACTCCGATCGTAAATGCGAGTACAGGAAGACCAACACCAATCTCGTCAGTGCGCGGAACGCTGTCAGGCGCAAACAGTAACAGGATCTTCAAACCCGCGACTGCAAGCGCTACTCCGAGAATTGAAGCGATTACAACGAGTACGAAACCCTCGGCGACGAATTGCCGGACCATTCGTTTTAGACCGGCTCCCAGTGCCAGGCGGACTGCAAACTCACGATGACGTGATTCCGCGCGAGCCAGCAAAAGGTTTGCGACGTTCACACACGCGATGAGCAAAACAAAACCAACGGCAGCCATGAGCAGCCACACGGCTTTGCGCGCGGAGCCGACAACGTCTTCATGAAGACCCAGCATTACCACCGGGTGGCGTTCAGGGTTGAGTAAATGCTGCGCGCGACCCTCACTCTTCCAGCCGGCCATCCAGCTCGTCATTTCGCTCTGCGCTTGCTCGATAGTCACACCGGGTTTCAACCTGCCGATCACTGAAAGAAAGTGGTTACCACGATTGCCCGGGTTGGCGGGATCGAATTGGAAGGGCCCGAGGATGTCGACCTGATCGTTACTTCCGGGAGGGAATGCAAAGTTGGCGGGCATCACACCAACAATGGTCGTTGTTGCCGCGTTGACCTGAATCTGTTTGCCAATAATGTCACTCGCTCCGCCAAAGCCTTTTTGCCAGAGACTATGCGAAATGATGGCGACTCGTGGTCCACCATTGCGATCTTCCTCTTCAGTGAAGTTGCGACCAAGTTCCGGTTGCACTCCCAGCACATCGATCAAGCTGCGCGTGATACCGGCAGCGGTGACTCGAAGTGGCTCACTCTCAGTACCGACATTCTGGCCGCTTGGTGCCCAGGCGCCAATTGCCTGCCAGGATTTTGCCTCGCGCTGAATGTCGACCAGTTCGGGGGGCGAGAGCCAGAACTTCTTGAGCTGCATCGTGGGAAATTCGCTGTAGACTCGGACGAGTTGAGCTGGTTGCGGGTAAGGCAGCGGGCGTAACAGGACCGAGTTGACAACGCTGAAGATGGCCGAATTGGCGCCAATACCCACCGCGAGCGTCAGAATCGCGACGGTGGTAAAGGCGGGATTCTTTTTCAGCATGCGCAGCGCGTATTTCAAGTCCTGTAGGAACGTTTGCATCGGTCACAGTCCTCCGGAAGGCCTCTGGTAATGAAAGTGATTCTATAGGTTAACACCGCCGCGGGAGAAATGTTGGCAACGGATTCTGATCTGCGTTAATCCGCGTTCATCTGTGGCTTCCATAAACGATCACCTGAATCGCCACAAACATCAGCGTGATTCCCAATGAAACCAAATAATTCACCGCCTCGAAGGCATGGTCGTACCATCCGCGAGTACCGGCGGCCCGCTTAGTTGATTTGTCGCTCGTTCCTCTAAGTGCATTAAGTTCTTCTACTGTTACAGGTGGGAGAAAGGCCTCGCGCATCATCCAAAACACACAAAGGCTGAGCACAAACACATCCAATGCAATAACGAACGACCAGTAACTTGACTGTATTGCTGAGACAAAGGACCAGAGGAGTGGCAAGACTAACAAGCCGGCGATCACGTACACACGGCCCCGCGTTTCAAATGAGGCAAGCTCGGCATGCTTTGATAACGCGGCCATCGCCTGAGCTAAACTCATTCTTGCCGTTCCCACATTTGTTGCCAGCGACCGCATCTGCGCTGCGTCAAGACGCACAATACTCTCCGCCTCGCAGTAGAGACATCGAACGAGAATATCGCCTGCCTCAACAGTGAGTGGTGCGCCGCATTGGCGACAGTTTAATCCACCGCTCTCGGACGCTGATGATATCGCAGCAAACGCAAGGCCTATACGCGCAGCGCCATTAACGAGCAGGTTTCTCATGCCTATGCTGGACGCCAACAACACCGCCGGCGCAAGTGGAAGCCAAACGAAAATTGCGACGAACCAAGCAAGGTTGGTGCTGCTCACCATTTTCAGCATCCCAAGCGTCAGAAGAATCGCGAGACCGACGGCGATAAGCAGAAACGGAATGCCGGCCGTACCTACAAACCACCATCGTGGAACTTTAATGCGGTCCAGGCGTGCCCACTCTGCTATCGCACGACGTGTCGTTTGATCGAGATCGCGTGCCAACCGCAGCTCTTCGCGGTACGCCGCCGGCACTTCGTTCGTAGCACCGCAATAGCGGCATACGACGGATGGAGCGTCAACTACAACAAGAGCGGCATTACAACGAGTGCACTGGAATGGATCGATCATTCGAATTCAGTCTGCGCAGCGCCGAAGGCGCGAAATATGATAGCCAGAGGAAAGCGCTGAGCGGAGCGAATTCAGTCTGCGCAGCGCCGAAGGCGCGCAATATAATAGCCAGGGGCTAGCGCTGAGCGGAGCGAAGCGCGTCGGAGCGCCGAAGGCGCGCAATATGATAGCCAGGGGCAAGCGCTGAGCGGAGCGAAGCGCGTCGCCCCTGGTTAGTAGAAATAATTGAAGCGAGCACTGAAAGTGCGAAAATATCTTAGCCAATTATTTCGCTCTTTCAGAGCTCTGTCAGTTATTACACTTTTTACCCAGGGGCGACGCGCTTCGCGCTTGCCCCTGGCTATCATATTCCGCGCCTTTGGCGCTCGGTTTAATCTATGAAATTCGTACTCATCATATCGCTTTTCATCTGTAGCACCTTCGCCTCTGCGTCCGCGCAAACTTCAGCAGTGAACGTACGGCTCGTCACCGACGAAGCAGAAGCAGTGCTGGCCATTCTCGCGAAAAGAAAGGTGAATCAGCCGATTACCGATCAAGACTGGCAGCGCGTGTTTCAGAGCGAAGGCTACATTCGATTGAAACAACGTGAAGCTTCGATGCAGCGGTCATTTGACGACGCTGATTTCAAAACCTTTGTTCTATCAGAAGCACTCGCACAGCGCGCGCCGGCTCTCGAACAAACGTTCGAGAAATGGAAACGTGCTGACATAACTCGTGCCGCACGCCTTGCGTTAGCCTACCTGCCTGCGGACGCTCACATTAAAGCCAAAATCTATCCTGTCATTAAACCCCGAGAGAATAGTTTCGTCTTCGATACCAAAAACGATCCGGCGATTTTC